>NZ_QTNE01000002.1:0-310587 GCF_003603495.1 Bacteroides sp. AM41-16 | reverse complement strand
AAAGTTAATACTTTATTCCTTGCTGACACAGTTTAATTTACATCCTCCATACTTCTGCAAAGGCTTCTGCTTTATCAACTCGATAAGACCCTTGTTCGCCATGGTGGTGACGCAGACGGTTTTGCCAGCATCAAGATACGATGAAATCACAGAAGCGATGGTGTAACTCTTACCAGTTCCCGGAGGACCTTGTACGATACAACAATGTTCATTAGCGAGCGTGTCTATGATTGTGTCAGAAATGCCTGTTGGCTTCTGTTCATCAAATGCGAGTTCCTCGGGTGTCCATTCCTCATAATCTATAGTCGGTTCAAGGTTCAATTCATCGTTTGAAGAGAATGCATCCATATAGCTGGCAAGGTTGCGGAAATACTCTACAGGAGGAAATGGATTATGGACGATAAGTGAAAGACTTTTGCCATCAACCAACGCCTTTGACAAGATATCGTACAACTTAAAACTGAATCCAGAGCATGCAACATAGTCATAGTTGGAATCACCAGTATGAACATAGTACATTGGAGTCATGTCAGAACCAGGAGAATGAAAATCCTTATTGTCAACGAACTCATCCCAACGGCAGATCCACTCCGTAACGTGTTCACCTAATGCTTGCTTAGCACCTTTCTTAATTATGCACACGCCCTTCAGAACTTTCAAGCGTGGAGCCATACGACGAGGGCATTTGAGGATAATCATGCCTGTCTCATGCTGAATGGAATCAACATAAGCAAGCGATAATTCACCTGTCTTAAATAAGTTCCGCATCTGCGAGCGATTGATCTTTTGTTGCTCGTCGATAGCCTCTTTCACTTGGTCAGCAAAGAATGACTTATAGTTTGCAAGTTTGATATTGTCAATCATAATCAATAGTCGTTATCGTTGTAATCATCGTTACCATCTTCCGCTTCTGCCATAGCACCAACATAGTGAGCGAATACGGCATCCATATTTGTACGAGCAGCCACACGAATCAAGGTATATGCAGTACCTTTGGCATCTTCAAGTATGCCTGTATAAAGAGCCCTTACTACATCAACCTTCTCCTTGCCGGTAATCTTGATAACAACATCGTCTTTTTCTACGAGTTTCAGGAATTCCTCGGCGTTGTTAATGTAATGGAAGTTCTTGCCCTGTCCATCAAGATAAACGCAAATCTTCCACTTGTCATCAACCATCTTATTCCATACAGAAGGAGAAACATACATCACGCCACGAGCAGCACTACAAGCATGAATGTATCTGCCATCTTTAAGTTTGTGTACAGTTACATCACTCGCATTACGCACGAACTCTTCCATTGTTTCCTCAGGCTCTGCGTACATCTCATTTCTGAGGTTCTGGTACAGACGCAACTGAGCAAGATAGTTGGTGTCGGCAATCTGCTCTGGCTTGATGTTACATTGAGCTAAGAGGTCTATTTCCTCCCTCGTTGGTGGTAATGATTCCAGTTCAAGAGGCGTTCCATGTGAGCGAAGGCGTTCTAATTCCTTTTTGGTGAAAATCTTCGGATGCTTACGTGTACGAGGTTTGTAAGGTCTGTCACCAACAGGTTGATAATTCTTGTCCTTATCAACAGATCCCATGTACCCATTACTGTCAGGATCATAATCCTTATGAGGCTTGTTTGATGAAGCGTGAGACGTGTTAGACATATGAGTATTAGAAGACGTTGTGCTGGCATTATCCGTTGTGTCAACATCTTCATCAACGTCAGCTTCTACATCGTCTGTTTCATCTGTGTCATCGTAGTCTTCAATATCCTCTTCATCAACCTGTTCATATGTGTCATACTGACCAAGGTCATCTTCTGACTCTTCCTCTGCTGTAGATGACGTTGCTTGACCAACTAGTGATTCAGTTTGTTGCGACTGCTGTTGTGGACGAGAGTCAGAAGTTGACTGCTGCGATGCGGTTTGAATAGGTTCTTTTGGTGATGTCTCTGATTCTTCCCCAACTTCAAGTTCGTTAACAGTTCTTGACGTTACATCTTTATTTGGTGCACCAGGCTTGTCATCCTCGCGAATAGTTTTCGTATCGTCAATATGCTGATTTTCTGTTGATGTCTCTGTAGTTGCTTCAGTAGCAGAATCTGTTGGTTCATTCGTAGCATTGCTATAGTAATCGTTTTCTGTTTCGATAGGTTCTTCTTCCTCTGGCTCAACGTTGATGGTCAAATCCAACGATCTGAGATAAGCGCGGAACTTTTCATCGTATGCAAGTGAAGAGCAATACTTTTCGATGCACGCTTCTACAGAAACGCTATCATCAAGAACGTCTTCACATACATTATCATACACGTCAAAACCTACCAGTCGCTTCAATCTACTACAGAACTTTGTAAAGGTACGATTATGCTTCCATGAGCTTACATAATAAAGGTGGTTGTCATCGTTATAGATACGCTCCACATCATTATGTATAGTGTCATAACCGAGGTCTATCTTTTCACATACAACAAAATGATACTGCGACAGCTTTGTATTATAGCGTTCGTAGAGTTCTTGGAATCGATCTGGGTTCTCGATAGCCGACAAGATAAGCAGACGAGGTCTGAGTATGGCAACCATATCAGCTGTTTCATCTTGTTTGCCTATAGGTGTTGCCACAAAATCAGAACTTGTCAGACATTTTATCTTCAGCATGTTGCAGACCTTGACAAACGAATCTGTATCATAAGGGAAAGCACTTGTCTGCATAACAAACTCATCGCCACGGAAGATATTCCTTTCCTGTGTCGCATCTGGATGGATAGCATAAAGTTCCGTAATATGCTTCTTCTGCCCCTTACCATTACGCCATTCTGCAGTTGGCGTTTTACGATAGTTGTCAACCAAAGTCTCATCTTGAATAGGCGAAGACAGCATCCAATTAATCACTATACTGCGGAAATTAGTTTCTTCCTCTCTTGGATGCGTAACACGAGCAAGGTAATAAAGGCAATCTTCAAAAGAGAGAGCTTTACAGAAGTTGATCTTCTCAAATAATTCACGAGCATCACGATTGTCAATAGAGTCAACAATAGCTTTGCAAGGAACCTTCTCTTGCCATTGAGGTACCTTGGCACGAACAGCATAACCAGCTATGTGAGGTGTATACAACAACTCCGGCTTTTGAACAGAATTCTCTGTTGGTATGCACACGCGGTTATTGAAACATCCATCTTCTACCCAGGATTCATATTCGACCAAGCGACGAGAGAAACATTTCGACCAGAAATAACAAGCAAATGTGCGGTTTGCGAGATACTTCAAGTCCTCTCGCGTCATATTCTGATGCACGTTCTCCGCCTTGAAATATTGTTTGATGATATCCTTGTTGCCTTCGAAGATGTAAGTGTCTGAAAGATACGACAATTCAGACACACCATTTGCCTCAAAGTCGCACGTTGGAGAATATTCTGTTCCAAGTGTCAACTCATGAGCAAACTTGTATGTCGTTTCATTCGACTTGACCAGATACTTTATCTGCTTACGAAGTGTGTCATTTATGTCATACTCACTCTGTATCTTGGCTACTTCACGTACAAACTGAATGTGAATGTCTGCAACGCTATTCTCATCGGCAGTAAACTTTGCAAGATAATCCTTAACCTTTGCGTCAATCCACATTTGCTTTGTGGTAATGAGATTGCGATTACCGTACTCTTCAGAGATAGCATGAAGCAAGTCCTTATTTGCCTTTAGAATATCGGGATGAACCTCGTTGGCAAGAGTGATGTACTTGAATGGTTCAGATACAGAATCCTCATCCACATTGACGATTATTACCTGATCAAGAGTCTTATAACCAGCATATTGAGTGCGAACTCTCAACTGCATAATTTGGTATTTCCTTTCTGCCCATTTATCCTTCAGGTCTTTAAGGTGCTTGGTCATCATCGCTACAACAGAATCCAAAGACTCTGCTTCAATAGTTGAAAGCTTAGGCAAGATGTCTGAGAAAAGAATATCCTTGTTATCGGACTTAAGACCGAGTTTCCTGAACAATTTCATCCACTCTGACTTCTCGTTCTCATTGGCGGTTTCGATGTAAGACGAAGACACAAACTGCGCCTCCTTTACATACTTAGTTACCAGCGCCTCAATTTGTTCTTGCTGATAGGTGTCAGAAATGTAAAGCGATACACAATTGATAAGCGCGTTGTTATTGTCAAGCAACGGAATAGTCTTAAACTTATCAACAGATGCAATTTGCTTCTGGTTTACCTTTACCCATCGCCAGAAATCAACGTTATTGTTTATAACATTAACCGATTGACGCAAGTTTGCGTTCTGAGCAAGAATGTCAGTTGTGGTATTGATGTCAAACTTCACAATCTTGAACAGCTGACGCATATCCTGAGAGAAATCATCGGTATATTTCTGTGAGAGCACAACATACATCTTCGGACACCATGCTTTCTCGCACAGAATCTTTGCGTCCTCGTTGTATTCGATATACTGGATATTCAGTTCCCTTGCTCTTACTATGGTTCCGTCATAGGCAAGTAAAGGCATATCCTTGATGTCGTTGAAACTCATAGTATCATCAAAGAGTCTGTCTGCGTCACGCTTCAGGTATTCCAAGAATGTGAGCATAGTTGCCTCGTCAACAAGACTGGCATAGATAACCGCCTTGTTCTTGATTACAACATCTGTGAAGAACGACTTGTCTGTGAAGGTCTTAACGCCAAACTGCTGACGCAAGAACGATTCCAGTTTCTTTACCTCTTCCTTCTCACGACCTTCAAAGTAATCATTCGATAGAGCATACATCATGCTATCCTGCAACCAAGCATGATTGATATTGTCAGCATAGGTGCTGTTCTGAGCATACGCATCCTGATTGAAGTATCGCACGTCATCGTTGCAAAGATATACCTCATTTTTGTGGATGTCAACACAACGCAAGACATAATCCTTGAAAACGTTTTCCTTCAACTGCGCTTCACAACCGTACACATATTCAACAAATGCTTTGTTGGCGGCATAATTGTTTTCTATGGCAGCGTTTACTTTTGCTCGGAAATCGGTATCGCCAACTATGACAATCGTGATGAAGGAGTCCTTGATAAATTCGTTGAATCCAAGGTTAGCAAATATTGCAGTTATATTATCTTTCTCGTCATCAGCCAGGCTGTCAAAATAGATATGCGATAGTACGTTGATAACATTCTCGCCCAACCATTTCTCACGTATTAAGCCATGAGCTTCTTCGTTGAAGAAGTAGTGATAATTGGTATAGTCGGTACTTGCACCACCATCCTCGGTAATGTACGGAATCTTTGTCTTGTTAGCCTTTAAATCAACTTCCTTTACTGCAAGATAACGATAGAATGCAACAGAATTGCTTGGAACGTTAAGCAACACCATAGCATCCTCATTGGATAGAATGTAATCTATAATCATAGACGCAGCAGAGAAAGACAGGAAATACTTGTCTGCAAATGATTTCCAATTTTCATCTTCCTCAAAATTTGATCTTGATGCCTCGCAAAGATGCGGTACAAATCTACGCAAGAATCCTATTCCATTACAATTCGTGTCAAAATCATAGTAGAGACTTCCTGCTGTAAACAAATCGCCTTCGTATCCAATAAATATATTTTTCTTCGCAAACTCGTTTAGTTCATCCTCACTCAACCAATGTCTAATAAATCGTGTATTGTTTTCGGGAACTTTCAACCATGTCTGGAAATCAGTTTCCTCACATTTCTTTACAACAGCATCAACCTTTACACCAAGGCTCGAAGGAGAATGCTTGTACAAGAAATCCATGAATGCCTCCGATTGTCTTAACTCGTCAATTGGCAAGGAGTAGTCACCCAACTCCATAAGAATTATGAAGTCTTTGTCTGAAATGACTCCGTTCGCTGTCATGCCAGTCATGTCGTTAATAATATTGTCGATGCATTCAAATGTTTGTTCACCATCCTTATCCACGCATGGAACAAAGGGCTCTTCTTTTATGAGCTTTTCAAATTCTTCCTGGAATTCCTCTATAAACGTCTTATACACGCGTCTCTTCTTGCACTCATCAAAGTCTGGGATAAGTGCAAAGATAGAGTCAAGATCGTATTTTTTGCTTTCAATAAGCTGCTTGATCCAATAAAAGAACTGTTTACCTGCAATACGAGCAATAACGTGATTGAGTTCGATATCCTCAATATCATCACGCTGTCCGTTGGGCACCATATCGGTGTTCATTAGGAAATTGAAGCCCCAATCAGCCCGCTTTGCTGGCAGATAGCAATAAAGCATGGCATCATCAACTGGCATCAACTTTCTTTCAGCTTTCTTGCACGCAAACTTTACCGCAGTCTTACGGAAGTTCATGTACTTCTCAGGTATTTTCTCATAACCATCCGAACGAAGAGAGTCTGAATTTTCCAAGACATCGTTTATCTTATCTGTAATGTCCTCAGGAATATCATCTACAAGAGAATCTGATACACACCAGTCTTTATTGTCTTTCTCACGAACAATCGGTTCATCCTGACCATCAATAAAGATGCTAACCTTCTTGATGTTCGGGATAAACAATATGACGCGCTCTGATTCAAACACATCGGTAAACAAATCGATGTAGTTATCATCTCTGTCTTCGTCGGTAAGAATTTCCTTATCTCGTGGTTGGAGAGCGAACTTTACTCTGAACTCTTCGTTAGGATGCTGACAGAATACAGACTTGATTTCATTATCGATCTCATTATGTTCCGTCCAGATTGGCAATATCTGCCATGGTGTATTGATTACATCCGTAGCAGACTTGTCGAACCTGAATGTGTAATTACCAGTATTTAGGAGAACATAGTCGTTGTCAAGGAAAACTGTCTTAAAACCAATACCTTTGTAGCCGATGACTTCGGTATTGTCAGACTTCTCGCCATCATTTATATCACAAATAGCTGCAATATTCTTCGGATTGAAATATTCACCTGTATGCTCGAATGTTAAGTAGTTCTCGGTAATATGGAACTCTACATCAACAGGCAAAGGTTGAATCTTACCATCAATTTTTGTACGACGAGGATAGTCGTTAGCATTCTGCAGCAACTCATAGATGAATACTTCCTTACCGCTTTGTGTAAGTTGCTTTTTGAGAGTATCAAGCGAACGAGCAATCTTCTTTGCAGCACCTGCAGGATAACGCATAATGCCCTCGTAAAGACTGCTCACAATGTCTTTGGGGTAAATTGGTGTTATTTCCTCATGCAAGTCAATACCGAACTTGAGAGGATCGGTTTCAAGCAATACCCAAGTGAACTTGTAGTATGCATAGCGGTTGAACTCCTTGTTGCTTCTGAATGAGATAGACAGATTCTTTATACCACGTTCCTTATCTTCAATCTTTGTAAAATCAGTATTACGGATATCTGTTATCGTAAACCAACCTTCATTTCTTTGAGGCGCAAACTGACCAATAAACTGATTGTTCTCAAGACGCAATCTACGTTTGATTTTAACGACCTCCTCGGAATCTACGTATTGGGTTGCTGCACGATTGTATTGTGGTCTTCTTTGCTCTTCGTGAGATTTTGGCTTAGCTTTTTCAATTACATACCTTGTAGTTTTTTTTCCCGAGAAATCTGTCCAGAATGAAAACAATCCAGAATCTGTTAAAAATTCATAGAAATGATTGTACCCCAGATTCTTATAATTGATACCTACTTTTCCAACAGCACGTAAGAAATCATACTGGTTCACCCATCCATCACCCTTGTCAACCAGTTCAACCTTAGGCAAAGATTGATATATCTCACGTAATTTTTCTATTATTGATTTGCTAACCATATTCTATTAGATTTAGTTATTACAAGATCGTCATCATAATTTTCTGATTGTCTGTAGGTACGAGCAACTCCCGAATATCAACTTCAAGTATTCTTGTAATTTCTACTAGAGTTTCAAGAGTGGGTTGAGTTGTGTTAGTACACCATTTGCTCACTGTAGCCTGATCTTTACCTATTTGGTCAGCAAGCCACTTGTTCGTTTTCTTCTTTTCTACGAGAACTACTTTGATACGATTAATGTTTTTATTTGTTGCCATATAATTACACTCTATTGTCTTATACTTTCAAAGATATAAAATTATTTCGAAAAACAACAATATATTTTATTGTGACATAAAACTATTTACGTATTTACCTAATAATTTGATTTAGAATATAAAATTATAGTCAACAATACGGTAAATCAAGCTTAATCGTCTTAGTAGCCTCTTCCTTTTTAGCATCAACAACCTTTGCATACACTTGAGTTGTACGGACATTCGTATGACCAAGCATTTTGCTAACAGTATAAATGTCTGTTCCTCCGGCGAGTTGCAGGGTTGCATACGAGTGCCTAAAACAATGGTAGGTGATGTGCTTCGTTATTCCGGCTTCTGCAACCCATTTCTTTATCGGACGGTTAATCCATGACGGGTCTGGCAGTCCACCAAAAACTAATTGTTCGCCGTCCTTCCTTTCACCACATAATTGAAATGCTTGTTCGGATATAGGCATATACTCAACGCCTTTGGTCTTTTGCTGAGTAAAGTTCAAACGGTAACCACCATTGAATACCTCTATCTCTGACCACTTCAACTTTTGAATGTCACAATGACGAAGCCCGGTAAGTGCAGAAAAGAGGGCGGCACGCTTCAACAACGGGTCGCATGGAGTTTGAGCCAAACGGTTCAGTTCTTTAATGGTCAAGTATTCCCTACGGCTTTCTTGGCCTTGAATACCCTTGATCTTTGCCCCAATATCAACCGTTAAATAGCCGTCAATGAAAGCCTGCTTCAATGCAGCCTTGAATATGGAGAAATAAGTGGATGCCGTATTTTGCGAGATGACACCTTTCTTGCCTCCTCCCTGTGGGGCGTTCAATAGGAACATACGGAATGATTCTATCAGCTTCAAGTCAATCTGTGAGAAAAGGATGGTATCTCCTTTCGCAAAGATTTTCAACAATTCATGTACACGCTTCCAGTTGATGATAATGGAATCGGAGCTATGGGCGTGGCGTAACCGTTGCACATGGTCGAAGTAGTCTATGAAGTTGCAACGTGAACGCTCTAGCTGCTCTGCCTGTTCTGCATCCGTTTCAGAATAAAGCGAAGCGTTATCGTATTCCTTTTGGCGCAGGCTCCTCACCTTGTCGGCATAGATACACGATTCTTGGTCTAATTGAGATTTGCATTGGATGATGCCGTTCAAGTCACGCTTTGGCTTATAAGTGGTCTTGCCGTCTTTGTCGGTTCGGGCATTCCGCGACTTATCCCATATGGGAGTGGTTATAGTACGGTTCAGATATTCACGCACTCTTTGGGGAGTGGGTTTGTCTGCTTGGAAAATCGGATAAGCTTCAACATACAGATACCATTCCTCGCGGTATTCCGATTTGCGGAGTTTTACTGAAACTCGTGTATTGGCCAACGCTTTCTTCATTGCTTCATTCCTGTATATAGGTTATCAATTTCTTTCTTGGGCACATAAACGAAGTTACCTATCTGCCGGGTAGGGATAGAGTATTTACGGATATGTAGATAGACCGTACTGTCTTCTAAATGAAACTTCTTGGATATTTCGCCGATAGTATAACAGTCTTTAGGCTCCAAGCTATATAGTTTTGCAACGGGTTTGGGTTTTGTCAGAGCTTTCTTTCGTAGCGGATAGAGTTTCAGCAGTTCTTCTTTGCTGACACGGATTTGGTTAGTTCCAAGATTTATGTGCGAAATAGTCCCTTTATGTATCAGACGATACAGCGTATCTTTACTGATGCCGAACAGGGCATAGGCTTCCGACACCTTGATGTAATCTTGGTGCTTCGGGATGCTCTTTACAATTTCTTCCAATCGCTGATTCCGCTTCTCTTCGTCTTTCCTGCGCTTATACGCAATGTTGGAACAGCGTTTGGAGCAATACCACGATTCTATGGTCTTGGCAATAAACTCCTGACCGCACACTTGGCATTTCCGTTTTATTTCAAACTTTGCTGCTGGCATAATGCTGATTTTTACTTGTTTGTATTCAACCCGTTTATATTTTGTCGCAGATTTCCTACTTTTTTATCGCGGCACAAATATGGTACAAATAT
This sequence comes from Bacteroides sp. AM41-16, assembly GCF_003603495.1. Lineage (NCBI taxonomy): Bacteria > Pseudomonadati > Bacteroidota > Bacteroidia > Bacteroidales > Bacteroidaceae > Bacteroides > Bacteroides sp. AM41-16. The sequence continues at coordinate 300,523 of NZ_QTNE01000002.1, read as the reverse complement.
ACAATAAAGATTCGAGAAACAAGCAAATCTATCAGAAAGTGTTAAAAATAAAGTAGGGTGTAACTCATTGAGCTATACCCTACTTTTCTATCTTTAGTTATCGTTGTTTACCGATACTTATTTCACTTCCTCAAAATCAGCATCCTGCACATTATCGCCATGCTTTGTATTATCCTGAGCACCGCCTTGTTGACCTGCATTCATATCAGGACCAGCCTGTGCACCACCCTGAGCACCGCTCTGGGCATACATTTCAGCACTTGCAGCCTGGAATGCCGTATTCAGTTCGGCCATGGCAGAATCTACGGTAGCCAGGTCTTGAGCCTTATGGGCATCTTTCAGCTTCTGCAAAGCAGCTTCAATCGGAGCCTTCTTGTCGGCAGGGAGCTTGTCGCCGAGTTCCTTCAACTGATTTTCGGTTTGGAAAATCATAGAGTCGGCCTGGTTCAACTTGTCTACTTTCTCACGCTCTTTCTTATCTGCTTCGGCATTGGCTTCGGCTTCGGCTTTCATCTTTTCGATTTCTTCCTTGCTCAAACCGCTGGAAGCTTCGATACGGATAGCCTGTTCCTTACCGGTAGCCTTATCTTTGGCAGACACCTTCAAGATACCGTTGGCGTCGATATCGAATGTCACCTCAATCTGAGGAATACCGCGACGTGCCGGAGCAATACCTGTCAGGTTGAACTGGCCGATTGACTTGTTCTGTGCAGCCATCGGACGCTCACCCTGCAATACATGGATGGTAACCTCCGTCTGGTTGTCGGCAGCAGTAGAGAATGTCTCGCTCTTCTTGCAGGGGATGGTAGTGTTGGCATCAATCAGCTTCGTCATCACACCACCCATAGTCTCGATACCCATAGACAGCGGAGTAACATCCAGCAACACAACGCCCTTAATTTCGTCCGTCAAAACGGCACCCTGCACGGCAGCACCTACGGCTACTACCTCATCCGGATTCACACCCTTGGAAGGAACTTTACCGAAGAAGTCTTCTACCAACTTCTGTACAGCCGGGATACGTGAAGAACCACCTACAAGGATTACTTCATCGATGTCCGCATTGTTCAGACCAGCATCGCTCATAGCCTTCTTACAAGGTTCCAAACAAGCTTGAATCAAGTTGTGAGCCAGAGCCTCGAACTTGGCACGGGTCAACGTCTTCACCAAGTGCTTGGGCACACCGCCTACCGGCATGATGTACGGCAAGTTGATTTCAGTGCTTGTAGAAGAGGACAGTTCAATCTTAGCCTTTTCAGCAGCTTCCTTCAGACGTTGCATAGCCATCGGGTCTTGAGTCAGGTCGGCACCTTCGTCGTTCTTGAACTCCTGAACCAGCCAGTCGATGATTACCTGGTCGAAATCATCACCACCCAGGTGAGTGTCACCGTTGGTTGACAATACTTCGAACACACCGCCACCGAATTCGAGGATAGAGATATCGAATGTACCACCACCAAGGTCGAATACGGCAACCTTCATGTCCTTGTGAGACTTGTCAATACCGTAAGCAAGAGCTGCGGCAGTCGGCTCGTTCACAATACGCTTCACTTCAAGACCTGCAATCTGACCGGCTTCCTTCGTAGCCTGGCGTTGGGAGTCTGAGAAGTATGCGGGGACGGTAATTACAGCTTCTGTCACTTCTTGTCCCAGATAATCCTCGGCAGTCTTTTTCATCTTCTGCAGAATCATTGCAGAGATTTCCTGCGGGGTATAGAGACGTCCGTCGATGTCTACACGCGGAGTATTGTTGTCACCCTTTACTACTTTATAAGGCATACGGCCGATTTCTTTCTGTACCTGGTCCCAGTTTTCGCCCATGAAACGTTTGATGGAGAAAACCGTACGGGTGGGGTTCGTGATAGCCTGACGCTTGGCAGGATCACCGATTTTACGTTCGCCACCATCAACAAATGCTACTACTGAAGGAGTGGTGCGCTTGCCTTCACTGTTTGCAATTACTACAGGTTCGTTACCTTCGAATACTGCAACGCAAGAGTTTGTTGTTCCTAAGTCAATACCAATAATTTTTCCCATGATCGTTATTTTTTTATTTGTTATTATTCTGTTTCGACGTCCGCCTCAGTGGCAGACGCCAATAAAAAGACAAACGTTGTGCCAAATTGTTCAGAGCAGCCGCAGATTTATACTTGTGGCAGTTTATCTGTCAGTTTGGCAGAATTAAAATCATTTTTTCTGTCGGAAATTACCATTTGTTAATTTCCATTCCATTCAAAAGCTCTACTTTTGTCGCCCGAATCAGAGATGATAAAACATGAACAACATTAATCATTTCCCTTGCATACCTTTAACCGTTCCTCCATGGAGAAAATATTGTTCCACCGTGGAGAAAATATCATTCCACCACGAGGGAAATATCGTTCCACCATGGTGGAACGATTAAGGATTAGTTAACATTGGGCTTAATCGTAGCAACGGAAATGATTGGTTTTCACATATTAAAGAAATAAATAAGATGAGTATGGAAAAGATGAGAGACAGTATCGACTTCAAGAACACGGACATCAAGACATTGTTCCGCAAACTATTGCTCCCTACTGTACTGGGGATGATTTTCTCCGCACTATTCGTTATCACCGACGGCATCTTTGTCGGAAAAGGAATCGGCAGTGATGCTTTGGCGGCGGTCAACATTGTGGCACCGCTATGGTTGTTTTCTACGGGTGTGGGACTTATGTTCGGCGTCGGCGCCTCTGTGGTAGCCTCCATTCATCTGTCACACGGAAAGGTCAAGGTGGCACGCATCAATATCACGCAGTCGGTAGTCATATCTTCCTTGTTGCTGATGTGCACCTCCACCCTATTCTGTTCATTTGCCCCGCAGGTGGTAAAGCTGCTCGGAGGGTCTGAACGGCTCACGCCATTGGCTGTGGAATACATGCTTTGGTTTGTGCCTTTCTCTCTGTTCACGGCATTGCTCAATTCGGGTATGTTTTTTCTGAGGCTGGACGGTTCGCCCAACTTCGCCATGATGTGCAATGTGGTGGCTGCCGTTCTGAACATCCTATTGGATTATCTGTTCATCTTCCCCTTTGGCTGGGGAATGTTCGGTGCTGCACTGGCAAGTGCCATAGGTACCACGGTAGGTGCATTGATGATAGTATTCTATCTGATGCGCCGCCGGTGCGCACTGCGCTTCCACCCCATTAAGATGAGCCGGAAAAGCATGCAACTGATGCGCCGCAACATTGGCTATATGTGCCGATTGGGTTCCTCCGCCTTCTTGTGCGAGGTGGCGATTGCCTGCATGATGTTTGTCGGCAACCAGGTGTTCATCCATTATTTGAAGGAAGACGGAGTGGCGGCATTCAGCATTGCCTGCTATTTCTTTCCTATTATATTTATGGTATATAATGCCATTGCGCAGTCGGCGCAGCCGATTATCAGTTATAACTACGGCCTGAACGAGAGCCAACGTGTCTGCCGCGCCTACTTGCTGGCACTGAAAACGGCCATAGGCTGCGGTGTATGTTTTGCCCTGGTCACAATATTCTGCAGTCCTGAAATTGTCGGTATGTTCATAGACCGCAGTTATCCGGCTTATGACATAGCGGTAAAAGGGTTGCCTTTGTATGCCACCGGCTTCGTGTTCTTTGCCGTCAACATCGTATCCATCGGCTATTTCCAGAGTGTGGAGCGTGCCAAATACGCCACAGTTATCACCCTGCTGCGTGGTTTTATCCTGCTGACAGCCTGCTTTTTCGGACTGCCCCTGCTATTGGGAGACCGGGGAATCTGGCTTGCCACTCCTCTTGCAGAAATGCTGACAACCCTCTTTATCCTCGTGATTTACATATCCGGGAAAAAGGAACATAAAGAAAAATCCGTATCTTTAGACAAGATGGGCTGCACCCCAACATAACTTTTTCATGCAAGCATAAAAGTCCTGTCTTCGGTTTACACTATCTTTGCAGCATGGAAACTATGATAAAGAAATTCTGCAAGAAGTATAAACTACCGGAAAACACTTTGCACGAACTTCTGTCACACATGGCAGAAGTTCGTTTCAGCAAGGGAGAACTCATTATCAGCGAAGGGGAAAGGAACAGCAACTTCTATCTTTTGAAGAAAGGCATCTGGCGCGCCTACTACCTGACAGACGGCACGGAAAACTCCCTTTGGTTCGCCGCACCGGGCGACACAGCTTTCTCATCGTGGGGATATGTGGACAGCGAGGTTTCCCTCATCAACATCGAATCGGTGAATGAAAGCATCGCCTATTGTATCAGTAAGCCTGAGCTGGAAGCCCTTTTTTCGCATTCCATAGACATGGCCAACTTCGGCAGAAGAATCTTTGAGCGGGAAATTCTGTCGGTAGACAGTTCCACAGTAGCCTACGGCACCCCTCCCACTGCCAAAGAAAGGTACATGACGCTGATGGAAGAGAATCCGGAACTGCTGCAGGATGTACCGCTCAAGTATCTGGCTTCTTATCTCTACATCACTCCGCAATCCCTGAGCCGGATACGCGCAGGATTAAAGAAAAAGTAAAAGACCTTTTTATGTCAAGATGCAAAAAAGGCTCTTAGCAGATTATTTCTGTAAGAGCCTTTTTTATTTCAACCTATCTTGTCAGTTCTTCACCAACACCATCACCAGGTTATTGTCAGCATCGTACAGCCCGATGCCTCCGCCTGCCAGCTTGCCAAAAGACTGAACGGAATTCAAGGCTTTCAGCACACGGCCTTCCACCTCCATATCAGGGCATGCCATCATGGTACTGATAACTTGCGGGAAAGAGATTGCCGACGGGTTTTCATCATCAACCTGGAAAGCGCCGTTAATCAGATTGCAACCCGCATTGCCGTGCAAGCGCTTTTCTGCAATATTAAATTCAATGAACGGCTGCTTCTCCATTCCGTCGGGAATAGCCTCGCCCGCAGCCTCACTAATTATCCACTTTCCTTCCAAATCAGACAACTTGGAAACGGATTCTTTCTTCTGCAACACGACTATGGGACGATTGGAAGCACCGCATAAAGCTATATTTTCCTTTCCCAGCTTCTTATACTTTTTCACTTTGTTCAAAGCCGACAACACATTATTTTCTACAGTCATATCCGGACAAGCCATACGGGTACTTGCCAAAGCGCCAAGGTCAATCGTGCCGGGCTTGGCATTCACGTCAAACGAACCCATCATACGGTTGCAACCACTGTTGCCAAATACTTTTCCAGTCTTTGTGTCAAAACCGATATAGGGAAATTCCTGACCCGGAGCAGGGACTACGGCAGTACCATTCACTTCAATAATATTCCACTCACCGCTGATGGAAGAAAGAGTTGCAGCATTTTTGGTTGATGCACAAGAAGACAAGCCCATCAACACGCTTGCCATGCATAGGGAAACAAATACTTTTTTCATTGTTATTCGTTGTTTAAGTTAATTTATTCAAGGGGCAAATATATAGAAAATAACCCAAATGCAAGTAATTTGTTTAATATTTGAAGCATTTGCCCCAAAGTATTTAGCAGGATTTTAATGTTTATCTAAGAATTAACCCTTATATTTGCTCTCCGTATTTTTTATAAACCTAATATAATAATATAGTACAAAGAAATGGGTAAAGTTCTTATTATCGGTGCAGGCGGTGTAGGTACCGTTGTTGCGCACAAAGTGGCTCAAAATCCTGATGTGTTTACAGAAATCATGATAGCCAGCCGCACCAAGTCCAAATGTGACGCTGTTGTCAAGGCAATCGGTAACCCGAACATCAAAACCGCCCAGGTAGATGCCGACAGCGTGGACGAACTGGTAGCACTCTTCAATAGTTTCAAACCCGAAATCGTCATCAACGTAGCCCTCCCCTACCAAGACCTCACCATCATGGAGGCTTGTCTGCAAAGTGGAGTCAACTATCTGGATACCGCCAATTATGAGCCGAAAGATGTTGCCCACTTTGAATACAGTTGGCAATGGGCCTATAAGAAACGCTTCGAAGATGCCGGACTGACCGCCATCCTCGGTTGCGGTTTCGACCCGGGAGTGAGCGGCATCTATACTGCATACGCCGCCAAACATCATTTTGACGAAATACAATATCTGGACATCGTAGACTGCAATGCCGGAAATCATCATAAAGCATTCGCCACCAACTTCAATCCGGAAATCAATATCCGTGAGATTACACAGAACGGCCGCTATTATGAAAACGGAGAATGGGTGACAACCAAGCCGCTGGAAATCCACAAAGACCTGACTTATCCGAACATCGGTCCGCGCGACTCCTACCTGCTTTATCACGAAGAACTGGAGTCTCTGGTGAAGAATTTCCCCACCATCAAGCGTGCACGCTTCTGGATGACGTTTGGACAAGAGTATCTAACCCACCTGCGCGTTATCCAGAACATCGGCATGGCACGCATAGACGAAGTGGAATATAACGGCATGAAGATTGTTCCGCTGCAATTCCTGAAAGCCGTCCTCCCCAACCCGCAAGACCTGGGCGAAAACTACGAAGGCGAAACATCCATCGGTTGCCGCATCCGCGGACTAAAGGATGGCAAAGAGCGTACCTACTATGTATATAACAACTGTAGCCACCAGGAGGCCTACAAGGAAACCGGTATGCAGGGCGTAAGCTATACCACCGGTGTGCCCGCCATGATTGGTGCCATGATGTTCCTCAAGGGATTGTGGAAAAAACCGGGTGTATGGAATGTTGAAGAATTCAATCCGGACCCATTCATGGAACAGCTCAACAAACAAGGCCTGCCTTGGCATGAGATTATCGACGGAGACTTGGAAGTTTGAAATTAATGATTAAACATTAATCATTATCCACTAATCATTAAACATTAACAAAGTGAATATAGGAGATAAAGCACCCGAAGTATTGGGTATCAACGAAAAAGGTGTAGAAATCCGCTTGAGCGACTATAAGGGAAAGAAGATTGTACTTTACTTCTACCCCAAAGACATGACATCCGGCTGCACGGCACAAGCCTGCAACCTGCGGGATAATTATGCCGACCTGCGCAAAGCCGGTTATGAAGTCATCGGCGTCAGTGTGGACAGCGAAAAGTCACACCAGAAATTTATTGAGAAAAACAATCTGCCTTTTACCCTGATTGCAGACACCGACAAGAAGCTGGTAGAACAATTCGGAGTATGGGGCGAAAAAAGCATGTATGGCCGCAAATATATGGGAACGTTCCGCACAACTTTCATCATTAATGAAGAAGGTATTGTAGAGCGTATCATCACTCCGAAAGAAGTGAAGACCAAAGACCATGCGGCACAAATTTTATAATCATTAAACATTAACAACGTGGCAAAAAAAGACGAACTGAATTTTGAAAATGGCAGCAATCTGGCATCGGGCGAAAAACTGAAAGCCTTGCAGGCTGCCATGGACAAGATAGAAAAGAGCTTTGGTAAAGGCTCTATCATGAAAATGGGCGACGAAAGCGTCGAACAAGTAGAAGTTATTCCCACAGGTTCCATCGGCCTCAATGTGGCTCTTGGCGTGGGAGGATATCCCCGCGGACGTATCATCGAGATTTACGGCCCGGAATCTTCCGGTAAGACAACCCTTGCCATTCATGCCATCGCTGAAGCGCAAAAGGCAGGAGGCATTGCCGCATTCATTGATGCAGAACATGCTTTCGACCGCTTCTATGCAGCAAAACTGGGTGTGGATGTGGACAATCTGCTGATATCACAGCCGGACAATGGCGAACAAGCACTGGAAATCGCAGAGCAACTGATCCGTTCCTCCGCTATTGACATCATTGTAGTGGACTCTGTGGCTGCCTTAACCCCGAAAGCTGAAATTGAAGGCGATATGGGTGACAACAAAGTAGGTCTGCAAGCCCGACTCATGTCACAAGCCTTGCGTAAACTGACGGCAGCTGTCAGCAAAACACGCACCACTTGTATCTTCATCAACCAGTTGCGCGAAAAAATCGGTGTCATGTTCGGCAATCCCGAAACAACTACCGGCGGTAATGCACTGAAGTTCTATGCCTCCGTACGTCTTGACATCCGTGGAAGCCAAGCCATCAAGAACGGCGATGAAGTAATCGGCAAGCAGACCAAAGTGAAAGTTGTGAAGAACAAGGTAGCTCCTCCTTTCCGTAGAGCGGAATTCGACATCATGTTCGGTGAAGGCATCTCCCGTGCAGGCGAAATCATTGACTTGGGTGCAGAGCTTGGCATCATCAAGAAAAGCGGTTCATGGTTCAGCTATAACGAGACGAAAATTGCCCAGGGACGCGACGCCGCCAAGCAGGTCATCCTTGACAATCCGGAACTGGCAGAAGAGCTGGAAGGGCTTATCTTTGCAGAATTGAGAAAAGACAAATAACAAAAAAACTTGCCAATAGAAAAACAAAACATTCTATTGGCAAGTTTCCCTAAAAAGGTTACCGCTTCCTATTCCATTTTTTCCAAACGTTCTTCCAAAGCCTCCATGCTTTTTTCAAAACGTTTCCATGTATCGGTATCCATTTGTTCTTTCAGATACTTGTTGTCTTTCAGTTTAGCTACATTTTCCAGCCCTTTCAATGCCAGTTCTTGCGAATGCTTCAATTCTCCAAGCCAATCGCGGTTCTTCAGCTTCTCTATCTCCGCCCAGTTTATATCCGGAAGCTGTATATTCACATTGTTCCCATTCCAGCTGGTATTCTGATACATCATGATATTCTGTATATCCTTCAAAGTCATATCACCTTCCAAATAAACAAATTTCAGAGTGGCTGCACCATCTACAATCATAATCAGCTCCTTCACCTTTTCCCCTTTACGGCTCATGTAGAATTCAGAACTGGAGACTGTTCCCTTCTGCTTCATCAGCAATTCATATCTGGAAGACTGCACCAAAGAACGAAGATCCTTACGCATTTCTTTCTTTACATTATTATCCATTGTAGAAAGTACCTGCACAGAGTTCAACTGTCCGGACACTTTCCCAATATAAACATCTTTAGTAAACAAGTTGGGATTCGTTTCTATCATTGCCTTGGATATGTAGACGGACGACACGCCTTTCATATCTCCATACTTGTTGAATAGGTTCTTCTGTGCCTGGCAAAGCAAAGGCAACATCAGCAGTACACCTGCCAAAATAATTTTCATTGTTTTCATATCAGATTATTGTTGAATTTCTTTTCTTACTTCCTGGTTCACCTTCGTTACGTCTATCCGCGTTTCCTCTATCTGCTCAATTCCCTTGTTCAGATTCGCAGACACCTCGATTAAAGTGGCCTGCAATGCCTTATAAGCAGCTTCCGGATCAGAGAAAGTGTCCTGAGGTGTAGGAGGACGCATATCCTCTCCCATGTTCGTAATGCCATAACCTACACCTACAAGAACCAGAATGGTGGCAGCAATACCTCCTATCCAGCGCCAATTACGTTTGGCCTTGTTCCGGTGGAAAAAACGTTGTTCCTCTTCAGCCTTTTCATCAATCATCCGGCTCAGTTTATCCTCCAATCCGGCGGGAACATTATCCACCACTTTCCCGGGAAAAAAGCTGAGAAAGAGTTTCTTGTCCTTCTGCAAGTGCTCGGGCACTTCTTCGGTTCTGAAAGCTTCCTTCAACAACTCTTCTTCCTGCTCGTTGGTATTCCCTTCATAAAATTCGGCGAGCAGCCTTTCAATTTCCTCGACTGTCATAGTTACTCCATTTATTAAATTCCTCACGTATCTTTTTTCTTGCCCGGGACAACAGTACACGGACATTGGTAGCATTCAATCCCGTGACCTGCTCTATCTCTTCATAAGAACATCCCTTGACATCACGCAACGTTACTATTTTCTGCTGTTGCACCGGCAGATGGGCAATGATGTGCCTTACCTGCTGCGCTTCATCCCTCACTTCAAAGTTATCTGCTTGAGACATATTATGCACTTCGGCCAACTCCACACTCTGTCTGCTCAAAGTATACTTTCCCGAACGAAGCAAATCAAAGCACATATTTTTCACCAGAGTAACGCTGAATGCTTCCGGATTACTGATAATGGCCAGTCCTTCCCGCTTGTCCCACAACTTCAGATAAGCTTCCTGCACCAAATCTTCAGCATCGGCAGCATTCTCCAATAGTCTATAAGCTATGCAGTACAACTTGCGATGATATGGCAGAAACTCTTTTTTAAAACTTTCAGCGTCCATGGGCTATTTATCAATAGTAGATTCCTGTTTATACCCTTCAGACGTAGGAGGAAAGGATTTTGTTACACGGCCAGGAAGAAAAAATGGAAAAAAAATGAAAACACCAATAGCACCAGCCCAAGAGTGCGTTTATTTCAAGACATCAGCAATCCGCTTTTTAAGATTCAATTTTGCAATGTCTTCAGGCTTCAGCTCAAGCTCCACCAACACCTTCGCTGTGGAGAGTCTGTATTCCTGCTCTAACGTATCATAATTTATCTGTTCCTTATGAATGGAATACAACAAAGCAAAATCGTAGTTCAAGGCACGTGAGACATTATACAACGTATCCGTATCAATACTTTTTCTCGTAAGCATATAGTCTACACTTTGAGGCTTAACTTTCAGTCTTCGTGCAAGTTCCGCCTTGGTAACCTGCTGTTCAAGCATCACGTTCTTGATTATCTCTCCGATGTATATATTACTTTTTTCCATTTATATGAAGGTACAAATTAATCATTCATATTATAAGGAACACCAATACCAATTTGTCTGTATGTATCGTTCTTTTTATTCATAATTCGTTTGTTTTATCAAATATTTTATGATACTTTTGCAACATATTCATATAAACAAACAAATAATATCTGCTATCATGAATTTACTGACATGTATTCTCATAGCCATCCCTATCGGCATTATTTTTATTATGCTATGGATATACAATGACTACCGGAAATATAAGAAGAAAAATAAGCTGGCCATTTTGCTGTTTCTCCTATTTCCAACCACTTTATCTGCACAATACGTTGATGCGGGATGCCAAGTATCCTTTAAATGGCTGGAGAACCAAAAAGGAAAATTAGAGTATACAAAAGATGGGGTTGCTTATAAGTTTATTCCAAACGACTCCCAATGGGAAATTATAATTTGCAACAACTCTTCAGAAGATATCCGAATAAACTGGAAAAATATGCAATTCATTGTGGATGGAAGAAGCTCAGAAGTCAAATACCCCATACTGGCAGAAGCGGAAACTCCCTTTGCAATTATAAAAAGCCAGGCAGAAACAAGCCAAAAGATTGGTGTGACAACTTATACGGCAAATAACTCTCAAATATACAACAAGAAAGATATTCGGAAAGGAAGGAATTCCTCCATTACCATTATCCTTCCCATATCTATCGGTAAGCACCCTCAATTCTTCACCTCTTTCGACTTTATCATCAAAAAAGTGAACTAACTATGACTTCTCAAGATATAAAAAAACAGCTGAAAGAACCACATTTCTGGAACATTGTATTAACTGGTCAGCACGCCGAACCGAGGACAAAAGCAATGCTGGAAGCAAAAGGTATCATAACCTGGCTTCCACTTGCTCCGGTCCGGCGTCAATGGGGAAGGATATTAAAAGAAATACACACCCCGGTTATCCCGAGATGTGTATTCGTCTATATATCCAATGAGGAAAGAAATACGTTGCAAAAATCCTACCGACTTCTTCCACCGGAAGTTATACTTCAAGAACTGCCGGACCGATGCAATCAGAACAAGTAGATATATGCCAACGTGCTCACACTAATCACTATCCACAACAAGGTGCCTTGTATCAAGGGCTTGATGCCTACTGCCTTCAGTACATCACGTGACAGAGAGGCACCGATAAAGAACAGAGTGATAGTCAGCGTCTTGCGAGCCAAAGAATTGATTCCCTCCCCAATCATGGCACCCGTTTCGGTAGTGCCCAGCACATAAGTATTGAAAATCATAGCCAGCACAAAGAAGAAGATGAACCAGGGAATACTGATTTTCTGTCCCTTACTCTTAAAGATGAACGAAGTTACCAGAGCCAAAGGAATAATCCATAAGGCACGTGTCAGCTTTATAGTCGTTGCCACCTTCAGGGCCTCCTCGCCATATGCGGCACCTGCCCCCACTACCGAACTCGTATCATGTATGGCAATGGCCGCCCATGTGCCGAACTCATGCTGGCTCATGTTCAAAGCGTGGCCTATCATCGGAAAAACAAACAATGCAATGGCATTCAATATAAAAATGGTGCCCAATGCCACAGACATCTCGCTATCCTTTGCCTTCAACACCGGCCCCACAGCCGCAATGGCACTGCCTCCGCAGATAGCCGTACCGGAACTGATAAGATAGGAAGTGTCACGGTCCACTTTCAGGAACTTACGTCCTATGAGCCAGCCGATGAGCAATGTCCCCACTACAGAAATAATCGTGAACTCCATTCCTTCCTTGCCCGAAGCCAGAGAAGCCTGCAGATTCATTCCAAATCCTAACCCTACAACAGAGTATTGCAACAGGTACTTTGAAGTCTTCTTATTGAACTTCGGATGTGCCTGCCCACACAGCAACGCAAAGGCCAACCCCAAGAACAACGCCAACGGCGGAGTGACCCATGCCGAATAGGCATGCATACCGGGCACATAATCCAGCAGCAGAAAGAAGGAGAGGACAACCAGAAGAGATACATAAATAAATTTATTATTACTTTGAAGAAAAGGCATATTAATGCTTTTAGCCAAAACTCGATTTGAAGCCATACTGTTTATTTTACTATTATTACTAATGTTTATTCCTTAATTTTCCGGATGCAAAGGTAGTTCTATTTTAGTACACCCGCCAATCGTTTCTACTTATAGACTATAACTTATTGTTATCGGGACATAAACATATAGTTCATAAAGGCTTGTGACAACCCTCCTTCCTGCCCTTGCAACTGGACAAAGCAGAAGTCGCGAAGCATGGGCATATCCTTTATCTCGACCACGCGGAAAGTGCCTGCCGCCAGTTCCTTGCAGATGGAACGGATAGACACGATTCCCATGCAATCGGAGTTTTCAAGAAAGAGCTTGATGCTTTCGGTACTACCCAGATACATCAGTACATGGAGTGAGGAAAGCTTGACGCCGTGCTTCTGGAGTGAGCGTTCTATCACGTCCAGCGTACCCGAACCGCGCTCACGAAGCACTAAAGGAATAGCGGGCAAATCCTGGGGAGTAATCTCTTCGGGCAATTGTAAACGGCTTTTGGAATGGACTACCGCTACCAGTTCATCCTCAAGAAAAGTAGTATACTTCAGATTGGGAAGGCGGAAAACCCCTTCCACCAATCCCAAGTCAATGCGGTGTTCCTGCAAAGCGGCTTCTATTTCCCGGGAATTTCCATTGAGCAAGGACAAGTTGACCTGCGGAAACTTGCCGATAAAACTGCCCAGCAACGGAGGAAGCACATACTGCGCAATGGTAGTGCTGGCTCCCAACTTGAGTTCTCCAATATATTCGTTATGTAACAAGTGCATTTCATATTCCAGCCGTTTATAGTCCTCCAATATCCGTTCGCAATGCTCCAAAAGCAGCCGGCCTGACTCGGTCAAACTGATTTTACTTCCCTGCCGGTCGAAAAGCCTCGTCTGATAAGTGGCCTCCAGCTCCTGGATATGCTTGGTTATAGCCGGCTGACTTACAAACAACTCTTGCGAAGCCTTTGTAAAACTCAAGTTCTTGGCAACAGACTGAAACACTTTTAAACGGAAATCACTCATATACTTCTTATATCTTATAACTCGTCAGACTTGATGCCGAAAGCATGCGCCAAAGAATAAAACACCGGCTCCAGGCGGCAATACACCGGGCTCAGAGGTTCCTCCGTAATGAAGTACACAGCTTTGCCCCGTTCTTCCTCATTCTTGTCTTTGAAGAAACCCGCCAGCTTCTCCTCCACTCCATTACCATATACCTGATGGAAAGGCAACAGCATCAAACACTTCACATCCGCAGAATCAAGCGCCAGGTTCATCAGGTCAAGAAACAACTCTTCGGTAGAGACTAAACCGGAAGAGGTGACGGAAGAAAATGCAAATTCGCCCAGCGGCGTACGGCATGCCTGGTGATTCAGTTTATTCACATCGGATGGTTCACAACACTTCAGCACGTCCGCTGCCGGAGTATGCACCAGCAACACTTCCACCTCATTTTCTTGTTCTCTCAAGCCGGCGTCCAATGCCAGATAGCTCAACCATGCCGGCAGGTCAACATCGGGTAGCTTCCGTCCCAACTTACCTTCCAAAAAGTTCTTTGCACCATATACCACTTCATTCAGAAATGCAACATCTATCAATATCACATTTGCCGGAAACTTTATCTTATCCTCCATTATCTTCTATTTTAATACGTGATTATACATAATGCTCCTCTGCAAGCGGAGCTCCAAAAACCTACCACACAGAAAGCACAAAACTTTGAAGCAGTAAAAGTACGACAAATTTATCAATAACTTGTATCATCCCAAACAATTAATCTATATCTCCGAAGCGGAAAGAGAATATCCTTCCTCCGCAACACGGGAACCTTGGAGCTGGAACACGAAGACTTAGCTACTAAAACATATAGGCCCTCACTACATGAGATGTGCATCTCGTACTACATGAGATGTACACCTCGTACTACATGAGATGCACATCTCATGCATGACATCCTTATTTGCCCTTCTCTTTAACCAATAGAGTTTAATACGAAAAGGAACTTTGCTCCAACTTCTTATCTAAAGAAGTAGAAAGAAACAAAACGACTGATTTACAGACAATTTGTCATTTTACATATTTTATATGCAGACAATTTGTCCGAAATGTGCCAATGGCAAATCTTTTGCGCCTTCCCAAGTGTTATGAAACTGATAAAATAGAAAGGAGAACAAAATATGAACTTTAACAACTTTACCATTAAAGCGCAAGAAGCAGTGCAGGAGGCTGTGAACCTGGTACAAAGCCGTGGACAGCAGGCCATCGAGCCCGTGCATGTACTTCAAAGCGTGATGAAAGTAGGTGAAAATGTCACCAACTTCATCTTCCAGAAGCTGGGCATGAACGGTCAGCAGATAGCACTTGTACTGGACAAGCAAATTGATTCTCTGCCCAAGGTATCCGGCGGAGAGCCATACCTGAGCCGTGAAACGAACGAAGTGTTCCAGAAGGCCACCCAATATTCCAAGGAAATGGGTGATGAATTCGTCTCCCTGGAACCGGTACTGCTGGCTTTGCTGAATGTGAAAAGCACTGCATCCACCATTCTGAAAGATGCCGGGATGACGGAACGCGAACTGCGGGAAGCCATCAACGAACTGCGAAAAGGAGAAAAAGTAACTTCACAATCCAGCGAAGACACTTACCAGTCATTGGAAAAGTATGCCATCAATCTGAACGAAGCAGCCCGCAGCGGCAAACTGGATCCCGTCATCGGCCGTGACGAAGAGATACGGCGTGTCCTGCAGATTCTGAGCCGGCGTACCAAGAACAACCCGATTCTTATCGGTGAACCGGGTACCGGTAAAACGGCCATCGTAGAGGGACTTGCCCACCGTATCTTGCGTGGAGACGTCCCCGAGAACTTGAAGAACAAACAAGTCTACTCCCTGGATATGGGTGCACTGGTGGCCGGCGCCAAGTACAAAGGCGAATTTGAAGAACGTCTGAAGGCCGTTATCAACGAAGTTAAGAAGTCCGAAGGAGACATCATCCTCTTCATTGATGAAATCCATACCCTGGTGGGTGCCGGCAAGGGGGAAGGCGCCATGGATGCCGCCAACATCTTGAAACCCGCCTTGGCACGCGGTGAACTGAGGAGCATCGGGGCCACTACCCTCGATGAATATCAGAAGTATTTCGAAAAGGACAAAGCGTTGGAGCGCCGCTTCCAGATTGTCATGGTGAACGAACCGGACACGCTGAGCACCATCTCCATTCTGCGTGGTCTGAAGGAACGTTATGAGAACCATCACCACGTACGGATTAAGGACGATGCCATCATCGCCGCCGTAGAGTTGAGCAACCGTTACATCACCGACCGTTTCTTGCCGGACAAGGCTATCGACCTGATGGACGAAGCCGCTGCCAAGCTACGTATGGAGGTCGATTCCGTACCGGAAGAGCTGGACGAGATTTCGCGTAAGATAAAGCAGCTGGAGATTGAACGTGAAGCCATCAAGCGCGAAAACGACAAGCCCAAACTGGAACAAATCGGCAAAGAACTTGCCGAGCTGAAGGAGCAGGAAAACTCGTACAAGGCGAAATGGCAAAGTGAAAAGACCCTTGTCAACAAAATCCAGCAGAATAAGGTGGAAATAGAGAACCTGAAGTTCGAGGCCGACAAGGCAGAACGGGAAGGCGACTATGGCCGGGTGGCCGAAATCCGTTACGGCAAACTGCAAGCGCTGAACCAGGAGATTGAAGAAACGCAGCAAAAACTGCACGAGATGCAGGGTGACAAGGCCATGATTAAAGAGGAAGTGGACGCTGAAGACATCGCCGACGTAGTATCCCGCTGGACCGGCATACCGGTAAGCAAGATGCTGCAAAGCGAAAAGGACAAACTGTTGCATCTGGAGGCGGAACTGCACCAGCGGGTTATCGGGCAGGACGAAGCCATCGAGGCCGTATCCGATGCCGTACGCCGCAGCCGTGCCGGACTGCAAGACCCGAAACGTCCTATCGGCTCATTCCTTTTCCTGGGAACCACCGGTGTAGGTAAGACGGAATTAGCAAAGGCGCTGGCGGAGTTCCTCTTTGACGACGAGACGATGATGACCCGTATCGACATGAGCGAGTATCAGGAGAAACACAGCGTTTCCCGTCTGGTAGGAGCGCCTCCGGGATATGTGGGCTACGATGAAGGCGGACAACTGACAGAAGCCGTAAGGCGGAAACCGTATTCTGTCGTCCTATTCGACGAAATCGAGAAAGCTCATCCGGACGTATTCAACATCTTGCTGCAAGTGCTGGATGACGGACGTCTGACGGACAACAAAGGGCGTACGGTCAACTTCAAAAATACGATTATCATCATGACCTCCAACATGGGCAGCGGCTATATCCAAAGCCAGATGGAGAAGCTCAACAGTAGCAATAAGGAGCAAATCGTAGAGGAAACCAAAAAGGAAGTGATGAATATGCTGAAAAAGACCATCCGCCCGGAATTCCTGAACCGTATCGACGAAACCATCATGTTCCTGCCACTGACAGAGCCCGAAATCAAGCAAATTGTGGTGCTCCAAATCAAGAGTGTGCAGAAGATGCTTTCCGGTAACGGTGTGGAACTTGTTCTGACAAATGCCGCCATAGACTTCCTTGCCAATGCAGGTTATGACCCTGAATTCGGCGCCCGTCCGGTGAAACGTGCCATACAGCACTATTTGCTGAACGATTTGTCGAAGAAGCTGCTGGCTCAGGAAGTAGACCGCAGCAAGCCTATTACAGTGGATGCCAATACCACTGACGACGGACTGGTTTTCAGAAATTAAAAGCAACCCGTATCCCCCAATAAAAGAGGCGATTCCCGACTATTGAGAATCGCCTCTTTTATTTTGTATTTCAATCCTTCTCCGATTACTCGGCCTTGCTTTCCTCCTTCGTTTCTGCCGCAGGAGTTTCTTCAAAATCCGTCATACCGCTTGCCACCAGCAAATTATACCAAACAATCAATTTCTTGATGTCGGACGGATATACGCGGTCGCGATCGAAGGTAGGCAATACCTCTGCCAGGTAAGCACGCAAATCGTCGGCAGTAGCTTTCTTCAAATCCAGCACTACGGCAGCACCATTTTCCTTTTTCTTCATGGAAAGAAACACTTCCTTCAAAGGAACATCTTCCGTATCTGTATACATGGCGATATCGCCCAAAGAAATAATCTTCTCATTACCATAGGCAGGGAAACGCTTCTTGTCTGCAAGCGACTCTACAATCAACATATTTTTTCCCTGAGAAACAAGCTTATACAATCCCGGTTTACCGGAAATGGACAAAATAGTCTTCAACATAATATATTCTATTTTGATGATTAGTAGTTATTTTTTTCGGGGGGCAAAGATAATGTAAGCCGAAGACAATACAAAATAAGCTTGCTTATTTTTATTGTTAAGGAGATGCCTATTTGCGTAACAGATAGTGCATTTTTTCAGATAGCGAACCGATTAGCTCTAAAACTTGCGGAATCAATGGGGTTTCGCCATCATTTACAATGACAAAATCTGCATATTTACGCTTTTCTTCGTCATTCATCTGGCTACGGATACGCTTTTCTATCAATTCGCGCGAGGAAGCATCCCGCCGGACGGCACGTAAAATGCGCACCTCTTCGGGCGCATAGACCATAACAATAGCATCCACTTCACCCGCAAACCCCGCTTCGACCAGAATGGCCGATTCTATACCGACAATGGGAAAAGCGGTGCGGCATTGTGTCCACCGCCTGAAATCCTCCTTTACACGAGGATGCACAATACAGTTGATTTCTTTGGCATGCTCCGGACTACCGAAAAGATAAGACGCCAACAAAGGCTTGTTCAGCGTGCCACCGGCATACACTTCCGCACCAAGCAAAGCTGACAATTCCTCGCGGATCAATGAATCGGATGCCATCAACCTTTTCGTTTCCAAGTCCGAGATATAGACGGGAACACCCAGCACTTCCAACAGCCGGGATACCATACTCTTTCCGCTACCGATACCACCGGTTATACCTATCTTAATCGCCATAATCAGGAGAAACTTGCTCTATCAGAAAATCCACTTGTGCCGGATTGAAGCGTACCTGGCTCACCCCTTTCGGCAGATTCTTAATCTTTACCGTATACTTGTCGGAACCCAGACGGAGCAGTTCCTCATAGGACACGTAAATATGAAAATCATCAGCGTTAATCTGCCTGAAATGACTCAGACCAACCTGAAACGTGACCTGCACCTTGGAAGGGAAAGCGCGCAGCACCTTGTCGGCAGGAAAGTTAACGCCACGCAACGGCACCTCCACTGTCTTTTCCGTATAAATATCCACCGGAAGCATCATCTCAATGGAAGAAGGCACAAACTTCACACCTTTCTGGATACGCAGGGGGACTTGCTGCCTCAAGGTATCCGATATATCTTCCAGCTTCACCGGTTGCGTATAGGCAACAGCAATCGTATCCAGCACGCCTTGCGGCGCATACACCAATACGGAATCGGGACTGAATATCGTATCCGAAAGATAATACTCACGTCCGGCACTCAGCGTGCCGCGCAGCTTCACCGGCACCAGTTTGGAGGCTCCCGTCGAATAGATGTACTCCAATGTATCCGGCTTCATGGAAAGCAGGCGGGTAGAGGCATTCAGCTGGTTCAGCACTTTCTTTTCAAACTGCGAGGGATATATCCTTACTTGATTATCCACGCCCTTATAATCGGCATAATCGAGAATAACGGGATAAAAGCTCTTTCCCAACATATAGTTGAGCAGTACCGTTCCCTTATCCTTTACCTTGATACGGAGTTCTGAAGCAGGTTCAGAGGTAATCACCACATTATTGGGCACTCCCTTCAGCCGCACCGGTATAGAAAAGTCCGCCTCATAGTCGTTGTTCAAGGTCTGCAAGAGCCAGAAGCCACCAGCCACAAAGAAGAAAAACAAAAAAATGAAGAACTCTCTGCTTTTATCGCTAAGCAGAAAGTCCTTCACTTCTCTTGATATCTTCAGATATGTACGTTGTATGTTCCTACGTTCAAACATAGGCTCACATTTCTATTATTTAGATGCCTGACTGCTATTCGCATCAGCAGCTGCAGCAAAAATAGAATTCTTGTCTATACGAATCTTAACGTTGGAAGCGATTTCAAGCACCACATCATTGTCGTTGATTTCCTTGATAACACCATGGATGCCACCGGCTGTGATTACTTTCTGATTCACTTGAAGCGATTTACGGAAGTTTGCGATTTCCTTTTGCTTCTTGTTTTGAGGACGAATCATAAAGAAATACATAATAACGAACATGGCTATCAGCATAATCCACATCATGCTACCACCACCAGCAGGGCCTGCAACAGGAGCTTGCAGGAAGAATACAGTCATTAAGTTCATAAATACTCAGTTTTGGTTTCTATTATTAAACAAAGGTATTAGTTTTTCGTTAACTTACCTTCTTTTTTTAATTGATTAACTATTCCATCCAATGTACCGTTCACGAAGCTGCCACTTTTGGCCGTGCTGTAAACTTTGGCAATATCGACATATTCGTTCAACGAAACACTCACCGGAATGTTCGGGAAACTCAAGATTTCGGCCAAGGCACACTGCATGATAACAACATCCATAAAGGCTACACGGTCCAAGTCCCAATTACGCGTATTCTCGCTGATGAGGTGACGGTAATAGTCGCAGTTCAAGATGGCACGGCGGAACAAACGGCGTGCAAATTCCTGGTCTTCCTCATCCTTGAACTCTGGTAGAAGTTCCTGATTGGCACCATTCTTCTCTTCAAAGCGCTTGATGGTTTTCAGTACGAAAGTATCCACAATCTCCTTGTCGTCATTCCAGTAGAGGCTCTGGTCTTCGAGCACATTGTCCAAGGCTTCGTTGTTGAAGACAAAAGTCTTATACAGCTTTCTCCACAATTCACGGTCGTATTCGTAAGAATTGTCCGAAGAAGCCATATATTCCTTATATATATCTGATTCCACAATTTTCTCATACAATCCCTTGACAAAGTCTTCATCATTGGCCCACGTGCGCTTTTGGTTGGCAATGAATTCCGTCAATTGTTTGTTCACTTCCAACTGGGCTATGAACTTGTTTTCCACAAATTTCATGTTGGGATACAGCTCCTCGGCAGTGGGAGCCAGCTTAGCTTTTGCCGCATCAATACGTTTTTGTGCGTAGTTCGTCAAAGCTATCATCAGCATCAGCAGGTAGTTGTAGAGGTCGTATGCCTTTGAAAGGCTAAAGAACAATTCTTTCTCCGCTGAGTCTAAATTTTTACTGCCATTCTGATAATAAGCATATACAATCTGTATAATCTTAAGACGAATAAGAACTCTGTTGATCATAATTCTAAAGTAAATACTAGTGTTTTAACAAGGCGCAAAAGTAGGCATTTTTAATGAGTTTACATAAATAAATCACATTTTTTAATGCAGATATTGATTATCCGGTCTTTTTCTTTTGACAGTTTAAAAAAAATCGTCAATTTTGAGCCCGATAAAGAGCTAAAAGCTACGAGATACAAGTTTTAAGGTGATAATATCAAAATTGAGACCTATTATAATATGGAAGACTTTAAGAAGAAAAACGCAGCGGACATGAACGACAAGGAGATTGTATTCTCCCAATCCATCAAAGCAGGTAAGCGCATCTACTATTTAGACGTCAAGAAAAACAGAAAAGACGAAATGTTTCTCGCCATCACGGAAAGCAAGAAGATTGTGATGGGCGAAGGAGACGACTCGCAGGTAAGTTTCGAAAAGCACAAAATCTTTCTATACAAAGAGGATTTTGAAAAGTTCATGAACGGACTTCAGCAAGCCATCGGCTTCATCCAGGAACAGCAAGGCTGCTATACAAGACATACCACTGACGAAGAGGCTGAAAGTCCCGAAACGGGAAAAGAAGAACTGCCGAAAGAGGAAAAAGCGTCTTCATTGGAAGGAGAAATCAAGATAGACATTGAATTTTAAGTTATAACCTTTTGATAATTCAAAAAGAAGCTGTACTTTTGCACCGCTTTTTTGCAACATCGTGTGGCAAGCCACATCGTGTGATGGTGAATTAAGCAAAAAATTTACTTAATTTAGAGTAACACAAAATTTTTTAAAATGAAATCAATTGAAGTAAAAGGAACTGCAAGAACTATTGCAGAACGTTCTTCGGAACAAGCAAGAGCTTTGAAAGCTATTCGTAAAAACAACGGTGTACCTTGCGTACTTTATGGTGCAGGTGAAAATGTTCACTTCACTGTACCTGCAGAGGGTCTGCGTAACTTGGTTTACACTCCGCACATCTACGTAGTTGACTTGGTGATTGATGGCAAGAAAGTAAACGCTATCATGAAAGATATCCAATTCCACCCCGTAAAGGATACTATCCTGCACGTTGACTTCTATCAAATCGACGAGGCTAAGCCTATCGTTATGGAAGTTCCGGTACAGATGGAAGGTTTGGCAGAAGGTGTTAAGGCCGGTGGTAAGCTGGTACTCCAGATGCGTAAGCTGAAAGTAAGAGCTTTGTATAACGTAATTCCTGAAAGACTGATTATCAACGTTGCCCACTTGGGACTTGGTAAGACTGTTAAAGTTGGCGAATTGCAATACGAAGGATTGGAATTGCTGAATGCCAAAGAAGCTGTTGTATGCGCCGTTAAGCTGACTCGTGCTGCAAGAGGTGCCGCTGCTGCTGCAGGCAACTAATCGATTCTTTCCAAGAAAGACTAAATATTCGGGAACGCGGATTAACGCAGCCAACGCAGATTTCATACTGATTTCCGCGGAAAGTTGCGATAATCCGCGTTCTTTTTACGGCTCACGAGAGTGTATAATTCACCACAGATTACACAGATTAACACAGAATGAATTTAATGTACCGATAATCAAAGATGTCTATCTGTGCAAATCTGTGTAATCTGTGGTGAATACTAGTTTTAACACCCTCATAAACAGGAAGCACTGACTATGAAATATTTAATTGTAGGATTGGGCAATATCGGCCCCGAATATCACGAAACCCGCCATAACATCGGATTCATGGCAGTAGATGCTCTGGCCAAAGCAGCGGGTGCCACTTTTACCGACGGACGTTATGGTTTCACCACAACACTGTCAGTCAAGGGACGCCAACTGTTACTGCTGAAGCCTTCCACCTTTATGAACCTCAGCGGCAACGCCGTACGCTACTGGATGCAAAAGGAAAACATTCCATTGGAGAATGTGTTGGTAGTGGTAGATGACCTGGCACTGCCTTTCGGCACACTGCGCCTGAAAGGTAAGGGAAGCGATGCGGGACATAACGGCCTTAAGCATATTGCATCAACGCTGGGCACCCAGAATTATGCACGCCTGCGTTTCGGCATCGGCAATGACTTTCCCCGTGGTGGGCAGATTGACTATGTGCTGGGACATTTTACCGATGAAGATTGGAAAACAATGGGCGAGAGATTGGAAACAGCCGGAGAAATCATCAAAAGTTTCTGCCTGGCGGGAATAGATATCACCATGAATCAATATAACAAGAAATGAACGAAGCCAGAATTGACAAATGGATGTGGGCCGTGCGCATCTTCAAGACGCGTACCATAGCCGCCGAAGCCTGCAAAAAAGGGCGCATCAGCATCAACGGCGCACTGGCAAAGGCTGCCCGTACGGTGAAGCCGGGAGATGTCATCCAGGTGCGCAAGCCCCCCGTCACCTATTCCTTCAAAGTACTGCAAACCATCGAAAAGCGTGTCGGCGCAAAGCTTGTTGCCGAAATGATGGAGAATGTAACGACTCCGGAACAGTATGAACTGCTGGAGATGAGCCGTATTAGCGGTTTCGTCAACCGTGCCAAAGGTACCGGAAGACCAACGAAAAAAGACCGCCGGAGTCTGGAAGAATTTACAGAACCGGAATTTCTGGATGATTTCGACTTTGAATTCGATTTTGAGGAAGAGTAAAAATAAGGGAAAGATTATGAGCGAGAGAATAATTAAATGGGGATTCATCGGTTGCGGAGAAGTGACCAAATACAAAAGCGGACCGGCATTCCAGAAAATAGAGAACTCCGAAGTAGTGGCCGTCATGAGCCGAAATGGCGACAAGGCCAAAACCTACGCCAAGGAAAGAGGGATTCCTAAATGGTACGACGATGCCCAGGAGCTGATTGACGACGAAGAGGTGAACGCCGTGTACATTGCCACTCCTCCTTCTTCACATGCTACGTACGCCATCATGTCCATGAAGGCAGGTAAACCGGTCTACATAGAGAAGCCGATGGCTGTTACCTACGAAGAGTGCTGCCGCATCAACCGCATTTCCAAAGAAACGGGTGTTCCATGTTTTGTTGCGTACTACCGCCGCTATCTGCCCTACTTCCTGAAGGTAAAGTCACTGGTAGAGGAGGGACATATTGGCAACATCATCAACATTCAAATCCGCTTCGCCCAGCCTCCCCGCGACCTCGACCATAACAAGGAAAACCTGCCGTGGCGCGTGCAGCCGGACATTGCCGGCGGAGGATACTTCTATGACCTTGCGCCCCACCAGATAGACTTGCTGCAGGAAATCTTCGGATGTATCCTCGAAGCTAGCGGCTACAAGAGCAACCGTGGCAGACTATATCCTGCCGAAGACACCCTAAGCGCATGTTTCCAGTTTGACAGCGGACTAGTAGGCAGCGGCTCCTGGTGTTTCGTCGCCCACGAATCCGCCCGCGAAGACCGTATAGAAATCATTGGAGACAAAGGCATGATTTGTTTCTCCGTATTCACCTATGACCCCATTGCGCTGCACACAGAAAGAGGGCGTGAGGAAATCATTGTCGAAAATCCCACCTACGTCCAGCAACCGCTTATACAGGCAGTGGTAGACCACCTGCTGGGCAAGTCAGTCTGCGGCTGTGACGGTGAAAGCGCCACTCTGACTAACTGGGTAATGGACAAAATACTAAACAAGCTCTGATTAACGACTATGAAGGTGTGCCTAAAAACTATCAAGAAGTAAGATGCTTTTTTGTTTTGTCACACCTCCATGTCGAAACCTTCGCCTTTCTGACTGACTAATTCGTACACATCGGCACTCTCGCCTACAACCCATACCACATCGCCTTCTACAAAAGGTTCATGCGGGTCGGGAGCATGCAGGGTCTCCCCTCCCCGCTCCACACCGGCAATCAGGCAGTGATACTTCTCGCGTATCCCTGCTTCCTTCAGGGTCTTGTTCAGGAAAGGAGACTGCCCGTCCACACAGAACTGGCGTAGAATCATCTCGCTCTTCTCTATCACATCCGTATTCATGGCAGACACCTTATCCATCTCCTTGCCGAAGATGTTCAGTTCCTCGTCCGTGGCAATCACTTGTATCTTGTCCTGCGGGAAAAGGCGGACAGACGCTCCGGGAATATTAATCCGTTTCTTGCCCCGAAGGATGGAGACCACATGGATGCCGTATTTCTTTCCGAAATTCAGCTCCGCCAATGTCCTGCCCACCCATGCCGACTCGCCGGGGATTTCAAAATCCGTCAGGTGCAGGTCGCGCGACAGCAGACGCCCCGCATACTCCGGTTTCTTCTCTCCCATATACTCGGCACGCATGTCGCGGTACCGCAGATTCTGGAAGAATGTCCTCTCTATCATGATGGACTGCTTCTTCAACTGGCGGGAGAGTATCATTAAAGTCACCAGCAACACCGCCACTCCAAATACCAGTCCCACAGACATCTTGAATAAACCGGCTATAACGAACATGACAAACGAAACACCCAGCAGCAGACGCAGTACAATGGTAGCCACCAACGGCGCCCGGTTTCCACGGTTATCTTTCCATAAAGTCACGAACTCCTCCGAATGATTCTTTTTAATCATGATAGCACGCAGAAACGGAGCTATACACAGAATGATGATAAAGGCAGCCAACAAAGAGCCCCATACCCCGGGCAGACTGTCGTGCACGAAAGGCACCAGAAAACGGAACGCCAAAGCTATCACCGCCACGCAAATGATAGAATATACAACCGTAATCCTGACTAGTGCAAATATCAGTTTCTTCCACAGACTTTCATGGTTCATCGTCTGCGAACCTGAAGCATAACGGGTCAAGAACTTTCTCCATTTTTCCGGCAAATGCGTATCCACAAGATTGGAAGCGGGGTCTGCCAAACGAATCATATAAGGAGTGAGGAAAGTGGTGATGACAGACACCGCCACCACAATAGGATATAAGAAATGGCTGGTGACATGCAGCGACACGCCCAGCGAAGCTATGATAAAGGCAAACTCACCGATTTGCGTCAAGCTGAAACCGCACTGCATGGCTGTCTTTAGCGGTTGCCCCGCCAGCAGCACACCCAGCGTCCCGAAAAGGGATTGCCCGAGGATAACCGCTAAAGTAATCACGACAATAGGTCCCGCATACTCCACAATCATGGCTGGGTCTACCATCATGCCGACCGATACGAAGAAGATGGCGCCAAACAAGTCCTTGACCGGCTTCACCAGCCGTTCTATGCTCTCTGCCTCTACCGTTTCGGCAAGAATGGAACCCATGATGAAGGCACCGAAAGCAGCCGAGAACCCCGTATGTGCAGCCATCACCACCATGCCGAAACAGAGTCCGAGAGAGACTATCAGCAAGGTTTCCTCGCTCATCAGCTTCCGGCACCGCTTCAACAATCCGGGGATGAGGTAAATACCCACCACGAACCAAAGTATCAAGAAGAACAGCAGTTTGGCAATGCTCCCCAGCATCTCCGTACCCTCGAAGTTATGGCTGACTGCCATCGTGGAGAGCATCACCATCAATACGATGGCAAGAATATCCTCCAGAATAAGCACACTGAGTACCAGCCCCGTGAACTGTTTCTTGCGCATCCCCAAATCATCAAACGCCTTATAGATAATAGTGGTGGATGACATGGCAATCATACCGCCCAGAAAGATACAGTCCATCCGTTTCCAGCCGAAACCGGTACCTACCGTCACACCCAACAATATCATACAAAAGATGATGGTACACGCAGCAATAATCGCCGCGCCTCCCACCTTCACAATCTTCTTGAAGCTGAATTCCAATCCCAGTGCAAACAGCAGGAAGATAACGCCTATATCCGCCCAGGTCTGTATATTAGCCGTGTCCATCACCGACGGTGTATAGGCCATGTGAGGGCTGGCAAGGAATCCTGCAACTACATATCCTAATACCAGCGGTTGCTTCAACTTCTTAAAAAGCAGGGTCATAATCCCCGCACAAATCAATATCAGAGCTAAATCAGCTATCAAAGGGGCTAAATGTGACATAACACTACTTATCTATTAATCAGAGACATACAACTGCAAAACTCTGCAATACATTTGCAGTAGCTCTGCAATACATCTGCAGTGGCTCTGCAAAAGCCTTGCAGCGTCACTGCAACTGCTTTGCAGCAGCACTGCAAAAGGTATGCAGTAACTTTGCAGCAGTTGTCTGCACGATTCTACAACACTCCTTTCGAGCTTGGCAGTTCAAAGTGATAAATATCCCTCTTCACCGCCATCTTCAGCGCACGTGCCAACGCCTTGAAGATGCCCTCTATCTTATGATGTTCGTTCTGTCCTTCGGCTTTTACATTAAGATTCATCCGGGCAGCATCGCTCAAGGACTTGAAGAAATGCAGGAACATTTCCGTCGGCATATCTCCCACCTTCTCGCGCTTGAACTCGGCATCCCATACCAGCCACGGGCGTCCGCCAAAGTCAAGGCACACTTGGCAAAGACAATCGTCCATAGGAAGGGCATAGCCATAGCGTTCAATGCCCCGCTTGCTTCCTAAGGCCTGATAAAGGCAGTCGCCCAGAGCAAGGGCGGTATCTTCGATGGTGTGATGCTCGTCCACTTCAAGGTCACCTTTCACACGGATGGTGAGGTCCATGCCGCCGTGCTTGCCTATCTGTTCCAACATGTGGTCGAAGAAGCCCAGTCCGGTCGCGATGTCACAATGCCCGTCACCATCCAGATTCAAGGATACGTATATATCTGTCTCCTTGGTAGTGCGACGTACTTCCGCCGTACGCTCACCGGCAAAGAGGAATTCGGCAACCTTATCCCAATCCCTGGTGGCGAGGGCGCAGTAATCTTCAAGTCCGTCACAAGCGGCACCGCCACCTTCGGAAACGGGTTTCAATGACGCCGTGTCATCTTGCAGAAGAATGGCGCGGCAGCCCAGATTCTTTGCCAGTTCCACATCCGTAGGCCGGTCGCCAATGACGAAACTGTGGGACAAATCGTAGTCCGGGTTATCGAGGTATTTGGTAAGCATTCCGGTACGCGGCTTGCGAGTCGGTGCATTGTCGTCGGGCATGCTGCGGTCTATGCAGATGTCGTCGAAGGTGATGCCTTCGCCTTCCAATGTCTTCATCATCAGGTTGTGTGCCGGCCAAAAGGTCTCTTCCGGAAAGGAAGTTGTGCCGAGCCCATCCTGATTGGTCACCATTACAAAATCAAAATCCAGCTTGCTGCGGATGAAGCCAAGATTGCGCATCACTTTCGGATAGAACTCCAGCTTCTCCAGGGAGTCCAGCTGATAATCAATGGGCGGCTCAATGACTAAAGTCCCGTCACGGTCTATAAAAAGTAGTTTCTTCATTTTAAAGGATATTTTTTTGAGGGAATAAAGGGAGTTATCGGGAGTTAGAAGGAGGCAGAAGGAGTTAGAGGAGTTAGAGGCCGGTAGTTTTGCTTGCATAAGCATTACTTGTATAGAACAGCAGTATCGGCCTTTAACTCCCTTTTAATCCCTTTACCCCCCTTTTACTCCCTTTAACTCCTTCTACATATATTCCTTCAGCGCTTCAATCAATTTTTCATTCTCTCCTCTCGTTCCCACCGTCACCCGCAGGCAATTTCCGCAGAGTGACACGGAGTTACGGTTGCGGACAATGATACCCTTGCCTACCAGATAATTGTAAATCTTCACGGCATCCGTCACACGGGCCAGGAAGAAATTGGCATGGGAAGGGAACATCTTCACCGTACATGGCAGTGCGGCGAACTCGGCTTCCAGATTCTCCCGTTCTTCTTTCAAGGTCTTCACCCAACGTTCTATTTCATAATAGCGGTGAAGCATTTCCACTGCCTGCTTCTGTGTCAGCTGGTTCACGTTATAGGGATATTTTATCTTACTGAGGATGCCGATAATCTCCGGTGAGGCAAATGCCATGCCCAGACGGATGGCAGCACATCCCCATGCTTTGGAGAAGGTTTGCAGTACAATGAGATTCGGATACCGATTCAAATTTTCGAGGAAGGAAGGTGCTTCGGAGAAGTCATTGTATGCCTCATCCAGTATCACCAACCCATCAAACTGGCGAATCAGCGTTTCAATCTCGCTACGGAGCAGGTCATTGCCGGTAGGATTGTTGGGAGAGCAGATAAAAATCAGTTTGGTATGCTCATCCGCAGCAGCCAAAAGCTTGTCGGCAGAGAACTGGAAATCCTCATCGAGCAGCACCTTGCGGTACTCCACATCATTAACGTCGGCACAGACTTGATACATGCCGTAGGTAGGGTCGATAGCCACTACATTGTCCACACGGGGTTCACAAAAAGCACGGAACACCAAATCGATAGCTTCGTCACTGCCATTCCCTAAGAAGATGGAATCGGGACTCACCTTTTTAATTTTAGACAATTCTGTCTTTAACTCCCGCTGCATGGGGTCGGGATAACGGTTGTGCGGCATGTTATAAGGATTCTCGTTTGCATCGAGAAAAACGGATGCCGCAGCACCATTATATTCATCACGTGCTGAAGAATAAGGCTTCAGACGCCAGATATTCGGACGGGTAAGTTCTTGTAATGTTTTCACCATGTTATTTATGATTTGACAATTTACGATTAAAATTACTTTAAGCCATCAGCTCTCAATTTTCAACTTTCAATTTCCATTTCCATTTTCCAACTGCCCCAGTCTCACACTCACAGCATTCTTATGCGCATCCAGCTGTTCATTGGCAGCCATCAGCTCGATGGCAGGGCCGATGATATTTAATCCTTCCGGCTTTATCTCCTGAAAAGTTATCTTGCGGATAAAGCTGTCGAGGCTGACACCGCTGTATGCTTTGGCATAGCCGTTTGTCGGCAGGGTATGGTTTGTGCCCGAAGCATAATCTCCCGCACTCTCCGGAGTAAGAGAACCCAGGAATACGGAACCGGCATTCACGATACGTTCTGCCACGGAAAGATAATCCTCGGTTTCTATGATAAGATGTTCGGGAGCATACGCGTTGGTCAATTCAATGGCTTCTGTCATGCTGTCCACTACAATCAGTTTGCTATTGGCAAGAGACTTTTCGGCAATCTCTTTACGTGGCAGTAAGGCCAGTTGGCGTTCCACTTCCACCTTTACAGCTTGTTGCAATTCGACAGAGGTCGTAATTAATATAGCCTGACTGTCCACTCCGTGTTCTGCCTGGCTCAACAAGTCGGCGGCGACAAAAATCGGATTAGCTGTTTCGTCAGCCAAAACTTCTACTTCCGAAGGTCCTGCCGGCATATCTATCGCCACATCACGCAAGCTCACAAGCTGTTTGGCAGCCGTGACATACTGATTTCCCGGACCGAATATCTTGTAAACCTTAGGCACACTTTCCGTTCCGTATGCCATAGCGGCAATGGCTTGTATGCCGCCAGCTTTGAAAATCCGGTTGACACCTGCCACTTTTGCGGCAAACAGCACAGCGGGATGTACCTTTCCGTCACGTCCCGGAGGGGTGCAGAGAACAATCTCCTTGCATCCGGCAATCC
Source organism: Bacteroides sp. AM41-16 (assembly GCF_003603495.1). Taxonomy (NCBI): domain Bacteria; kingdom Pseudomonadati; phylum Bacteroidota; class Bacteroidia; order Bacteroidales; family Bacteroidaceae; genus Bacteroides; species Bacteroides sp. AM41-16. The sequence continues at coordinate 270,118 of NZ_QTNE01000002.1, read as the reverse complement.
TGGCGGGAACGGCCAGCATCAGTACCGTAGAAAACAGCGGAGCCGTTCCTCCGGGGATATACAATCCCACCTTTTCTATGGCAACCGCTTTCTGCCAGCAGGTCACCCCCGGCTGAGTCTGCACTTTCTTGCCCTCAAAGCGTTGTGCGGCGTGGAAAGTCTCGATGTTCTGCTTTGCCAGGCGAATAGCTGCTTTCAAGTCTTCACTCACCAGGTTTTCCGCTTCCTGCTGTTCCTCTTCCGACACTGCCAGCGAGGCCAACACCACTTTATCAAACTTTTCTTCATAATCCAGCACAGCAGGGTCTCCCTCCTCCTTCACACGGTCAATAACACTCCGCACCGTATCAAACAGATTCTCCGTATTCATCACCGGACGTTTCAGAATCTCTTGCCACTGGGATTTATCGGGATTACTAATCAATATCATAATGACATGTTTTTAAAGATTTATGCATAAACCATGATATTATTGGAGGTGTGTCAAAACTCTCTGAAGACTTTCTTTTAGGCGCTGATTACGCGGATTTCACGGATTTATTTTACCGATTCCGCGCTATTTCGCGTAATTCGTACCTAATGTCGTAACATAAAGAAAGCGTTTATATACTTTTGACACATCCTCGAGGCTTTAAATTATCATTTTCTCAATCGGCAGCACCAGAATGCCTTCTGCCCCCAGCGCTTTCAGCTTTCCGATAATCTCCCAGAAACACTTCTCGTCGAGTACCGTATGTACCGAGCACCAGCCTTCTTGTGCCAAAGGCATTACCGTGGGGCTCTTCATGCCCGGAAGTACAGAGACAATCTCATCCAGTTTCTCTTTCGGGGCATTCATCAGCACATATTTCTTATCTTCGGCTGTCTTCACGGCATCCATACGGAACAACAGCTCCCTCAATATCCCTTGCTTTTCCTCGCTCAGGTTCCTGTTACCAATCAGCAGGGCTTCGGACTTCATCACAACCTCCACTTCCTTCAGGCGGTTGCTCACCAGCGTAGAACCGGAACTTACAATATCGAAAATGGCATCTGCCAGACCGATGCCCGGCGCCACTTCTACCGACCCCGTAATGACGTGTATCTCCGCATTCACCCCATTCTCTTTCAAAAAGCCGGAAAGGATACCCGGATAAGATGTCGCAATCTTCTTTCCGTGAAACCACTTCACCCCCGGATACTCAATATCCTTCGGCATGGCAAGAGACAGACGGCATTTGCTGAATCCCAGACGCTTGATTATCTCTGCATCCTCATTCTTCTCAACAAATTCATTCTCACCCACAATTCCTATATCAGCCACTCCGGTAGCCACAGACTGCGGAATGTCGTCATCCCTCAGAAACAACACTTCAAGAGGAAAGTTTGACGACTGCACCAACAACGAGCGCTTCATGGCACTCAACTTTATATCCGATTCTCCCAAAAACGACATGGTCTCGTCATACAGACGACCCTTAGCTTGTACTGCAATTCTTAACATAAGGTTATTTACTATTTTACGATTTACTATTTACTATTTTGAATGAGATGACAGAAAACAAAACGAGGCTTACCAATATTCGGCAAGCCTCGTCTGTTATGTCATCTGTTGTACATATACACTCATACGCCCACCGAGTTATTCGTTAGGATGATGATGGTGATGATGTGCAACGATATTCTTCATATTTTTTGGATTTTAATGCGACAAAAGTAAACTAAAAGTTTGAAACTCCAAAAGATTTATCACAAAAAGTTTATTTTTTCTTTCAAATTCATCTTAGTTCACCACAGATTACACAGATTTGCACAGATTATTTTTATTCCAATCTATGCAAATCTGTGTAATCTGTGGTGAAACAATTAAATCAACGGCAATATTTCCTCCTGCTCTACTTCGCAGCTATGGAAATGCATTTCCGCTTCCGCCTTCTCCTTCGGAAAGGTAAAGTAGGTGCAAGTGGCTTCTGTGCAAAGTTCGCCCATGCTATTATACAGGCGTGCTTCTATGATAGCAATATTCCGCTTCTGCTCGCGAAGCGAAGCCCGCAGCACCACATGCGTGTCGTTGGTCGATATGGATTTGCGGAAGCGGGTTTCCATTTTCGATGTCACCCCGCCGGTCTGCAGCTTGCGGAACACGACCCAGCCGCAGATTTCATCCAGCAATACGGACTGGATGCCTCCATGCAACGTATTCAGCCACCCTTGATACTCCGGACGCGGCTTCCAGATGCTCACCACCTCGTCACCGTCCTCATAAAACTCCATTCTCACACCGGCTTCATTGTCGGGAGAGCAACCGAAACAGTTGTAGCCCTCCATATCTTTCCACGGATTGATAATCTTCTTCATATCGTATTCTTCTTTATCTGGTTTTGATTCATAAAGTCTCTCAATAAGACGTTCAATATTAGTCATTCCGATTGAGAACTACAAATTATTGATGCCTTTTTCAGAGAAAAATTAGCGGGATACTGTTCAAAAACCGGTTATTTTATTTAGCTTTGTATAAATGAGAGAGAACAACAAGATGCAAAGAGGGGCCTTTTTCTGCTTATGGATATTATTTACATTCTCATTGTTTGCGCAAAACAAGGAGAACGGTTCTGTCGCATGCGACAGCATCGTATATAAAAACACCTTCGGAAAAGCATTGAAGAAATTCCTCAACTTCAGCGACTTCGACACTACCTATATCAGTCCCAACCGATACAATTACGCCCTGATGCTCGACCATTTCACCAATTACGAGTATTACTCCGTGGGCAATGACGACCAGCGGCTCCGTTTCTCGCCCAACCCTCACAACAAGATAGGCGCTTACTTCGGATGGCGTTGGATATTCCTGGGATGGGCTGTCGATACGGACTGGCTCTACGGAAAGAAAAGCAAGAAAAAGCGCGGTACGGAGTTTGATCTCAGTCTTTACAGTTCCAAACTGGGAGTCGACATTTTCTATCGCAGCACCGGAAACGACTATAAGATACACAAGGTATCCGGCTTTTCCGACGAGATTCCCTCCAATTATTCCGAAGACTTCAACGGATTGAAAGTAAAGATGAAGGGATTAAATCTGTATTACATTTTCAACAATCGACGTTTCTCCTATCCAGCCGCCTTCAGCCAGTCCACCAACCAGCGCTGCAATGCAGGTTCTTTCATTGCCGGATTCTCCGTATCCACCCACAATCTGAACTTCGACTATACCAAGCTGCCCGAAATCATTCAGGAAACCATGAACCCGGGTATGAAGGTGAAACATATCAAATACACGAACATCAGCCTCAACGCCGGCTATGCCTACAATTGGGTGTTTGCCCGCAACTGCCTCGCATGCCTGTCGTTCAATCCGGCTGTCGCCTACAAGACATCACGCATAGAGAAGACAGAAGAGCGGGAAGCGGACGACTGGTACAAGAATTTCAATATCGACTTCATTCTGCGTGCAGGTGTGGTATACAACAACAGCAAATACTTCGTGGGTACCTCATTCGTAGGACGGACATACGACTACTACAAAAACAGTTTCTCCCTGAACAACGGGTTCGGCACCCTCCAAATATATGCCGGATTCAACTTTTATCTGAAAAAGGAGTACCGGAAGAACAAAAAGTAAAAAAAGGCTTTCAGCCCTCATCTCCCCTCAAAAGCTATAAACACACTCCACCCCTACTATATCCTTCCGCTTATCCTTCTCCCATTGCCTGCAATAGAAGATGTCCGCCTCCCAGCGCTCGGACAAGGGCAACGTAATACCCCCACGATAGCGCATCCGCTTTACTCCGAAGTGCTCTGTCTTATTCAAACCATTATACATCTCGGCCGAAGCATACGGTTCCAGCTTGCACTTCGGAATGTCATAGGCAAACTTCGCACGCGAGCGCAAGCGGAACTCATCTCTATGCCCATCGAACGTATGCTGAAAGCGCTCACGCAAGGACAGTTTCACCCTTTGCACACGGGCAGACAGAGTGCCTTCCAAACGGTAGCGGTGCCGGAACTTCCAGCCATCTGCCCCCCGATTGCGGTAATGCGTCTCATACCCAGCTCCAAGCTTCAGGAAAGGCAACAGCTTATAGCTTCCCCCCACCTTCAGCCCCCACCGGTCTGTCTTTCCCAAATCATCCTTTGTACGCCACTCCAGCCCACCGGAAACAGTAAATGCTGGCTTCAACTTATATTCGAAACCGGCATTCGCCCAAGTGGCAAAATCCTTCTCCTGCGCCCGCAGGGAAAAAGACGAAACAACCCATAGAACTATCGGCAAAACAAGTACTTTCGTGCATGAAGATATATTACTTACCATACGCTTATTCTGTTAAAGTGTCAAAGGTAAGGATAAATTCTGTAACAATTCTGTAATACTACAAATCTTGTCTGCACATTTCCGATTTTTCAATGATACTTAAAAAACAGAAACCGAGATACAAAAAACAACTCAAAGTTGCCATATATGTATGGCATCATATATATTTGTAGCATGAAAAAACACCCTTATAAGCGTTTCATAGATTATTTATTTGGGGTGATTCATTTATGTGAAATCTCTTTCAAATACTCCTCCACCTTTCCGAAGAAGGAGGTCAAATGAGAACCGTCGACAAAAGCATGGTTCACATAGATGGAAAGAGGAAATACCAGACGACCTTCGCGGGATACAGCCTTGCCGGCAGTCATCAACGGATAACTGCAACCGTTGCCTGCTTCGGCAAGTGTATAGGTTATCGAGGTGAAATACATTTTGGGAACCGCACTCAGATGGACCACATCGTAATCGCCTTGCTCGGCAAGAATCTTTTCGGCTCCATAAGGGTCACCGTCCTCGGGCATGTTTGTTATCAAGGCGTAGGCTTCGGCATAGAAACGTTCAAAGTCTTCGTAATAGGGAATGCGCACGGTATAGAATGTTTTCCCAGGAACGGCTATCGGAGAAATGATGTCCACCCGGTCGTGAAAAACAACCCGGCCTTCCTTGTCGGTACGGTAACGGAGTTCATCGACTTCATTGGCCGAACGCACCACAGCATACAGATAATAAAGGAAAAAGGAGCGCTTTGCAGCCCGGGCTGCAGCACTGGCTTCCGTGCAGTCAATCTCTGTGGTGACGGAATACCAGGAATTTACAAAATTGCGGAAAAAGCCGTAGTTATCCCGGCGTTCCCAAGCATCAATGTCTATAATGTGTTTCATACAAAAAGGGGATTTAGTGAAAAAAGGATGCCTTTTTACAAGCATCCTTTTTCCAGTTCTATTTATTTCTCTTTCTTATAATTCTCCAGTCCGGTCTGCAGGAACTCGATATACTTAGGTATATCCTCGTCGTAGGAGTAGGACTTGTTGAGCGGCTTGCCTTCGTTGTCAATCAGCACGTAGAAGGGCTGCGCATTGGCGCCGAACTTGACACGCTGCAGATAGCTCCATTTGTCGCCTACGGTGCGCAGCGTGCGTTCCGTGCCGTTCTCCACAATCTTCACGGGAGAAGGAAGCGGGGTCTTGTTGTCCACGTAGAGCGTGATAAGCACATAGTCGTTGTTGATGATGTCGCTCACCTTCGGGTTGGTCCATACGGCAAGCTCCATCTTACGACAGTTCACGCAGCCGTAGCCGGTGAAGTCGAGCATCACGGGCTTGCCATGCTGGCGGGCATACTCCATACCGAGGTCGTAATCGTCGAACCTGGCATGCACCTCATTATTGTAAAGGTTGAAATCCTGCGTCTGCATGGGCGGCGCAAAGGCACTGACCGCCTTCAACGGCGCTCCCCACAAACCGGGAACCATATACACCGCAAACGCCAGCGAGGCCAACGCCATGAAGAAACGGGGCACGCTGACCTTCGTATCGTCATCATCGTGCGGGAACTTGATTTTGCCCAACAAGTAGAAACCAAGCAGTGCAAAAAGTACAATCCACAAAGCAAGGAACGTTTCACGGTCGAGGATGCGCCAGCCGTAAGCCAAATCGGCCACCGAAAGGAATTTCAGGGCAAAGGCCAGCTCCAGGAAGCCGAGCGTCACCTTGATGATGTTCATCCATCCACCGGACTTGGGCATGGACTTCAGCCAGGACGGGAACAGGGCAAACAGCGTGAAAGGCAATGCCAAAGCTATGGCAAAGCCCAGCATGCCGATGGCGGGAGCCACCACGCTGCCCGTCGTGGAAACCTGCACCAGCAGGAATCCGATAATGGGTCCCGTGCAGGAGAAAGATACCAGCGACAAGGTAAATGCCATCAGGAAGATGCTGAGCAAACCGCTTGTCGCCTCGGCCTTGCTGTCTACAGCCGTACTCCACTTGGAGGGCAACGTTATCTCGAACGCTCCGAAGAAGGAAGCCGCAAACACCACCAGCATCAGGCAGAAAAGGATATTGAATACTGCATTCGTAGAGAGTGCGTTCAGTGCGCTGGCTCCGAAAATCAGCGTAATGGCCAGTCCGAGCGTCACATAAATCACTACGATGGAAGCACCATACGTCCATGCATCACGGATGCCTTTCTTCTTATCCTTGCTACGCTTCAAGAAGAAGCTGACAGTCATCGGGATGATGGGCCATACACAAGGGGTGAAGAGCGCTAACAGTCCGCCGGCAAATCCGGTAATAAAGATATAAATCCAGGACATATCCTCCTGCGAAGTAGTTTCGCCCAAAGATTGCAATTCATTGATGACCGGCTTCCAGAGGTCCACCTTGTCCGTCACATTGATTTCCGTCGGCCCGTCCGCACCGCCAATAGCAGCCACAGAAACCGTATCGGCGGCAGTCTCCTGCTCTGCGGACTGTGTTTCGGCTTTCATTTCAGCCGTAGCGGCAGCAGCTTCTTTGGCAGCCCCTTCTACCTTACCGGAGAATTGGAAAGGCACTTGTGTGGGCGGCAGACAATTTTCATCGTTGCAAGCGCCATACTCCAGATATCCTTCCAGCTGATAGGCACCACCCGTCAATTTTAGCTTCTGCACAAATTGGGCCGTATTTTCAAAATAGCGCACCTTCATTTCGAACAACTTATCGAAAGTAGAGATTTCCTTGCCTACGGGCTTCAGTTTGCCAACCACTTCCGCTCCGAATATTTTCTCCACATTGAAAGTCGCCGAGATAGGCCCTCCATCGCCCAAGTCGGTGGAATAGACATGCCAGCCCTTGTCAATAGCAGCCGTAAAAACGACCTCCGCTTCATCGGCAGCCAAAATCTTCAGTTCGGAATTGAACTTGACGGGGTCTTGTATCTGTGCCTGCACCGCCACAGCGAAGAGCAACAGAACGAAAGGGAACAGTAATTTCTTCATGTTCTCTGATTTAATTTTTAATTTTCAATTATCTCGTAGTCCACGCAGGCACGGCTCTCTTTCACAGCAGCGATAAGCTTGCCGGCAGCTACATGGTCGGGATGGGTAGCATAGTATTTCACGTCATCCAACGTATCGAACTCACTGTAAAGAGCGATGCTCCAAGCCTCGGCAGGATTGATGTTCAATCCGACTTCAATCTTGCGGATAACGGATATTTTAGCCGGAAGCGCTTCGATAGCTGCCTTGAAACTGTTCATCGCAGCCAACTTTTCGTCAGCCGGTGCCTCATCTTTTAACTTAAATAATACAATGTGCTTTACCATAACTTTGCCATTTAAATGATTTATCACTATATTTGTCAGCCTAAGCGGCTGTTTTAACAACTGCAAAAATACTGGTTTTGTTTCAAATATACACTTAAACGGATGTTAATAATAGGAATTGCAGGCGGAACCGGCTCGGGAAAGACCACCGTCGTACGTAAAATTATCGAAAGCCTACCGGCTGGTGAAGTGGTATTGTTGCCACAAGACTCTTACTACAAGGACAGCAGCCATGTGCCCGTGGAAGAACGGCAGAACATCAACTTCGACCATCCCGACGCTTTCGAGTGGAGCCTTCTTTCCAGGCATGTCGCCATGCTGCGCGAAGGAAGAAGCATAGAACAGCCCACCTACTCATACCTGACGTGTACCCGGCAGCCCGAAACCATCCATATCGAGCCCCGGGAAGTCATCATCATAGAAGGTATCCTTGCCTTGTGCGACAAGAAGCTGCGAAGCATGATGGACCTCAAGATATTTGTAGACGCTGACCCCGACGAACGCCTAATTCGTGTAATCCAGCGTGACGTGGTGGAACGCGGACGCACGGCCGAAGCCGTCATGGAGCGCTATACACGCATACTAAAACCCATGCACCAGCAATTCATAGAGCCCTGCAAACGATACGCCGACCTCATTGTGCCGGAAGGCGGAAACAACCAGGTGGCCATTGATATATTGACCATGTACATCAAGAAGCACTTGGGGAGTTAATTTGTAATGGAGAATTGATAATGGAGGATTAAGAACGCACTAAACCCTATGAGATATGAACAGCCTGTTTTCTTTCGCCAGACATAAATCATCCATTATCAATTCTCCCGTCCCAATTATCTTGCTGTTGTTGTTGTGCTGCATCGCAGGATGCCGTGGAGGACATCCTGCCGAAAAAGAAGAAGCGGATGACCTGCAACAGATAAAGGACAGCGGAGAACTGGTCGTATTGACACTGTACAGTTCCACTTCCTACTTCATCTACCGTGGCCAGGACATGGGATTCCAGTATGAGCTGAGCGAACAGTTTGCCAAGAGCCTGGGAGTGAAGCTGAGAATAGAGGTAGCCCGGAATGTGCACGAACTCATAGAGAAGTTGCTGGCAGGCAAGGGAGACCTCATAGCCTACAACCTTCCCATCACCAAGGAATGGAAAGACAGCCTGCTTTATTGCGGCGAAGAGGTCATCACGCACCAAGTCATCGTGCAACGTAACGGCGGACGCACCAAACCACTGAAAGACGTAACGGAACTCATCGGGAAAGATGTATATGTGAAGCCCGGAAAATATTATGAACGGCTGGTCAATCTGGACGAAGAGCTCGGAGGAGGTATCCACATCCATAAAGTGACCAACGACAGTATCAGTGCAGAAGACCTCATCACCCAAGTGGCACAAGGGAAAATCCCCTATACCGTAGCAGACAATGATGTGGCACAGCTTAATACGACCTATTACCCCAACCTGAATATCGGACTCTCCATCAGCTTTGACCAGCGTGCATCGTGGGCAGTCCGGAAAGACTGTCCGCAACTGGCAGCCGCCGCCAACAAATGGCACGAGGAGAATATGACTTCACCTGCCTATACGGCAAGTATGAAACGATATTTTGAAATCGGCAAGGCCATTCCCCACTCTCCTATCCTCTCCCTGCGCGAAGGAAAAATTTCCCATTACGATGATTTGTTCAAGAAATATGCTCCCAAGATAGACTGGGACTGGCGCCTGCTGGCGTCTCTGGCATATACTGAGTCCAACTTCGACTCCACCGCCGTATCCTGGGCCGGTGCCAGGGGGCTGATGCAACTGATGCCTGTCACAGCCAGGGCTATGGGGCTACCCGAAGGAAAGGAACAGAACCCTGAAGAGAGTATAAAGGCTGCCGTGAAATACATAGGCGCCACAGCCAAAAGTTTTTCCAAGATACCCCAGGAAGAACGCATCAACTTTGTGCTGGCATCTTATAATTCCGGTATCGGCCATGTGCTGGATGCCATGGCACTGGCCGAAAAATACGGCAAAAACAAATATGTCTGGCGTGATAATGTAGAAAACTTCATTCTGCTAAAAAGCAATGAGGAATACTTCACCGACCCCGTCTGCAAAAACGGCTATTTCCGTGGCATTGAAACTTATAACTTCGTAAGGGATATTACGTCACGCTTCGAGCAATACAAGAAGAAGATAAAAAAATAGGGATTAAGGATTAATCCCTAATCCTTATTTTCCTTCCTATTTAAAACAGATTCAGTTTGTTCTTTCTCGCTTCTTCCAGGGAAACGGTTGTCACTTGTTTCTCCCGGTTCTTTTCGCACAACTGCCGATACTTCTCATGCAGTTCTTCTTCCAGCTCCTCCTTTGTCTTAGGATTCATCAGCTTGGCTGCTACTGTAGCATTCTGTGAAGCGTCCTTCAGATGGATTACGGGAGCATGATAGACCGGAGCAATTTTCAGAGCTGTGTGAAGCGGTGAAGTCGTGGCACCACCTATCAGCAGAGGAACGTCCAGACCTGCCTTTTCCAGCTCAATGGCTACATGCACCATTTCATCCAGCGAAGGGGTTATCAAGCCACTCAATCCTATCATGTCTACCTTTTCCTCTATGGCATGCTGTACAATGGTTTCGGCAGGCACCATGACGCCAAGGTCTATTATTTCGTAGCCGTTGCATGCCATTACTACCGAGACTATATTCTTGCCAATGTCGTGCACATCACCTTTCACCGTAGCCAGTAGTACCTTCCCGGCAGCAGTCGCACCTTCTTCTTTCTCCGACTCGATTACGGGCTGGAGGATGGCAACCGCCCTCTTCATGGTGCGCGCCGTCTTCACTACTTGCGGCAGGAACATCTTGCCTGCCCCAAACAAGTCGCCGACATGATTCATGCCTGCCATCAACGGACCTTCAATGATGGAAACAGCCTTGGGATACAGCTTCAGCGCTTCGGCAAGGTCTTCTTCCAGATAATCGCCGATACCCTTTGTCAAGGCGTACTTCAACCGCTCTTCCACAGAAGTCTCCTCTCTCCAGGCAAGTTGGGAATGGGCGGCAGCCTGCCGCTCTCCTCCGGAAGTTTTTGCCGCCTCTGCTTCCGCTTTCAAGCGTTCGGCAGTTTCTATCAGGCGCTCAGCAGCATCGGGACGACGGTTCAAGACCACATCCTCTATGCGCTCCAATATATCAGCGGGAATATCGGTGTAAAGAACGGAGGTAGCCGGATTGACGATACCCATATCCATGCCCTCGCGGATGGCATAGTAAAGGAATACGGCATGCATCGCCTCGCGAATGTAATTATTGCCGCGGAAAGAGAAGGAAAGGTTACTCACTCCTCCACTGACATGCGCACCGGGCAGATTCTTGCGTATCCATCCGGTGGCACGGATAAAGTCTACAGCATAATTGTTGTGCTCGTCCATACCGGTTGCCACGGCAAGTACATTCGGGTCGAAAATTATATCATGGGGATTGAAACCTATCTTGTCCACCAAAAGACGGTATGCCCGTTCGCAGACCTCAATCTTACGTTCGTACGTGTCTGCCTGCCCTTTTTCATCAAAAGCCATCACCACGGTCGCCGCACCATATTGCTTGATGGTACGCGCATGCTCCAGGAATTTATCTTCCCCCTCCTTCAAGGAGATGGAGTTGACGATGGACTTGCCTTGCAAGCATTTCAATCCGGCCACAATCACTTCCCACTTAGAGGAGTCTATCATGACGGGAACACGGGCAATCTCCGGTTCCGAAGCTATCAGATGGAGGAAAGTCGTCATCTCTGTCCGGGCATCCAGCAGTCCGTCATCCATATTGATGTCGATGACCTGCGCACCGTCTTCCACCTGCCGGCGAGCGATGCTGAGCGCCTCGTCGTATTTCTTTTCATTAATCAGACGCAGGAATTTGCGCGAACCTGCCACATTGCAGCGTTCACCCACATTCACGAAGTTGTTTTCCGGCTTCACTTCCAGAAGTTCAAGCCCGGAGAGCCAAAGATTTTCCGGTCTGGGAACCGGCTGATGGGGCGTTGCACCGGCAATCAGCGAGGAGTACTCGGCAATGTAGGCATCTGTCGTTCCGCAACAACCACCGATAATATTCACCAATCCCTCATGGATATACTCTTTTACTTCATGTGCCATATCGGCAGGAGTCTGGTCGTATGTGCCCAAACTGTTGGGCAGTCCGGCGTTGGGATAAGCACTGATATAATAAGGTGCACGGACAGCAAGCTGCTCCAGGAAAGGTTTCAGCTGGCGGGCGCCAAAGGAGCAGTTCAACCCAACTGAAAAAATATCGGCATGTTGCACGGAGGCGAGAAAAGCATCCAAAGTTTGTCCCGACAGAGTACGCCCTCCAATATCAGAAACAGTCACAGAGAGCATCAAGGGTACATGAACTCCTACAGTTTCCATCGCCTGCCCGGCGGCAAAAATAGCAGCCTTGGCATTCAGCGTATCAAAAATGGTTTCTATCAGCAAAGCATCCACACCACCTTCGAGCAATGCTTCCATCTGCTCACGGTAGGCATCGGCCAGTTCATCGTAGCTCAAGGCACGAAAGGCCGGATTGTTCACATCGGGACTCATGGAGCAGGTCTTGTTCGTCGGTCCTACGGAGCCTGCCACAAAACGGGGTTTGTCGGGAGTAAGAGAAGTAAACTCATCTGCCACTTTGCGTGCCAGGCGCACTGCGGCAAGATTCATCTCACGCACATAGTCCTGCACATGATAATCGGCCATACTGACGCGGGTGGAACTGAATGTATTTGTTTCGATAATATCTGCACCTGCCGCCAGATACTTGCGGTGAATGTCTTGTATCACATCGGGGCGTGTCAGACAAAGCAAGTCATTGTTACCTTTCATCTGTCCGGGAATCTGCGAGAAGCGTTCACCCCGAAAATCTCCCTCTGTCAAGTTGTATTGCTGTATCATGGTGCCCATTGCACCATCCAAAATAAGGATGCGCTCACGCACCAAACTACCAAGTTTACTCATATTATCTTTTAAACATACGCGCCATATCGCGTTTGTCATCTTTTTCCTTCAGTGATTCGCGCTTATCATATTGCTTCTTACCTTTGGCAAGTGCCACCACAAGTTTGGCCAGCCCTTTTTCATTGATAAACAAGCGCACGGGAACAATGGTGAAACCCGGATCTTTCGTGCCGCGCATCAGTTTTTCAAGTTCCTTCTTATTCAACAAAAGCTTGCGCTCCCTGCGTGCATTGTGGTTGTTGTACGAACCATAGAAGTATTCGGCCACATGCATGTTCTTCACCCACAATTCGCCGTTGGCAAAGTAACAGAACGTATCGACTAAGCTTGCTTTCCCCAACCGGATGGACTTGATTTCTGTGCCCGTAAGCACAATGCCGGCCGTATAGGTGTCCGTCAGTTCGTAATCGAACGTAGCACGCTTATTCTTTATATTTACAGGAGCTTGTTTCATAACATTTATCAGTTTAGCACTACCGTCAGCTTATTGAATATCCATTCAATGGCCACCGGACAAGCTATTAACAAAATAGAAGAAAGAATGGTGAAACGCAAACGGTCTTTTTCCGCTATCTGCATCACCTTTTTGCTTCCTTCCCACACAACATACACGATATAGAATTGGAGCAACAGAGCCATAATGCCGAAATCAGGCAATATGCCGATAACAATCCTCAGCATGAACACCACTACCAGTGCATAACCTGCAAACTGTTGCGCCAAAGGAATATCACTGTCCAGCATAAACATGCGGACACGCAACCCATTGATGAGATAGGCTGCCAAAAAATATCCTCCAAACAAGGATACAGCCACCGCACAGCATTGTGTCATGGCATATTGAAAGCTTTGCGGCCCGTCCCATCCCATCTTCATCAAAGAGCCGATGAAAACGGACAACCCGCATAAACCAATCATAGGATAGACAAAAGCAGTAAATACTTTTCGCCTATCCTCTAAACTAATTTCCTCCCAGGCACGAGCCGGAGAGGAAATCAGTAGTATTGCTATATGAAATAAATCTTTGTAATTCAATATCAATTTATTGATTAGTAGACGCAATTTTGTATTCTACAGTATATTCCGTATAGTTTTCCGGTATTTCTGTATTGCTATTATTTCCACTTTCATGCGACTTAATAACTAATTTAGTAGGAAGATTTCCTGCTTTTTCTTTAAACCTTTCTAAAGCATTTTTTATATCATACCCATACCAATTAGAATAATAAACATCTGTCTTATCATCAGCACCCTTATCATGACGTAGATAGAAAACAAGGTCTGTGGCCCCTGCTTCAATTTCATCCAGTACACAAGCTAAAGCAAATTTATGCATCTTAAACTTATCGTTGTCATTTTGCAGTCTCCAAGCTATAGGAGTTACAAGTATATCCTTGTTATACAAAAATGGCTGAACTGACCCATTTTCCAATTTCAAAGTTATCACCGGTGCTGTTTCCGGCGCATCAACAACCAAGCTTTCTGCTGTCATTGATACGACAGCGTTTGCAAAAGAAATAGGCTGAAAATTCTTCAAAGTGAAGTTGGTAGTTTTAGATTTTTCATTCGTCTCAGGTTCTATGCTCTTTCCTAAGATGATTCCCATTCGAGAATCTGAAATCTTCAAACTCGAATTTGCCTCAAATTGAGTAACAGAAGCCGATGTAGGTTGATAAGTGTTACCCGCAGCATCTTCAAAAGAGAGTAATCCCATATAGTTATTCACTAAAACCATGCCATAAATGTCATCATACTCTCCGTCATCTGAATTCAGACACGAAGTAAACGCAATGCCCATCAACAATGTCAAGGCAACCATCAAGAATTTTAATTGTTTCATCTTTCCTATAAATATTAGAGTTTGCAAATTTAGATAAAAGAATTGAGTAATATAGCACTCTCCTCGTTTTTTCATTGTTTTTAAGATTAAATGAAAGATTAATCTAAATACTGCACGCCCCAATATTTATTTAACATTTATAAACAACCATAATTTAGACAATCACATTATTCTAAAACATATTCTCCTACCAATTTCCCTGTTGTTGGATTATATGTTCTAGCTTCAAAAGAAGAAAAGCAGTCTCCACTCCATTTTCCTTTAACTCTAAACGTTTTAGTATCCCCTATTTTCCTTAATGTAGCAACGTAAGTCAAACTACCTTTGTACATGACTAACACCGCATCAAGTTTTACAGTTTCACCTGGTTGAATCGGGATTTGTCCAGTTCTCGTTTTTGTTACCGTTTTACTATCACTTGTACCATAAGTCCAAGATTTATTTGTCTGCTGCTGTACAGAAACATTTACTCCAAGCGAAGAATCATCTCCTACCACATTAGGTATACCCACGTTCAATCCTCCTGAAATAGTGACACTTACTCCTTCTGTTTTTGAAAAATCAGATTTTTCTGTATAGCTTGTAGATAAAGAATAGTTCCATGTATCAACGCTTAAATGTTCATTTGTATATTCATCATGGTCACAAATCACTTCTGTAGGTTCAAAGCTGTCAACCGTAGTCCGTACATACTCTAAACCAACAAGTTCATATTCACCAACAGGAACTATTTCCCATAAAGCGAGGCTTGAGGAATTATTCGTTTTAAACTTTACAGAGGAAGACGTTGAAGATTCTGATTGCAAATAATAAGAAGACAAACCAGTATTAAAGTTTCCATACATCGTATATATCATACAATTAGCATCAGCCAAACAATTAAAGCTTAAGCCAGGTCCAGCCAAAGGTGAATCAAAAGTTGATTTATTCCAATAACTCAAACGAAGATTATCAGGTATTTCTGAAGATAAATAGTTATTAGGAGTAACAACTCCATATGTATCGGATGTCACTCTATTATTTCCCCCAGCAACAACAATAGTTCTTCCATACTTCAGATACCATCTCTGCCTCAAAGATCCATCATCTTTATCTGTTAAACAAATTTCAGTACCTTTCTCTTTACAAGTAAGATACTTTTGTTTAGAGTTTCCAATATTCAAAATATTCACTGGAATTTCGGCAAGCTCACTTATCGGATCAAAATCCGCACTAGAACCTATCGCCCTTGTCATCACCTGCCCCACACCACTACTTTCCACAAAGTTATCCAATTCCTCTTGCTCACAAGAAAATAGAGCTAACACTCCTACCAACAATAAACTAATCTTTTTCATAAGCATTACATTTTTTAGTTAACAATATATCATAATTCAAAACAGCCATATGCATATGCCCCATTATCTCCTTTAATTTCTATACAATACTCCCCTGATACTCCGAAAGGAAGTTGCAAATATTTCCGAAGGGGAGATAGAATATTCTCGGAAGAAGAATAAATCACAGAACCATTTTGGGAAATGGCAATTTCCACTACCCCGATTCCTTCCATAAAATCCAATTCCACGGAATAATTAGAATCTTCAACGAATACAACAAATGGCACTAATGGTATAACGGAACGGCTTCCATCTTCTTTTCCCGTAGTCAGAATTTCAAAAGGAATATCATTTGAATGCAAAAAGACTTCTTCTTTTCCAGAAGCAATACTTATGTCGACCAAAGGATTAGCATCGACCTTTAATAAAGAAAATAACAACAATACAGATAAGATAATTTTCAGTTTCATAGTCTTTCATTTTTTATTTATACAAAATTAGGGACTATTCAACAATAATTCAGCAATAACTATGCGGACAAAAATAGGGTAGGTAATAAATTATATATCAACACACTACAAAGAAACATATAGGACAAAAAAACGTTTTTTTCTCAATACATCATTATCATTTGCTCTAAAGAATCATTCTTAGTAAGTCCTAAATCTGCTTTTAGTCTTTGTCTGTTTTTATATATGGATTTCATTTCACAATCAAAAACAATCATTAATTGCTTGTTAGAGAATCCCACTTTCAGCAACGCAGCCAACAATAATTCATTTTTTGTTAAATCAAACTCTTGTTTAAGTCGAGTAATAAAATTCGCATGAACCAAATCCAGAAAGTCAAATATATGTTGCCGTTCAGCAATAGTCATATTACTAATAATCAAATTTCCTTGCTTCAATTCCTCTAATACAAACAAGGCGTCAACACTCGAATTCTCACATACTCGCTTATTTTCTGCTATTAAACAAAGGATTTTTCTATTCAGGATTCCTATTTCCTCTTTTTTAGCCTGACGTTCTTGTAAGCTCACATTCTCCAATTCTGCAATTCTACAAGCATATCTATTAATAATTGCATTATTATTTCCAATAATCTCGACATTACGCAACAATTTTGTTCGATACCTTTTCCTAACCAGAAAGAAAGCGATGATGCCCAACCCTAATATGAATACAAATAAAAATAAGTCTGTTTCTCATTTTCCAGCCTTATCTGTTTATTTTCCAAAATAAGCTTATCATTTTCATACTTATTCTGCAAATCCAACAACTGCTTTTGCAGTTCAGCATTACGAGTCACCTCTAATAATGAATCAGACTTCTCTTTATACAAAAACGCTTTCAAATAATTACCATCTTTTTTATGCATATCAGCCAAATAGTAATATGCACCCGAAGACACAAAAATATTAGTTGCATTGATACAAGAAACAAAACAATCTTCAGCTTTTTTCTTTTGACCTACTTCAGAATAAACACGTCCCAAAGACAAACTATAACGATATTTATCATTTAAATTATCACAAACTTCCATTGCATTTGAAAAATACTCTATTGCTTGTGGATATCGTTTTTCATTATTGGCAATAAGTCCTAATAAATGTAGAAAAGATGCCTTCATACCACTAACAGTGTCACTCAACACAAGCCCTTTTTCAGCATACCAACCTGCACTATCATTATGATGTACCGAAAAATAGCCTCTTGCCATATTCCTATAACCATATAAAATACGACGTCTGTCACTCGCCAGTTCATAGTACCTGATAGAATGTTTAAAATTGTCTATAGAATTTTCATACAATCCTTGAACCGAGTTCAAATACCCTATATATTCCCAGACCATCCCTTGTACTTTATAATCCCTAGTTTCTTCCAAGAGACTCGATGCTTCCAGATAAGCCTGCATAGCATCTGAGAAGCGCTCCTTTAACAACATCACTTTTCCATAATAAAAGTAAGCCTTCCCTGCCTTCAATTTATCACCTTCCTGTTTATAATATTCTACCGCTATCATTATCAATGAGTCTGACTGCAAATTATCCAAATAGTTTTTATCCAAAGCCTGCGTTAAAAGCAAAGCATAATCTGCTCTCTGTTGTCCTCTCATACATTCGGGACATTCAATTTGACTCAGAAGCGACAAGGCACTATCAGGAAATAATTCCATACACGCTTCCACACGTCTTAAGACATTATTGTCCTCTTTTTCTTGTACACATGAGATAAACAATACAAGAATCATCAATAAATTAATTCCATTTTTCATCTCGGCATTCATAGCTCGCATATTTTAGCTTTCAGATAGCACATCTCTCCAATACCGAAAGGCAAGAATGGGTATAGGCTAATATGCCTTTCCTCGTTACTCTCTATCACACAATCTTGGCAAACAGCTCCAAATGCTCATCCACATAGCCGGCAACCAAAGCTGTATATTCCTCCTCTTTTTCCAAAAATTCATCTTCCAGTTCATCGAAAGCCTCATATTGCTCGTACATTGCCATAAACTCCTCGTCTGTGCGTTCGCGTTCCAAGTCGTCACGATGGCTATCGTATATTTTCTTGGCAGCATAAACCAACTTACTCAAATCGCCCACTCCCCACAAACGCATCACTTTGGCAAACGGATTGTCGAAAATATAACCGCCATAACCATTTTGAATCAGTTGGCAGAAGCCCCCTTCCATCACTTCATCACGGAATATCTGATAGGCCAACAATGAATGCTGTTCACCGGTAAGCAAAGACATCGTCCCGGCAGTCATTTCTCCGCCTATTTCTTTCTTATAAGCACCGGTGAATACGCCGATGAATGCATCCATCCCTTCACCGGCAGCCTGGCGCAATGCCACATCTGTAACTTCTATCATAGTTTGTATTTTATTTAATGTGCCACAAAGGTAAGACTTTGCAGCCATAGTCAAACACGGACTCCCCTTTATTTTCTTCGCCTTGCCAACCAGTTGGCAGGATTTTGCCTTACCATTGGCAAGACTTTGCCACCGCGTTGGCAAAACTTTGCCATAGGCATGGCAAAAGTTTGCCAAGACGCAAGCAAGGGGTTGGCAAAATTACTTCCTGATTAACAAGCACATACCTTATTGATTCACAAACCCTATCAGAGACGAGAAAAAACAGTCAACTGCAAACTCCACTTTACATTCCGCAGAAATTCAGCTTCTTATTACTTCTTTTTTTAAAAAAAGTCAAATTGAACAGTTGGCAGAAACGGGGAAAACAACTAACTTTGCACCCGACTAATAAAAGTGGACTACGTTTTTTTTAATTATATCACTTAAAAAAAGAGCTAATTATGACTTATTCACACGAAGTGGAACACATGTGTGTTGTGAAGAAAGGTCCTAATCACGGACCGGCTCCTATTCCCGAAGAAGGTAAATGGGTAAAAGCTAAAGAAATTGTTGACATCTCTGGTCTGACACACGGTATTGGCTGGTGTGCTCCTCAGCAAGGTGCATGTAAATTAACCCTCAATGTAAAGGAAGGCGTTATCCAGGAAGCTTTGGTTGAGACTATCGGTTGCTCCGGTATGACTCATTCTGCTGCTATGGCATCAGAAATCCTCCCGGGAAAGACTATCCTCGAAGCATTGAATACTGACCTCGTTTGCGATGCTATCAACACAGCTATGCGCGAACTCTTCCTGCAAATTGTTTACGGTCGTACTCAGTCTGCTTTCTCTGAAGGCGGTTTGATGATTGGAGCTGGCTTGGAAGACTTGGGCAAAGGTCTGCGCAGCCAGGTAGGCACATTATACGGAACGTTGGCTAAGGGTTCTCGTTACTTGGAAATGGCAGAAGGTTACATCAAGACTATCGCTTTGGACAAGAACGACGAAATCTGCGGTTACGAATTTGTTCATCTGGGCAAGTTTATGGATGAAATCAAGAAAGGTACAGACGCCAATGAAGCATTGAAGAAAGTTACCGGTACATACGGCCGCTTCACTGAAGAGCAAGGTGCAGTTAAACACATTGACCCACGTCACGAATAATATAAGGAGGAAAGACATATGATTAGAGAAGTAAAATTTGAAAGCCAAGACCGTCGTATCAAGCAGATTCTTGCTGCATTGAACGCAAACGGTATCAAAGACATCGAAGAAGCCAATGCTATCTGCGAAGCTCATGGTCTCGATCCTTATAAGACTTGTGAAGAAACTCAGCCCATCTGTTTCGAAAATGCAAAATGGGCATACGTTGTAGGTTGCGCCATCGCCATTAAGAAGGGCTGCAAGAACGCTGCTGAAGCTGCTGAAGCTATCGGTATCGGTCTGCAGGCATTTTGTATTCCGGGTTCTGTAGCTGACGACCGCAAGGTTGGTATCGGTCATGGTAACTTGGCAGCCATGTTGCTGCGTGAAGAAACCAAATGTTTCGCTTTCTTGGCAGGTCACGAGTCATTCGCTGCTGCCGAAGGTGCTATCAAGATTGCCGCTAAAGCTGACAAGGTACGTAAAGAACCTCTGCGTTGCATCCTGAACGGTCTCGGCAAGGACGCTGCACAGATTATCTCTCGTATCAACGGCTTTACATACGTTCAGACTCAATTCGATTACTATACAGGTGAACTGAAAGTAGTTCGTGAAATCGCATACAGCGACGGTCCCCGTGCCAAAGTAAAATGCTACGGTGCAGACGATGTTCGCGAAGGTGTGGCTATCATGTGGAAAGAAGGCGTGGATGTATCTATCACTGGTAACTCTACGAATCCGACCCGCTTTCAACACCCGGTTGCAGGTACTTATAAGAAAGAACGCGTATTGGCTGGCAAGCCGTACTTCTCAGTGGCATCCGGTGGTGGTACTGGTCGTACTCTGCACCCGGACAACATGGCTGCCGGACCGGCTTCTTACGGTATGACTGACACCATGGGTCGTATGCACTCAGACGCTCAGTTCGCTGGTTCTTCATCAGTTCCTGCCCACGTAGAAATGATGGGATTCCTGGGTATCGGTAACAACCCGATGGTAGGATGTACAGTGGCTTGTGCGGTTGACGTGGCTCAAGCTTTGAGCAAGTAAGTAGCAAGTAAATAATTACATAGAAAAAGAGGATAGCCTTCATTGGCTATCCTCTTTTTCTATCTACCCACAATCGCCACCTTTATCACCCCCTCCAGCCTATTCTCAAAAATACGGTAGGCTTCGTCAATTTCCTCCAACGAGAAACGATGTGTGATAAGCGGTGTGGTATCTATCTGTCCCGCCGCTATCAGGCGCAGTATCTCGGCACAATCGCACCCATCCACACCACCGGTCTTGAAGACAAGATTCTTGCCATACATCTCCGGCAAGGGCAATAACTGAGGCTGGTCATAAAGCGCCACAATGGTGACAATGGCATTGGGACGGGCACACTCCCATGCCAAGCGGAAAGTATCTTCCGTGCCGGCAACTTCAAGTACGACATCTGCCCCACCATGGTCGCTATGCTTCCTCACAAAGTCTTTGCAGTTTTCCGGCCCAATGACCAGCACCTCCGGATAATGCTCGCGGACAAAACGGATTCTTTCGGCCGACTGCTCGCAGACAATAATGCGACGGGGCTTCTTCAGCATGGAACAAAGCAGGGTACAAATACCCGTCGGCCCGGCACCGATGATGAGTACAGTGTCTTCCTCGGTTATTTCGGAGATACGGGCAGCCCAGAAGCCGGTGGCCAACACATCGCCTACCAAGAGCGCCTGCTCGTCGCTTACCGTATCGGGAATACGGTTCAGTCCCTGGTCGGCATAAGGCACACGTACATATTCCGCCTGGCCGCCATCGATACGGCACCCCAAAGCCCAACCGCCATTAGTGTCGGTACAGTTGTTCACATATCCGTGACGACAAAAGAAACATTTACCACAAAAAGTCTCCACATTCACAGTCACACGGTCGCTGGGCTTTACCGACTCAACTTCGGCACCCACCTGCTCTACGATGCCCACCATTTCGTGTCCTACCGTAATTCCGGGTACGGCGCGCGGTACACTTCCATGCTTTATATGCAAGTCACTGGTGCATATGCTACCCAGTGTCACCCGCACAATAGCATCACGTGCATCTTCCAATACCGGTATCGGTTTCTCAAGCAATCCGAACTTTCCGTGTTCAATATAAGTATATGCCAACATAATATATGCTTTTTTGAGTTATCACTTCTAAACGCGAAGTTGCCAGAAAGCAACAGCCGCTGCGGCCGCCACGTTCAGCGAATCTACACCGTGCGCCATGGGGATACGAACCACATAGTCGGCTCCCGCAATCGCTTCGTGCGAAAGACCATCTCCCTCAGTACCCATCACAATAGCCAACCGGGGCTCGGTCTTCAAAACGGGATTGTCTATGGAAATGGAATTGTCCGTAAGCGCCATGGCCGCCGTGCGGAAACCCAACTCACCGAGCGTATCCAGAGGACCGTCCATCCACGTCCACGGCACAAGAAAAACCGTTCCCATTGAAACCCGGACCGCACGACGGTTCAGAGGATCGCAGGAATTACGCGTCAACAGCACAGCATCCATGCCAAGAGCTGCCGCCGAACGGAAGATGGCCCCAATATTGGTGGTATCCACCACCCCGTCGATAACCACAATACGCCGGGCTCCCCGGCAGACGTCCTCCATACTCTTCGGAACCGGACGGCGCATGGCACAAAGAACACCACGTGTCAAAACGTAGCCAGTCAGCTCGGCAAGCAATTCCCTACCGCTTGTGTAGACGGGTATATCGCCACAACGCTCAATGATTTCAGCAGCATCCCCATAAATGTGCTTGTGCTCACACAAAAGGGCCAAAGGCTCGTAGCCGACATCCAGAGCCACCTTGATAACCTTAGGACTCTCAGCTATAAACAGCCCTTTGTCCGGCTCAAAGCGGTTGCGCAACTGGGCTTCGGTAAGGGTACTGAATATCTCCACACCGGGATGGGTCAAAGATGATATTTCGATAACAGGCATCGGATGATTTACTATTTGACGATTACTATTTACAATTCATGGCAGAAAGCCCTATAACCCCTTTATTGTCTTCATCAGTTGTTCTCCCAGTCCGATGGTGTATCCTTGCGATACAAAGACCACCCGATTGAAAGTATCGGCTATGATGAATATCGGCAGGCTCTCTTTATGCTTCAACTTCATGCTTTCTGCAATCTGCGCAGCGATACCGTCCGTATCTATACCATAAATAATGGTAGAGGGCAAATCGGGGAATGACTCGCGGGCGAACTTGCCGGCTTTGGCCTCATTAGGGAACAGCAACACCATCTTACGCCCCCACTTCTCCAAATCAGCCTTGAATGAAGCGATGTCGCGCAACGCATGATTGGTTGGCTCTTGATTGACACCCAGAATGCCTACGACAAAGTAACCGCGCCCACAAGCCTGCAGCAGACTCTGCTGGGCTGCGGAGCCGGCGTCCGGCAGCGGAGTGAAGAGAGACTCCGAATTAAAGTTCCCGATAACCTGCACCTCATCCTCGCTCTCGCGCATCACCAATTCAATTTCCGTTGTCTTCTCCGGCAGAATATTGAAAAAGGTGGTTTTAGAAAGTACCGCACCGCTGGCAAGGCGTGTACCGGTCACCAAAACATAATCTCCGGCCTCCAGAGCTGTTCCTTCCTTCAGAAGATTGCTCCATGTAGTACCGCCGCCCATATCTGCATCGCCTTCGTCATAGGAAAGCAATTGCAAACTGCCCTGCGGGGTCTGTTTGGAAAGAGTGAAATGAGAATAGTATTTCGGGTTATCCAACGAACGGATAGGCTTATAGGAAGCCACCAACTTTCCCTTCGAAGCAATTCCTTCTGCCATAAAGACCGGCTCTTCCGGATGATGGTTCAAGTCCACATCCATCGCACCATCATCCCCTATCAACTGTACTTTGCCGGTCACTCCGTTGATACGGGCAGGGATTGCCATGCTGCGTGCCATGGAGACGAAGAAAATGTCACGACTATGGGCATCAGCCACACGGGCCTTCCAGACCCCTTCCGGAGAAATGGGAGCCCCTCCCAAATTACAGTCATTGTCTACCCGGATATTTTGGGCCACCCATGCCACCAGTTTCATCGGCTCTGCCTTGTATGCCTCAGCATCTTCCTTTGAGACGGCTTTCTTGAAAAATCCTTTATAGGGGGTCAGTATCTCGTTGCTTACGCGTGGATTGCGCACATATCTGCGGAAATGGTCGGCATTCTTGCACATACGGGATTGCATGTGGTCCATCAGAACTTCCAGTGTAACGTCGCGGAGGTCTTTTGCCGAAATCCGTTGGAGCAGGTCCAGACCTCCTCTTTTGGACTTTTCAGAGCGCAACCGTGCCATGAAGTCGGCAATAACCCGGTGGTTTCCTCTGGAAGCTACCAGAATCCGGGCAACGGCATCCTCGTCGAGCTGGTACTGCCGGGCAAAATAGCGAGCAGTCTCATCTGTCATAAACGTAGCCACATAGGCATTGCGGATAGAATCTTCATGAGCCATGCGGAGGTCGTTCTCAGCACGCTGTTCGGGAGTAACCTCCGGCAACTCCGCATTTTCGGGGGGCGGCACAAGTTCGAAATCCGCCGTATGACCGTCACCGGCAGTCTTGTCCATCTTCACAGCCAACTCATGGTCCTTGCCGAAAGACAGTTTGGCATAGCCGAACTGTCCGTCTTTCGATGCCCATACCAGCATGTCGCCTTTACCGGCTGTCAAAGAAGCCTTTCCCTCCGCATCGGTCCGCTTCCGGGCTACGGTATAAAACTCAGCATAATTGTAGAGTTTGAACTCCACACAAGCATCGGGCACCGGCTTGCCTTGCCCGTCCGTTACCGTAACCGTGGCCTTGGCCGTCGGTGCATAGTTACCGATTACATTGATTTCCGTATAATTGGGAGTGACGGACATCACTTCTTCCACTCCTTCATAACGTCCGAAAACTTTGGTATGCATCAACATGCCGCGGCTGGCCGGAGCATTGAACCAACCAAGGTTGAGTACCGGTTCGGGTTCGCAGGCTCCAAGAAAATACCATTTCCCGTCTGCCCATGCTTCTACCCACGCATGATTGTCGTCGGTATGCGCCCACCGGGGTGTGTAGACCTGACGAGCAGGGATACCCACCGAACGCAAGGCGGCAACCAGCAAGGTAGATTCCTCGCCACAACGCCCGTATGCCGTGCGTACCGTTGCCAAAGGCGAACTGGTACGGGCATCGGAGGGAGTATAGATAGCCTTCTCGTGGCACCAGTGGTTCACCTCCAGAATGGCATCATAGAGGGACAGAGACTTGACACGATTCTTCAGTTCTTCGTAAAACACTACCCGTGCACTGTCCAGATGCTCATTGTTGACCCGCACCGGAAGTACAAAATGACGAAACAAATCCTCAGGAATAACTTTTCCCCAAGGCATCTCATCGGCAGCCTTTTGGGAGGCGCGCACGTTCATCAGATGAAATTCTCCGGAATAATCGGCAATGTCTGCCAAAGGCATATAGGCATAAAGGAACTCCAAAGCTTCGCGTTCGTACGACGTCAAGTCCGTATCAAATATGGCAAACAAATCGCCCTGCGGCAACCTTTCTTTTTTTTGATTGAAGTCTTGCTCCACACGTTGGCGGTAAGAAGTGTCTGTAATGAAAGAACGTTTGCCGCAAGAGGCAAGCAAACATACCAGTCCGAGAAATCCCAGAAGTCGTGCAACTCGTTTCATAACGCAATTATTAAGGTTGAACCACAAAAATAGTGTAAATCGTCCGCAAAAGAAAATTAATTCCCGTTTTACTTACATAATCACTCTACTTCAGATGTATCACCAAAGTCGTGTCTCCGGAAAAAGTGAAGCTGCATTTGTCATAAGACGGCGGACCCATAACGCCTTGAGCATCATTACTGAACCCGTACTTCTCTGTAGGAATGCCGAAAACGGCAGTATCCAGTTTCCCGTTTCCGTTCTCGTCTTGAAACAACGAAATGGCATACGTACCCGTAGGTAACCCCTGGCAAGGAATGGAGAGCGACGTATCTTTCACATCTATCCGGAAGGCGGTCAAGGGTTTCTTCATGAATGTTTCTTCCGAATTGTAGATGGCGACATAGAGATGCCCCTCCACCTTTTCAATGTCACACACTTCAATAGTCAGGTTCTGGGCAAAGAGCAGCTGGGCGGCACTTTGCATTACAAATACTAAAAAAATAATCATTGCTTTCATCTTTGTTTATTTAAAAAGGGTTATTGTCTAAAAATTGGATACATCGTAGGCGGCCTTCTTGCCTAAAGTCACATATACTCCTACATAGAAAAAATGGTCGCTGGAAGCCAGGACAGCCTTGTTATCCACCTTACCGAACTCATTCTTCCGGCAAAGGATATTGCTGGTGGAAGCATGGATGATTACCTTCTTGCTTGCCAGGAAGGTCACACCCAAATCCAGACTGTTATAAGGCTTCACTTCATCGTTCATCAGACCCGGCAGCATGGAGTTATGATAAGGACGTCCGCTACTGAAACGGTCGGTCACGCTGACAATGGAACGCAGGCGAGGCAAGGAATACTTCACCACCCAGGCTGCATTATGCCGTGTAGCATACTGAGGAGTAGTCAGTTCCAGATACTCCCGATATTTACGTTTGGCTATATTATAGGTATAGGATAACTGGTATTCCAGATTCTTGAAGGACGCTCTATCACGGAAGAACAAGTCTATGCCTTTGCTGTGTCCATAACCGTTGGAGGTCAAGAATACAGCTTTCGTATCGGCATCCGTTTCCTCCAATGCCAGACGGTCATAATCCTTATAATAAAGTTCAGCTTTACAGAAACGCCCTTCATAGTCGTACTGAACGCCCAAATTGTACTGCATACATACTTCCGACATCAACTGCGGCCGACGCACCAAACAGTTGTTCTCGGGCAACTGTGTGTATCGCCCTACAATCCCCGACAGCATCATGTTTCCCCAATAATAGTTCGCCGCCAGCCGGGGAGAGAAATTCATCTTACGGTTCGGAGAAGTGTATTCCGTGCGAAAAGAAAACTCCATCTTCAATTGTTCCATCGGATAATAAGCCATCGAAAAGAAACCCGCACCAATGGTAGGCGACATGCGATTGCTGTCATCCGTCCCGCACAACAGATAATGATTCCTGTAATTGCGGATATAGCTCTCTATCCCCATATCCAGGCGGAATACCGATGACAGCCGTTTGGAAACTTTAGCCTTCAGATGCGTCTCTTGCTGACGTTCCAGCCAGTTATCACCCGAAACAACTGCTCCTCCGATTCTCCGGTTATAGTAAGAATAGGCCGCCCCTGCAAACCAACTCCACTCTCCGGAAGTATGCCTGCGAAAGGTTGCATTTACATAGATATTGTCTTCACCCAGCCCGAACAATCTGCGGTTATCCCCTTCGTAAGTGGAAAAGTCCGTCCGGTCGTATTGTGCGTAAACCTTCCATACCACTCTTTCATCAAGAGTATAACGGAACTGGACAGCTCCGGAAAACATCCGGTAAGGCTTCTCGAAATCCCTCCTGCCCGAATAAACCTTGTCATACAAACCCAGGTTCTGATAATTCAAGTCAACAGACAAGGATCCTCTGTCAAAAGTCTTTGTGCCCCCTCCACCAACACCGACAACGGAAGCGTTCACTCCGACTTTATCGACCTTGCTGTAATCTTTTGTTTCCAATGGCAAGACTGCCGAAAGCGCTTCTCCATATTCTTGTGAAGCGCCTCCCGAAGCAAGGTTTACCCCACTGAACATAAATGTAGAGTAACGGCTGCGAGCAGGGGTATTTATTCCGTTCGAAGTATAGGGATTCAGTACATGCATTCCATCAATAAAAGTCTGCGTCTCGTAACTGCCTCCACCACGTACCAGCAATTCACCGGTTTCACCCTGCACTTGCGTACCGGGCAAAGTCTGCAATGCCTTGTATAAATCACCGTTCGCACCGCCCACCGTGACCAGTTCCACCGGATGCATATCGCTCCAACGGCTGTTGGCAGCAGGAGTTCTGGCTCCTTTTACCACTACTTCTTCCAAAGCGACACTGTCTATATTAAAATTCAGACGTACTGTATCGGTCACTGATTTCTGCGCTACGGAAGGCTGTGTATAAAGTAATACACCCAATATCCCAAAGACTGTTTCCCGTTTCATATCTTTACATTCGTTGTGTTTCCTGCCGCAAACATAAAGGAAGGGTATAAGACAAAAAAATATCCGGGACAGACAGCCCGGATATGTGACAACCAACAAACTCTTTGTGACGAACAAC
Organism: Bacteroides sp. AM41-16; assembly: GCF_003603495.1. Classification (NCBI taxonomy): domain Bacteria; kingdom Pseudomonadati; phylum Bacteroidota; class Bacteroidia; order Bacteroidales; family Bacteroidaceae; genus Bacteroides; species Bacteroides sp. AM41-16. Next base: position 242,079 of record NZ_QTNE01000002.1, on the reverse strand, counting down.
GTATTTCTGTGACGAGTGACTAACTCTTTGTTCGGTTTTCAATCAATGCTTTCACCTCTTTGGCGTATGCGCGTGAAACCGGAACATCTTCTTCGCAACCCTCCAGATTCAGCTTATATCCCTGAGAGTTTCCATCTACTTTCACCACCATCCGGATGTTTACAAGAAAGGCCCTATGGCAACGGATAATAAAAGGGCAAGCAGAGACAGCTTCCTCTGCCTGCTTCATGGTGGCACGCAACAATCTCCATGTAATTTTCTTTTCTTTATCCGAATCTGAACGGTAACCTACTTTTACGTAATTCCCCTTTGCCTCTGCATAAAGGAAATCTCCGGCCTTTACTTCCAGCATTTCTTTGGTGCCACCGGCAAACACCAACGCTTCTTCCGAGGAAAACACCTTGTCTTCCAAGCTCGCTATCCCAACTTCCGGGGATATTCTCCTTGAAAGGTGACCGTTCATCTCCATAGCTTCTTTCAGATTGCGGGTCAGTTGCAAATTGCGGTTCCACATCAGAAAAAATATGGTAGGAAAAGGTGCCAGCACCATTACCCAAGACAAAGCCAGAAAGAACAACCGCTTGTCCAACCACATTCCCATCAACCATGATTGATAGGCCCAAATCCCCACTGCTATCAGCAACAACATCAGCAGCAAATTCAACACATGCTTACCCAATGTCCAGTTCTGCTCCTTGTAATAAGCAGGAAATAATGCCGGAAGCAAATAGGTGAAAACTCCCGAAGCACCTGCCGCAATCAATGCAGAACCGGCAACCACCCCAAACACACTTCCCTTTATCCGGGAAATACCGAACGGCTGAAGTATATATAATATCAGAAAAATAATGGCCGAAGGTATCACTACTGCCTTCCAGCGTTGATAAAACGTAGGATAAGGACTCCGCCAAAGTTCCACCAATTTCCCCATAAGTATATAGTCTCTCTTGTTTACATGGTAATATATGCAAAGATAATACATTTACTCAACACATGCTCATACAGATACTATATTATCAATCTGTTTTATCACACGACAAGGATTTCCCACTGCCACACAATTCGCAGGAATAGAACGGGTAACCACACTCCCCGCCCCGATAACGCTGTTCCTCCCGATGGTGACACCAGGCAAAATGACAACCCCTCCACCAATCCATACTCCATCCTCTATTCGTACAGGTAAGGCATACGTACGGCAGATTTCTTGTTCTTCCGGACAGTCCTGCACCATACGTTCATCTACTTTGGTAGAATGGGTTGCCGTATATATCTGTACATTAGAGGCTATTAAGACGTTGCTACCTATGTCAATACGATTGTTGTCCACAAAGGTACAATTCATGTTGACAATTACCTTGTCGCCCATAAAAATATGCTTGCCACATTCACAATGGAAGTCAATATCCACATGCACATTCTTGCCTACATGTCCCAACATCTCACACAACAACTCCCTCCTGCGCTTGCTATCGGCATAATCTGTGGCATTGAATTGTGCCAGGAGACGTTTTGTACGCAAAATCATCTCCACTATTTTCGGATCCCTGCTTCCTATAAAAGGTTCGCCAGCCATGCACTTTTCATATTCTGTTTTCATACGCATCCTGTTTTTGCGGACAAAAATACAAAACTCTAATGTATAGGAATTTATCCTATGTTAAAAAATACCCCTTTGCCCTGATACGACTCAATGATTGTTGTGTAATGCCAAGGAAAGAAGCGATATGTCCCAAAGTCACTCTATGAAAAAGGGCCGGACACTCACTCATTAATTTTTCATAACGCTCATACGCAGACAAGTTGAGGCGAGATATATGAATATCTTGTAAGCGAAGAAAATTTTCCTGTTGTAACACCCTCATCCAATTTGCAATATCTATATCTGACTTATACAACTCATTAAGCGTTTCAATGGAAATAGAATAGACCAGTGTTTCTTCCAATGTTTCCACGTATTCAAAGCCTGCTTTGTTCCTATATAAATCCCACGAGCCACAAGCTACATCACCTTCCATAGAGAACCATGTCGTTATTTCTTTTCCATCGTGCAAGGTGTACGAGCGTGTCATTCCCTTCTCTATGAAGTGGACTTGCCTATCAAATTGTCCTGCACGGATAATAAGTGTTTTGACAGGAAACACTTGCTTTTCAAAACCATGTGCCAATGTCGCCAATGCTTCATCTGAAACCGGATAATAAGCTCTTATTGTTCTGACAATATTCTCCATACTAAAATATCCCTTTTTACAAAGGTATAAAACAAGGAAGAGTTTGCGAAACTTGCGTAACATATTTGTCATATATAGATTGCAAAATCTAGTATTTCTAAAGAAAATAAAGGATGAATGGCTATTTTTTATGTTATAAAACACATTTCTCGCAAACATTTCGTATCTTTGCAACGTTATAAGATAAAAGAAAAGATGTAAAAACCCGCTTTCCGAAACGCGGAGAGCACAAAAAGATGAGAATTATGAAAAAGAATGCAAATGAAATTTTTATGTTACAGTACCAAATCAAACGCTATCAGGCAATGGGTAATGGAACAATGTGTCAAACACTGAACGGTAAACTACAAAAGCTGCTTGCAAAGCAGTCACTCGTAACCATGTAAAAAAACACCTTTAAATACAATGAATAAAGGGCAGGGAACTTTTCAGTTCTCTGCCCTTTTTCTTTTTTATCCATCTATACTAATGGTTAGCACCAACAACAAACTCACTTTGCATCCTTATCTCCCTACCGTCAACCGAAATTCCTTGTAGGGTAATTATATATATTCCGTTCATATCCGAAGTATAAAAGTTGAGTGTACCCATAGCGGAAGTTATCTCCGGATTCCAATAAAGTGTATGCCGAAAATCCGGTAAGCGAGAACCGGCTTGTTTCTCTGAATTGTATGATGGAGCAACAAATGCGATTCTCTTTTGTGGAAACTCATAAGAAAACATCTGTGAATTCTTATCCAAACGTATATCAGGCAATGTTCCCCGATGGGTTATAAACGAAACAATTCCATCATACAACTCCCCGCCAAAAGTATATTTGCCAGTATAACGATGTATATAGTGTATCAAACGGGCATCATAGTTCAGAATGGTTTCATGGTCATCAAACGGAATCCCGTCTAACAACACCAGTGTTTTCATATTACTGAATCTCCTTATATCCGGTTGCAGTATCCGGATGACATCTTTACCTTCCAGCTGACTGATACGTATTCCCTTGACAAATTCCACAAAAACATCCCTCACAGTCCTGAAACGAACATACTCATCCAGATTATAAGTGGAAGCGGGAACAAAATCATAAAGTTGTTGCAATATACTCTTGCTATACGAAGAATCTACCGGCAAAAGAGAATGTAATTGCGCGCTGAAACCACGCTCTATCAAGTCTTCTTTCCGAAATGACACACAGACTTTAGGAAGTTTTTCTGCCAACACCCCGACAAAAGGAGAAATAAGCTCCAATCGGCAGGGACTTTCCTCCTCCGGTAATGCAGTTAATACAATCTCCTGCATATCCGTTATTCCGGTCGTATAAAAAGCATAAATAGCGTCAGCCTTAGGCTGTCCGCCAAAGACACGAATATCCTTGCCCACACATGCCAGACGTGCATTTACATTGTCAGCAGGCGCTCCCATCAGCCTGCCGGTTACAATATGCCCTTCACACTCTGCAGCAAATGACCGTTCCGGAACACTTGTATAGTTCTTCTGCCCGTCGGCTGATATTGGAAACCCCTTCAGCACATAGTCTTTTCGTACTACGGACAAAGTAAGTTCCTTGACATCAGCAGGCAGATTGGGTAATGTCAAGGCTACTTTACTCCGGTTCCCATAGACCGATTTATCTGTCCATAAGTCCGCTCCGGAAAGCTGATTGCCGGAAGCTTGTGAAACGGTAATGGAATCCGTAAAAAGTTCCACATTATCCTCCTCTGTTGTCTGAACAGTATTAAGCAAGGCTATATACTTCTTTGGGAAACAAGCCATAGGATAGTTCCTCATATAACGCGTATATGCCGTCAGTTGGTAAGCTCCGGTATGCATGACTTGCGGAAGTCTGATACGTCCCCATCCATTCCCGTTCTGCAAGTCGATTTTACCTTGTGCGTATACCAGCTTCGTGTCACTTATCTCTACATAAGCTACTTTGCTTAATACGCTTCCACGAGACAAGGAATCCGTCACACAAACTTTTATCCACAAATCTTCTCCAGCCACATAGCAGTCCTTGTCTGTATAAATACGCATATTCTCAACAATTTGAGCGTGTAATCCCAATACAAGAACCCAACCTATAATACAAAATATCACTCTCTTCATATCATTTCAATATTAATTCATTTCATCCGGCCAGAAGGAAGGCTTTTCCAAGCTGGCACCTAAATAGCGTACGTCTGTACAACCTCCGGAAACCCATGCATAACCTACCATCAATGGATAAGCAATAGCATATCCCATCACATATAAATCCATGTACGAATCTGCCCAACCTCTAAATTCTTGGCAATAACCGTCAGGAAACCTATAATATATATCATCGGCAGAAATGAAAATACGATATTTTGCCACATTCATGCTAACTCCCACATAACCAACTACATTTTTGCCTGAATTGTTGCAAATAATATTCGTAGGAAGTTCTGAAGGCTGAGGAATAAACAATCCACCCATTTCTTCATTGATTTTTATTTTCTCCTGATAATATTTGTACTCGCCCCTCGAAATCTTACGCTGTTTCACCAAAGTGCTATAATGATGAAAGACACGGTTATTATCCGCCTTTATAGAATAGAGCCACTTATCCTTCAATTGAGTATCCTTATTTGTTCCTATATTACCTACTATGATTTTAGCCGACTTATCATGACACCATCCCCGTGCATATGGTGTAGCATCAAAATCAACCACCTCATCAGTGGTAGGGTCATAACGGAACTTGGGATTATATACTGCCCTCACTTCCCAATCTTCCTCGTAACTCCAGAAATAACATCCGCCATCTTCACTCCGCATAGAAAAGCGGATAGAGATGTCACCGTATTTTTCCGGTTGCTCGTAGGTAACGTCATTTATTGTTTCTGTCTCCAATGGATATTGAGGCTCCGAAGTATAAATATCCCCTTCATACACAATTTTCAGACTATAGCTGGCATCTTTATTCAAAGAGCCAATTACAACTTGGTATTTTCCATCTCCCAAAGAAGTGCCATTAAAACAAGAACCATCACTTCCTACTACACTGACTTCTGCATCTATCTTGTTATAATCCTGAGGAATTCCTTCTACATTCAAAGGAAAGGAACAGCTCAAGGAAAAAACAACTGTACTATCTGATATGATGTTACCTTCAACTATAAGCACCCTCGTACTACTCTCCGGCAAGTGCGCATTGAATTTATCCACACAACTGCCAATAGTGAGCCACAACAAGCATATCCATGTTACTATATATTTTGCATTATTCATCGCTTTTTCTTATTAAAACAGATTGATTTCAACTGGCCAGAAGGAAGGCTTTTCCAAGCTGGCACCTAAATAGCGTACGTCTGTACAACCTCCAGAAACCCATGCATAACCTTTGAATCCCGTACGTGGGTCCGGGTCCGGATATGCAATGGTATACCCCATCAAGTATAAATCTAAAAATGTATACTCTTCTTTCAGCCCTTTCGCTCCCTGACAATACCCCTCAGGAAGCCTATATTGTATATCATCTGTAGAAATGAAAATGCGATATTCCGCCACATTCAAACTGACACCAACATATCCAATGGCCTGTTTATTTGAGCTTTCACATCTAATGTTCGACGGCAATTCCGAAGGCTGGGGAACAAACAACCCGCCCATCTCCTCATTAAGCTTTATTTTCTCCTGATAATATTCATATTCACCCTTCGAAATCTTACGTTGTTTCACTATAGTACTGTAATAGCAAGAAAAACGAATATCGTCTGCTTCAATGGAATAGAGACACTTATCCTTTACACGATTATCCTTGTTTATTTCCATATTACCTATTATTATCTCGGACGATTCACTATGACACCATCCGCGTGAGTATGGTCTAGCATCATAATCAACGATCTTATCTGTTTCGGGGTCATAAGCACACATAGGATTGTATACGGCCCTCACCTCCCAATCTTCTTCATAACTCCAAGAATAACATGCAGCATCTTTGCTTTGCATAGAGAAACGGATACTGACATCACCATACTCCCCTTGCTGTTCGTAGGTGACATCGTCTATGCTTTCCGTTCCTATCGGATATTGAGGTTCGGAAGTATAGATATCTCCCTCATAGACAATCTTCAAGCTATAGCGGACATCCCTATGCAATGTTCCGACAGCAACCCGGTACTTTCCATTACCCAACGCAACACCCCTAAAACTGGAGCCATCCTCACCGGTTACACAAACTTCAGCATCCACCTTATTGAAATCAGGAGGAACCCCTTCCACATCCAAGGAAAAGGAACGGCTCAAAGAAAACACGACAGCACTATCCGATATTATACTACCTTCAACTATGAGAAGGCCGATACTACTTTCCGGCAAGTGGGCATTGAACTTATCCACACAATTACTAAGGAACAACCATAACGGACATATACATATCACCCAATATACTTTATTCTTCATACCCTTTCAGAATTTAATATTATAAGTAACAAAAGGAATGGGAGCACCGAATATGGACATCTTGTATCCTTGAATCCTACCCTCCTCGGACACAAAATAGACAGAGTACACATTCTTCCTTCCGGTCAGGTTATAGATACCGAAAGAAAGGGAACTGTGGGTCAACAATGTCAGGTGGTGACTGGGTTCAATATTGAACGACAAATCCATACGGAAATAGTCGGGAACACGATAACTGTTACGGTCGGTATAGTAAACCTGCATTTTCTTCAAACCCTGGTCGTAGTATTGCCCGGCAGGAATTGTGGTGGGACGGCCCGTACTGTAATCCATATTGAAAGACATGCTGTAACGGCGGGTAAACTTGTAATTGCCTACAAGCTTGAAGTCATGCGGCTTGTCATACTCGGTCGGATACCATTCTCCACCATTGATGGGACGGGCTATGCGCGGATCATTCTGACGCAAGAAAGTGCGCGAATAAGTATAGCTCATCCACCCGTTCAGTTTTCCAGCCGGTTTTTTCACCTGGAATTCCACGCCGTAAGCATATCCCTCCGTATTGATGACATCCGTCTCCAGATGGTGGTTCATCAGGATTTGGGCGGAACTGCGATAATCCAGATAATCAATCAGCTTTTTGTAATATCCTTCTACAGATAATTCCAGAAGTTGCCCCGGCGTATTATAGTAGGCGCCTGCCGCCACCTGCCAGCCACGTTGAGGCTTGATATTGGGGTCGCTCAGCTTCCAGGTATCTGTAGGAGACATAACGGCAGTATTCGATACCTTATGGATATACTGCCTCATCGTATTGAAACCGGCCTTTACGGAAAAATCATCTGTAAAGGCATAACGTGCCGACACTCTGAATTCCGGTCCGTGATAGGTCTTGATGACCTTTCCATTCCCCGCCGTGATAGAATCCGCCACCGAAGACATGGAGGGCAGTATACCTTCCTGATATGTATAGTAAGTGCACGGTCCCAAAGCATTGAGCATGGAATAGCGTATACCCGCATTGATGGAGAGCCTGGAAGTTATATCCCATTCATCCCCTATATAAACGGCACTTTCCAGTGCTTTATCCTTTTGCAGTTCATCATATCTTACCAGCGAATTAGGCCCCACCGGCTCGTAGGTCCCGGAATTCACATTATACAGCTGGCTCATCAAACCGAAGTTCACCGCATGGCTATTGCCGGCTTGATAAAGAAAGTCCGCTTTTCCAAACCATTGGTTAATGGCAAAAGACAGCCGTGCGGCAGACGCTTCCTCCACCGTTTCATCATTTCGGTAATCGTAGTGGTCATAACCGAAAGAGAAGTTTCCGGTCAGCTTTTCTGCAAAGACAGTCCTCCAGTTTGCCGAGAAATTCATATTGTTGTAGGCATACTTCTCATTGTCATTAAAGGCAAAACGGTCGTGACTATAATAGCCATAGACATTCAGCTTGTTGCGCTCGTTCAGCGTATGCGAGAAGACAGTCCCCAAATCATAGAAACCGGCTTTCCCATCACGATACCCGCTTTTGTTGGGCAATGTCTTCATTATCCAGTCCGAATAGGTCGTACGTCCACTCAGCAGAAGGGAAGTCTTTTCCTTAATGATGGGAATCTCGAGATTCAACTTACTGGTCACAAGCCCGATACCTGCAGAACCAGTAAACTTTTCCTTGTTCGCCTCCTTGCTGGTGATGTTCAGTACGGAAGCGATACGCCCGCCATACTGGCTGGGGATACTGCTCTTATAAAGTTCCGCATCCTTTATCATGTCCGAATTAAAAGCCGTGAAAAAACCGAAAAGATGATTGGGGTTATAAATCGTTCCGTTATTGAAAAGAAGCAGGTTCTGGTCAGCGGCACTCCCACGCACATTGTATCCGCTGGATGCCTCCCCCACTGTCTTGATGCCGGGAAGTGTCTGTATCATCTTCAGCACATCCACCTCACCCATAGCCGTAGGAATGTTTTTCAGCAGGGCAGGCTGCAGCTTCTCCATTCCCAACTGCACACTTTTCACGTTCTGTATACGCCCCGAAACAATAAGCACCTCATCCAGCATATGGTCTTCCTCTTCCAACTCGATATGGACAATGCCTTCACCATAAAGCATAAATTGCCGATGGGTCACTTTGATATTCATCCCACTGATTTCAAGAATATTATAGCCTGCAGGCAGGTCAATGGTAAATTCCCCCTGACGGTTGGTCGTCGTAGCTACCCACGGCTCTCGATGAATGATGTCGATACCATCCAGATTCTGGCCGGTCTTAAAGTCAGAAACTCTTCCGGTCAAAGTTATCATATCTCCGGGGGCAGGCTTGTACTTGTTTCCTATCTCATAGACCTTGTTTTCTGAAGAAGACTTCACAATAGGAATGTATGAAGGCAATAGTTCCTCATCCGTCTCCAACTTTTCCCCCATCAATACCGGTGGCAGCGAGGTAGCCAGAAAAATCTCCGGCAAGACAAATATTCTGTCACCATAAACCGTCACCTTATAGATAGTAGCTGCCAAAGCCTCTCTCAAGTACTCGGCAGTGGGGTTCTTCACCTCTGCCCGCTTCACTTTAAAAGGAACCGTTATCGTTGTATAAACACGGCAAGACGTGCCCTTTTCTACTGCATCCATCAATTCGAATATGGAAATGCTGTCCGTAGCCATCTGTTGCTGTGCAAACATGCCGAAAGGCGACAATAGGAGGAAAAAGGCTACTGTATATTTAAGATTATGTGCTTTCATATTATTTTCCATGAATTAAGGAATCAATATATTCCGTTAACCGGGTCATTGCCCGGACACCGCCATCTTCCTTGAAGTCCAGCCGCTCTTTCCGGCAATAAGCCTTCAACTGCTTCTTGTATGTAGGAAAAAGTTTCAAGAAACCCGAACGGGAAGTTATCACATAATCGGTTCCGCCACTGCGAAGACTGAAATAGCTCTTTTTCTTGAACCGGCTGTAATAAAGATCGTTTTTCTTCACCTGAGACTCCATTGTGGATACGATATACTGTGTCAGGCACATTTGCGGACTATCATATAGCAACGCAGCGAAACAGTCACCCTGCGGTACAAACTTCTGTCCTTCTATGACAAAATAATCCACTTTCCGCATATCTACCTGCAAGGTTATCCGTTTCTCCGGAGTAACCACAATCAGACTCTTTTTATAGGTATCATAACGGAGCTGCAAATCCGAGTAAAGCCATCTGCCATAACAGACAGCCCCCTCGCGAAATTCATCCGTATTCCAATAGGGATGGTTAAGATACTTCTGCTGGTTATAATTTTCCTCTGCCTTACCGGAGTAAAGAGCAGCATAATCTCCTGCCGCTTTTCTGAATTCATCAAAAACGGCTTGTTGTGCACAAACCAAAGATGGAAAACATAGGACGCATAGTAGCGTGTAAAGGTGTGTTTTTCGCATATATGTGAAGTGTTATAGGTGAGGATAATCACAAATATAACATTTCACTTTTAAAAATAAAATTATTATTATATATAATTCAAATAAAAACAAAAAATAGAACCATAATCGGATGCTAAACACAAAGCTAAACATTTAGCATGCAAGCAGAAGCACATTACAATAAGATTAAAGCGCCATTCATCCTCTACCATCAATTATACTTACATATATTTATAAAAAACGATACAGCACAATCGCTCAAGCCGCAACAATATCCTTCCCGAAAGGAGTCAATGCCAGCCCTGCCAGCTTAAAGTGTTGGATACCGAAAGGAATGCCTATAATGGTGATGCACAGCAATAACCCGAATCCCAAGTGCGAAAGGCAAATCCAAATGCCGCCCAAGAATATCCAAAGAATATTCATCAGCACATAGAGGCAACCGTTGGAACGTTCCCCGCTACGAACCTCTTTGCCGAAAGGCCACAAGGCAAGGCTTGCCATTTTCAAGGTCTGCATGCCAAAAGGGATGCCAATAATGGTGAACATCATCAATAAACTTGCAATAAGATACTCCACAGCAGTGATGATACCTCCAAACATCAACCACAAAATATTCATAAAACAGCCCATAGCTTTCCTTTTTTTAATACTGAACACAAATATAGCATTATTTATTTGAATGTTCCGTCTCCCAGTCACTAAATTCAAAACTCAGCTGTTCCCAGACTCCTTTCTCCTCCCCCTCTTCACGGGGGTTGGAAACGGAAAGCCCAATCAAACGGATAGGATGATGTTCATAATCCACTTCCTGCAGCAATTGCTTTGCCAAAGGCAGAATCACGTCAAGGGCAACCAGCTCCTTTGTTTGGGTCATACTGCGGGTAATCTGGCTAAAATCATGAAACTTGATTTTCAGCGTCAGCGTATTCCCGCGGAAATTGGCGTGCTCCAGTCGCCCCACCAGCTCCACTGCCGCATGGTACAGCTCTATAATGACGGATGAACGCTTGCTGATGTCCTTCTCCAACGTATGTTCGCAACCCACAGACTTGCGGATGCGGACAGCCTCTACCGGACGGGTATCGATGCCACGGGCAAAATCATAATAGACTGTCCCCACTTTGCCAAATTCGCGGGTCAGCATCTCCAAAGACTGCATGCGCAGCTGTTCCCCGTTGTGAATCCCCAAGGTGTGCATCTTCTTCGCCGTTACCGGTCCCACTCCCCAGAAACTTTCAATGGGCAGCCGGGCAACAAAGTCCAGTGCCTGGGCAGGATGTATGGTGCAAAGCCCATCCGGCTTGCGGTAGTCCGAGGCTATCTTGGCAAGAAACTTATTATAGGATATGCCGGCGGAAGCCACCAGATTCAACCTCTCCCGCACCTTCCGCTTTATCTCCTTCGCGATGTCTACAGCCAATGGAATGCCCGGTTTATTCTCCGTCACATCCAAAAAAGCCTCGTCCAGCGAAATGGGCTCGATGACATCCGTATATTCATGAAAGATTTCGTGTATCTGGCGGGAAACGGATTTGTAGACTTCCATCCGTCCCGGGATAAAGATAAGTTGGGGGCACAGCTGCTTTGCCTTCAGTGACGACATGGCAGAACGCACCCCGAAACGCCGTGCCTCGTAACTGGCTGCCGCCACCACTCCCCGTTCCTCCGCATGGCCCACGGCAATGGGCTTGCCCCGCAATGCAGGATTATCACGCTGTTCTACGGAGGCGTAGAATGCGTCCATATCGATGTGTATAATTTTTCGTCCAGTCATTCTTCTTTCAACTCCCCGATACAAAGATACACTAATTTTTCTTCATCCGAAGTATCCGCCGATAGACATAAATGAAGGCTGGTATTAAAAAGGCATCTGCAAAAATCCATGCAGTAGGGTCACCAAAACAAACAGCCAGACAACCGAAGGCTGGAACAGCCAGTAGGCTGACCAGTATCCGGGCAATCATCTCCAAGACACCGGAAAGCATGGCAAGATTGGTATATCCCACCCCCTGGATAGTGTATCGCAGGATGCAGAGCAGTCTCCAAACCGGGAAAAAAGAAACGGAAATGTATAGGAACAACTCCGTATTCTTCCATTTCTCTGGATGTTGCCATAAATCTAATACCTCCGAAATTGGGTGTAAAAATAGGGAAAGATAGCGTTTAACTCGCGAATTACCTCTATCAGCTACCGGAAATCTTCGGGATGAACATCTCCGATATTGCCGATACGGAAAGTGTCGGCTTGCGAAATCTTTCCCGGACATTCCGGAAATTTTCACTTTGCAACCAAGTTGCATCTCCTTTCCGCTACCTTTGCTGCAGAAAATAGAAAATAAGAGGAAACAATATGAGTTGCAAATGCTGCTGCACACACGGACATACAGCGATACAAGAAAAAAGAAACAGTCTGCTGAAAGATTATTGGAGAATCATCCTCTCCACCCTATTACTTTTCGGAAGTCTCATCCTGAATGCTACTGACGCCACCTTCTTCAAGGGAGAGTATGTACCTTTTATATGGTACTTGCTTGCCTATCTCCCCGTAGGCCTCCCGGTGATGAGGGAAGCCTGGGAAAGCATCCTGCAAAAGAACGTGTTCAGCGAATTCACCCTTATGTCCATCGCCACCCTCGGCGCCTTCTATATAGGCGAATATCCCGAAGGCGTTGCCGTCATGCTCTTCTACTCCTTGGGAGAGCTCTTTCAGGACAAAGCCGTAGACAAAGCCAAGCGTAACATCAGCGCCCTGCTCGACGTACGTCCCGAAACGGCAACGGTCATCAGAAACGGCAGTACGCTTGTCGAAGCTCCCCAACGTGTGCAGGTAGGCGAAACCATCGAAGTAAAAGCCGGAGAGCGCGTCCCCCTGGACGGAACGATGCTGGACGAAGTTGCCGCCTTCAACACCTCTGCACTGACGGGAGAAAGTGTTCCCCGCAACATCCGCCAGGGCGGGGAAGTGCTTGCCGGAATGATTGCGACCGACAAAGTCGTACGCATCCAAGTCACCAAACCCTTCGAGAAAAGTGCTCTTTCCCGTATATTGGAACTGGTGCAGAATGCCTCCGAGCGCAAAGCGCCGGCAGAACTTTTCATCCGTAAGTTTGCCCGTATCTATACGCCCGCCGTCACCGGACTGGCGGCATTGATTGTACTGCTCCCCTTCCTCTATTCGCTGGCAGATGCACAATTCTCGTTCATCTTCAATGACTGGCTATACAGGGCATTGGTCTTTCTGGTTATCTCCTGCCCGTGCGCCCTCGTCGTAAGCATTCCGTTAGGCTACTTCGGAGGAATCGGCGCCGCCTCCCGCCTGGGTGTCCTCTTCAAAGGTGGCAACTACCTCGATGCCATCACCCAAGTCAACACGGTGGTATTCGACAAGACGGGTACGCTGACCAAAGGCACCTTCGATGTACAATCCTGCCAGGCACAACCGGGAGTTACGGAAGAGAAGTTGATACAGCTTGCCGCCTCGGCAGAGCGAAACAGTACGCACCCCATAGCCAAAGCCATCATAAGCTATGCCAAACAAAGAGATATAGAGCTGATTGCCACAACGGACGTTACGGAGATTGCCGGCCACGGACTGCAAGCCACTATGGATGGAACGCGTGTCCTGGTGGGGAACACCCGCCTGCTGACTAAGTTCGGGATAGAATATCCCGATGAATTGTCATCAATTGTCGATACGATTGTGGCCTGCGCCATCGGAACAAAATATGCCGGTTATCTGTTGCTATCAGACACATTAAAGGAAGATGCCGTCAACGCCGTCAAAGAATTAAAAGCTTTAAATATCAATAATATTCAGATATTATCGGGAGACAAACAAGCCATTGTTACTAACTTTGCAGAAAAGCTAGGCATCACCCAGGCATACGGAAACCTGCTGCCGGACGGAAAGGTGAAGCACATCGAGGCACTCCGCAGCAACCCTGCCAACCGAATAGCCTTTGTGGGCGACGGCATCAATGATGCCCCGGTTCTTGCCCTTAGCCATGTGGGCATCGCCATGGGCGGACTTGGCAGCGATGCCGCCATCGAAACCGCCGATGTAGTGATACAGACAGACCAGCCTTCGAGAGTGGCCACCGCCATTCATGCGGGCAGGCAAACCCACCGGATTGTCTGGCAGAACATCTCGCTGGCTTTCGGAGTGAAGCTGCTTGTCCTCATCCTCGGTGCCGGTGGAATCGCTACACTTTGGGAAGCTGTCTTTGCCGACGTAGGCGTCGCCCTCATTGCGATAGTGAACGCCATACGCATACAAAAACTTATTAAATAGAAAAAATGGAAGAAAAGAAATATTTGGACCTATTGGCCAAAAGGGACATACAGCCCACTGCCATCCGCATCCTGGTATTGCGCACCATGATGCAGGCAGGCCGTTCCGTCTCATTGCTCGACCTTGAAACCATGCTGGATACGGTGGACAAATCCACCATCTTCCGTACCCTTACCCTATTCCTCTCCCATCATCTGATACACAGTATAGATGACGGGACGGGTTCCTTCAAGTATGCCGTGTGCAGCGACAGTTGCTCTTGCGACGTAAGCGACCTGCACACCCATTTCCATTGCGAGAAATGCAACAAAACCTTCTGCTTCACCAACATTCCCACTCCGGTGGTGAAGCTGCCTCAAGGATTTACACTGAACAGCATCAACTATGTACTGAAAGGCATTTGTCCGGACTGTGCAGCAGAAGTCAACCGGGAGGCTTAGTTAAAAAATAAAAATCCATGCAGTCATTCATGTTCTTCTCTATCCTTAAGAAATAACATTGAGACAAACACATGGATACAAAAGCTCTTGTCACTTTATGCCAGAAGGGAAACGGGCAGGCCTTGAGCCTGCTCTACGAAAACTATTCAGAGAAAATGCTGAAAGTATGCCTACGCTATATTCCCGACCCAACGATAGCCCAAGATCTTCTTCACGACGGTTTTGTCATCATATTCACTTCCATTCATTCGCTGCGCAACCCGGAGAAACTGGAATACTGGATGAAAAAGATTATGAGAAACCTGGCACTGCAATACCTCAACCATGCCAATGCCAACCCCACCATCCCATTGACAGATATTCCGGAAGAGGAAGAGCCTGCTGAAAATCCTTTTTGTCCGGATTTCATTTCGTACGATAAGATGCTGGATATAGTGGAGAGCCTTCCGGAGGGCTACTGCAAGGTATTTAAACTGGCAGTACTGGAAGGATTGTCCCACAAAGAAATCGGAGATTTACTGGGTATAGCGCCACACTCCTCTTCCTCCCAATTGTTCCGGGCGAAAATTTTACTTAAAAAGATGCTGGCAGGATACCGTGTATTCATTGTTTTGACAGTATTGCTTCTCTTTCCAACGCTGTATGACTATCTGTACAGAGAGAAAAAGAGTATCAGGGAAAACCGTTTGTCCAAAGTTTCTTCCAGGCAAGCCGGGAGTACGCAACAAACAAAGAAAACCGATACTCCCCGAACCGGCGAACAATGCCATACTAAAGAAAATCTGAACAAAAGGGAACGAATCATCCCTCCCGTTCCAGTTTCCACAGAATGGCCCCTTGCCATACCCACAATGAAAGATAGTATCCACAAATATCCCATACCTTCTCCATTCACCGGACAGACCATCACCAACCGGCAGATGGCTTTCGCCTCCTCCCCTTCCCTGATGCCGCCAACCCGCAAGAAGAAATCCGGAAAATGGAAGTTGATGCTGGCTGGTTCACTCGGACCGCAACTGGCACAGAACTTATATAAGCTGATTGCCACTCCACATACCGACGGCATTTCAAGTGACTTCCCTCAACAAGTCAGCACGTGGGAAGAGTATTATTCTTATCTGCACACCCGCTATCAGCAGGGTACTCTGGGAAAAGATTCCATCGGACTCATGCAGATTGCCCAGAATAACAGCGGCAGGATTGTTGAGAACCAGCAGCATCATGCCCCCATCGTCGTGGGACTCTCTCTCAGCAAGAAATTGAATGAGCGTTGGAGTCTGGAAACCGGATTGCAATATACGCTTCTCAGGTCGGAGTTCACTACCGGCGAAGCATTCCGCATTCAAGACAACCAGAAGCTACATTATATCGGCATTCCTCTCCGGCTTTCCTACCGTTTCTGGCATTACAAACGTTTCTCCGGTTATGCCACGGCAGGCATGCAGGTGGATATCCCCATAAAAGGGACACTCCAAAGCTTCCATGTCACGGACAGTATTCCACACAAGCTCGACAGCCAGCCGGTAAGTGCTCCCTGGCAGTGGTCGGTCAACACAAGTATAGGCATACAATATCGCCTCACACCCCAGGCAGGCATCTATCTGGAGCCGACTGTAAACTATTATATCCCCGACGGCAGCCAACTGCGCACCATCCGAAAGGAACACCCGTTCACATTCACCCTCCCGGTAGGCCTCCGCATTTCCTGGTAAAAAAACGATGCGCCACGCAGTCTTTTACCCGACTGATTATCTATTTATATGGATAATTAAACTCAAGAAGGAACAAAGAACATGCAGAAACGACATACCGACCGGGAAAGCTACTTTGATGAACAGTCACAGACCAGCAAGAACTATTATATCCCCTACATAAAGGAAGTCATCGGACACATCCCCGATAAAGTGCTGGAAGTGGGCTGTGGAGAGGGAGGCAATCTGCTTCCCTTTGCCAAAGCCGGTTGCCGGGTGATGGGCGTAGACATTGATGCCATGCGAATAGAGCAAGCCAGGACCTTCTTCACCCAAAGGCATCAGCAGGGACAGTTCATTGCCACCGACATTTTCCAGCTTGAGGACAAGGCTACGAATTTTCCCCTGATTCTTCTACACGATGTGATAGAGCATATCAGAGACAAAGAACGGTTCCTCTCCGGCCTACAAAAACATTTGTCTGCCGACGGAGCTGTATTTGTAGGATTTCCCGCCTGGCAAATGCCATTCGGAGGCCACCAGCAGATAGCACACAGCCACATTGTTTCACATTTCCCTTTTCTCCACCTCCTTCCCCGCACTTTATACAGATGGATATTAAGACTATGCGGTGAGCAGGAACGCGTAATCACGGAGCTACTGGATATAAAGAGCACCGGATGCACCATCGAACTGTTCAATCGCATCGCCCGGCAAGCCAACTATCAAATCATTGACCGGAGACTGTACCTTATAAACCCACATTATAAAATCAAATTCGGCTTGTCCCCACGAAGGCTCAACGGAGTTATTGCTGCTATCCCGTACATAAGAAACTTCTTTTGTACAAGTTGCTTTTACATATTAAAGAAAGGGACTAAAACTGTTAATCACTACTGATTTCCCAGCTTTAGAATTGATTCCGAACCATCAATTTAAGATTATATATTCAGAAGAAACCATTAAATTTCTGAATAGCCCTGATGAAAGAGGGTGTGTAGAAACCCTCATAAACTAAAAAATCACCCTCGCTGCAGATGGTTGTAGCGAAGGTGATTTCAATAAAAGGGGAACTTGCACTTCCTCCCTTTTAATGTTTTTACATCGTTACTTGGTTCATTACAGCCTCGTCAGGTGTCGTTCCTATTTCATCGGCAAATAATATGTGGGTGATAGACCCTCTCGGGGTCGGAGTTTCGATTTTAATTCTTTGACCTTGGTACATCTCCGGAATATCCACCAGCTTACATCTATGGGCTTCGTTATTGCCAAAACTGACATAATAATCTTCCCCTATTACCAGCTTTACAGGTTTACGTTGAGAGAAATGAGTCGGACAAACAGAGCTATCCACTTTTATATCTATCACAAAACCAAGAGCGGATGTTACCTTAGATAGTATATCAATGCTCACATTATAAGCCCCTTTCTCTATCTTGGCTATATTAACACGATTAACACCACAAAGATTAGCCAATTCCTCTTGGGTCATATTTCTCTTCTTGCGAAGAATGGCTAACCGGTTACCAATCCGTTCACGTTCTTTCAAAATCTTCTCTGTACATTTTCCTTCGTGAATTTTCATAAATCTGTTGCAGAATTTAAAGTGTTGCCCCCACTTCTAATAGTTATTGATTTTTGAACAGACAAAAGTAGATATTAATTTTGAATTGTAGCACATTTACTACAACTGTTTTCTAAATGAATATAAAAGGTAGGGGGAGTAGAAGAAAAGAAAAAGCCCCTGAATTACTGGAATTCAAGGACTTACAAACTTCTTTTTACTATTTCCGTGGAGCTGGAGGGAATCGAACCCTCGTCCAAACGAGGAAATCATAAGCTTTCTACATGCTTATCTTTGCCTAAATTTTCGTGCAGCGGCAGAACCAAAGCCATCAACCGTTGCCTTATCCTCTAAATTTTCACCCGCGCCACGAGGCTGACACGAACTATCCCCGATTTGACTGCACCACTTTATCGGAATGCTTCGGAGCAACAGCTTCCGAGTGATGTCACGTCCCAGCACCTGGTGCCGGGATTAAGCTTCAATCTACTATACTTCGATTAAGCAGCGAGAGCGTAACGAGTTTCGCCAGATAAAATTTTGAGGACTGAGATTAAAGTGCAAATCAACGACGCACTGCATGCTTACTTACCATTTCTGCCCGCTGTCAAATCCAGTCAACCCCATGACTTTGTAACGGTCTGAAATTTAAAAGATTGCGTAACTCATTGCTAAGTAGGGAGGGTGAAAAAGGGATAAATGCTACTTTATTTTTCATCCTCTACCGCTTTCTTTGGCCCAAAGATACATATTCTTTTATTAGCAATCACCATATATTTACAAATATTAGCTAATACTGACTTTTCGTGATAAAAACAATAATCTTCCATACATAGAATATGTGCACCCCATTGTCATCAATGTTCAAACAGCTACCAAAGCCAGTATCCGTTGACGGAATTACCCCCTGCAAGAGGGAATATCTATCTTCTGTAATGGATATTTGCACAAAAGAGATGGGAAGTTAACGGAAAAAGTCTCTGAAGTTAACTGAAAAACCGGAAAGAATTAAGGAAGCAATCTATCCCAAACTTTGGTTTTTCCATACCCAACCTTGGGATGTCTAAACCAAGGTTGGGTTTAGACATCCCAAGGTTGAAAAGAAAGTTCTTCCGTACAAGCAACAATTCCGTCAACAGATTCCTATTATATAAATACACCCTCGTTTAACAGATGTAGCCGTAATACTTGTATACACCGCGATTGCATCTACTTTTCAGGTTATTATAGTGTTCTCTCTTTCTTTTTAAAAGTGAATGATATGTTTCGTCTAATAATGATTTGAATTCCCCGGTAGCGTCTTGGAGGATATTTTTAGTAAGAGGAAGACCCTTCGGACAATAAAAGCCGATACTTCGGACTATTTTATCCCTTTATTTCACACATTAGCCGTATTTTTGTCAACAAAAGAAACAATAATAACCAAGAGATTTTTAGAACATATCATGAAGAACCTTATTGCCCTAACCCTGCTGCTTGGAGGAAGCACACTGCTCTGCGCACAAAAGCCTGCCAAAACACCGGCAACCTACAAGCCGGTGAAAAGTGAAATGTACCGCAAAGGTTGGATAGACTTCAACAAAAACGGAGTGAAAGACGTGTACGAAGACCCCTCCGCCCCGCTCGAAGCACGCATCGAAAACCTGCTGCAACAGATGACGCTGGACGAAAAGACCTGCCAAATGGTCACCCTCTACGGCTACAAACGCGTACTGAAAGACGACCTCCCCACCCCCGAATGGAAAGAGCTGCTCTGGAAAGACGGTATCGGCGCCATCGACGAACACCTGAACGGCTTCCAGCAATGGGGGCTGCCTCCCTCGGACAATGCCTACGTCTGGCCCGCCTCGCGCCACGCCTGGGCACTGAACGAGGTGCAACGGTTCTTTGTGGAAGATACCCGTCTCGGCATCCCCGTAGACTTTACCAACGAAGGCATACGCGGCGTGGAAAGCTACCGCGCCACCAACTTCCCCACCCAACTGGGACTGGGACATACCTGGAACCGTGAACTGATTCGCCAAGTAGGACTCATCACCGGACGCGAAGCCCGCATGCTGGGCTACACCAACGTCTACGCCCCCATCCTCGACGTAGGACGCGACCAGCGCTGGGGACGCTACGAAGAAGTTTACGGCGAATCTCCCTACCTCGTAGCCGAACTGGGCATCGAAATGGTGCGCGGCTTGCAGCACAACCACCAAGTGGCCGCCACCGGCAAGCACTTTGCCGCTTACAGTAACAACAAAGGCGCCCGCGAAGGCATGGCACGCGTGGACCCGCAAATGTCGCCGCGCGAAGTGGAAAACATACACATCTACCCCTTCAAACGCGTCATCCGGGAAGCTGGCATGCTGGGCGTAATGAGTTCGTACAACGATTACGACGGCATCCCCGTACAGGGCAGCTACTACTGGCTCACCACCCGCCTGCGTGGCGAAATGGGATTCCGTGGCTACGTCGTATCCGACAGTGACGCCGTAGAATACCTCTACACCAAGCACGGCACCGCCAAAGACATGAAAGAAGCCGTCCGCCAAAGCGTGGAAGCCGGGCTGAACGTACGCTGTACCTTCCGCTCGCCCGACTCCTTCGTCCTTCCCCTCCGCGAACTGGTGAAGGAAGGCGGACTGAGCGAAGAAGTCATTAACGACCGTGTGCGCGACATCCTCCGGGTAAAGTTCCTCATCGGTCTGTTCGATGCCCCCTACCAGACAGACCTTGCCGGTGCCGACCGTGAAGTGGAAAAAGAAGAGAACGAAGCCATCGCCTTGCAGGCATCCCGCGAGTCCATCGTTCTGCTGAAGAATGCCGGTGAGCTGTTGCCCTTAGACATCAACTCCACCAAGAAGATTGCCGTCTGTGGTCCCAATGCCAATGAAGAAGGCTACGCGCTGACCCATTACGGCCCACTTGCCGTAGAAGTGACCACTGTGCTGGAAGGCATTCAAGAAAAGACAAAAGGCAAGGCAGAGGTGCTCTACACCAAAGGCTGCGACCTGGTGGACGCCCACTGGCCCGAAAGTGAAATCATAGACTATCCGCTGACCGACGACGAACAAGCCGAGATAGACAAAGCCGTAGAAAATGCCCGTCAAGCTGATGTTGCCATCGTAGTATTGGGCGGCGGACAACGCACCTGCGGCGAAAACAAATCGCGTACCAGCCTCGACCTGCCCGGCCGGCAGTTGCAACTGCTTCAAGCCATACAAGCCACGGGCAAGCCCGTCGTACTGATACTCATCAACGGACGCCCGCTCTCCATCAACTGGGCAGACAAGTTCGTCCCCGCCATCCTCGAAGCCTGGTATCCCGGCTCCAAAGGCGGAACAGCCCTGGCCGACATCCTCTTCGGCGACTACAACCCCGGTGGAAAGCTGACGGTGACCTTCCCCAAGACCGTAGGGCAAATCCCCTTCAACTTCCCCTGCAAGCCTTCTTCACAGATAGACGGCGGTAAGAATCCGGGACCTACGGGCAACATGTCACGCATCAACGGAGCACTCTACCCCTTCGGTTACGGCTTGAGCTACACCACCTTCGAGTACTCCGACCTCGACATCACCCCCCGAGTCATCACCCCGAACGAGTCTGCCACCGTCCGCCTGAAGGTGACCAACACCGGCAAACGTGCCGGAGATGAAGTAGTGCAGCTCTATATCCGCGACGTACTGAGCAGCATCACCACCTACGAAAAGAATCTTGCAGGCTTCCAGCGCATCCACCTCGAACCGGGCGAAGCCCAGGAGCTGTCCTTCACCATCGACCGCAAGCACCTGGAGCTTCTGGACGCCGACATGAAATGGGTGGTGGAACCCGGCGACTTCGTGCTCATGGCCGGCGCCTCTTCCGAAGACATCCGCCTGAACGGAACGCTGACCGTAGAAGACTACCAGACCCGTGCCAAAGCCATTGAAGCCCAAAAACCAGCAAAGCGTGTGAGTGCCAGCACCAACCCAGAGGATGCCGAAAACGTGCTCGACGAAAAAATCAATACCGCATGGCAAGGAAATAAGGGAGATTATATTACCTTTGCCTTGAAGAACGGAGCCAAGGTAGATAAAGTTGCCATTGCCTTTACACGTGACAACAACCTGCCGGCAACCTTCGAAATCCAGCTCTCGGGCGGTGGCGGACAGTTCCTCACCGTATATTCGGGCACCGTCAGCGAATACGGCAAACTGATTTCCTATCCGTTCAAAGGCACTACCGCCAGCGACCTCCGCATCGTGCTGAACGATGACCGCGTCAGTATTGCCGAAGTTAAATTTTAATGTGCTAATGTGCCAATATGCTAATGTACCAATGACCATGCAGCATATACAGCGCAGCCAATTAGCACATTAGCATATTGGCACATTAACACATTAAATTAATGAAAACACTTCTTTTCTGTATGCTCGGATTAGGTTTGACAGCATGTGGCTCTTCTCCAAAGGGCACTAACGGTGACCAGGACGAACTCGCCATGCTAATAGGTACTTACACGAATGGCTCAAGCAAGGGTATCTATACCTTCCGCTTTAATCAGGAGACGGGAACAGCCGTTCCGCTCAGTTCAGCGGCATTGCCCAATCCCTCCTACCTCGTCCCCTCGGGAGATGGCGAATTTGTCTATGCCGTCAGTGAAATGAACGACAGCACAGCAGCCCTCAGCTCCCTTTCCTTAGACCGGGAAACGGGAGAACTGCGCCTGCTGAACACCGTTCCCACCTTCGGCGCCGACCCCTGCTACGTGGCCACCAATGGCCGGGAAGTGTTGACTGCCAACTACAGCGGTGGAACCATGTCCGTCTTTCCTTTACAGAAAGACGGCACTTTGGCTCCTGCAGACACGCTCTTTCAAGGCTCTGCCACCGGTCCCGACGCCATACGGCAAGCCACTCCCCACATCCATTGCACGGTCTTTTCACCGGACGGAAAGTATATCTTCGCCACCGACTTCAGTGCCGACCGCATCCTGCGCTTTGTGATGCACCCCGACAACCCTATTCCTCATGCTTCTCTGGAAGCCGTTGGCATTGAGGCAGATTCCGGCCCGCGCCATCTGACATTTAGCCCTAACGGGAAGTTTGCCTATCTCATCACCGAACTGTCCGGTAAGGTCATTGCCTTCAGTTACGACGACGGCTGCCTGGAACAGATACAGACTATCACAGCCGACACCGTAGCCGCCCGTGGAAGTGCAGACATCCACCTCAGTCCGGATGGGAAATACCTCTACGCCAGCAACCGTCTGAAAGAAGACGGCATCGCCATCTTTGCCGTGAATCCCGAAAATGGGACCTTGGCAAAGGTAGGTTATCAGCCCACCGGCATCCATCCCCGCAACTTCAACATCACGCCCAACGGTAAATACTTGCTTGCCGCCTGCCGCGACAGCAATGTCATTCAGGTATACAAACGAAACGAAGTTACCGGACTCTTGGAAGATACTCATCAGGACATTGTAGTCGACATGCCGGTTTGCGTACAGTTCGTCAGCTCTGTTAATAATTTATAAAGCAATATTTAGCAAAGATAACTTCATTAACTTTGTCCCTTAGCTAAATCAGTCTAAACGAATGTACATTATGAAGAAGAATATATTGATGCTCTCAGCTCTGTTCTTGTCTACCACTGCCCTGGCGCAAACAGACGTAACCACCGGTGTGATGCGTGGCAAAGACTACGGAGTGACCTATATGTTACCCAAAACAGAAATAGAAATCGTATTGCAAGCCACCAAGCATACCTACACTCCCGGAGAATTTTGCAGATATGCCGACCGCTATCTGCGTCTCAACAACGTGTCTGCCGAACCCGAGGAGTTCTGGACACTGGATAAGATAGAAACCCGCATAGCCGGTGTACCGGATAAGGACAACGTCTATTTCGTGAAGATGAAAGACAAGACCGTAGCACCCCTTATGGAGCTTACCGAAGACGGAATTGTCCGCTCCATCAACATTCCGTTCAGCGGTAAGCCTGCTGCCAAGACGCCCGAAGCCAAAGCCACCGAAAGCAGCATTGACCCACGCAGTTTTCTGACGGAAGAAATACTGATGTCCAACTCCAGTGCCAAGATGGCCGAGCTGGTGGCCAAGGAAATATACAGCATCCGCGAAAGCAAGAATGCCCTCCTGCGCGGCGAAGCAGACAATATGCCCAAGGACGGCGCCCAACTCAAGCTGATGCTTGACAATCTGAACCAGCAGGAAACGGCTATGACGGAAATGTTCTCGGGCAAAATAAAGAAAGAACCCAAGACATTCACCATCCGGCTGACGCCTAAAGAGATGAAAGATGAGGTGGCTTTCCGTTTTTCCCGAAAGCTGGGAGTGGTGGCCAATAATGACCTTGCCGGTGAACCGTATTATATCAGCGTCACCGACCTCAAAAGTCCCGATGTATCTGCCACCGAGGAAGGCAAAAAGAAAGTGGACGGTGTAGCCTATAACCTTCCGGGCAAGGCACAAGTGACATTGATGTATAACAATAAGAAATTGTTTGACGACCAACTTCCCATTACCCAATTCGGCACCGTAGAATACCTCGCACCGGTACTGTTCAACAAGAATTCTACCATCAAAGTGCTGTTTGATACGGCAACGGGAGGATTGATAAAAGTGGATAGGGAATAAAGGAATTCTAATTCCGGATTGTCAACTGGATAAATCCATCCTTACGCAACTGCATTACGTAGGCGGTGACCCGGGGAATATAATTCTCTTCCTCCCCAAAGTGCCTGGCAAGTAGAGAGATGATTTCGCGCACGGTACGATGTCCATCTATCAGATTCCAGACAGCTGTACCGTGTTCTTCCAGCCTCACATGGATGTCAGGAGACATCCCCTTCGGCAATAAAAAACGACGCATCCATTCGTATTTAAACCGTGGGTAGGCGAGTACGGCGCACTCACCTTCCCATTCGGTTGTTATATGTCCACAGCGGACCGGAACAGCGTCCAACAGACTTACTTTTCCTTCGGGTATTTCCATCATACGGTATCCGCTTTTCCTATTATTTCTGAATATTAGGCTCTTCCAGCTTATAACCATACTTCTTGTCTGCCTTCTTCAGCAGTAGAGCCACTATAAGGGACAAGCAGGCAATACCGGTAAAAATGCACATAGGCACCGTATAGTCATACATATTCGTTCCATCTGGTTTCTTGCCGGATATACAATAGGCATCAAGCACCCACCCTATCAATGTAGGAATACCCCAAAGACCGATATTCTGGATAAAGAAAATCAATGCGTATGCCGTACCCAACTGGCTTACCGGGAATATCTTGGCCACAGCCGGCCACATGGCAGAAGGTACCAGCGAGAAAGCGATACCCAAAATTATCATCAGCACAATAGCTACCAGCCAATAGTTTATATCGGGAATAGCATAAATGAAATGCACACATATCAGCATGGCCGAGCCCAGCAGCATGATAGATGCGGACTTGCCCCGCTTGTCAATGAAACCACCAAAGACCGGAGTCAGAATCAGCGCTCCCAATGCCGGAAGTCCGGCAAATGTACCGGCCACATTCTCATTGATACCGTATTTGATAATCATCAACTCGGAAGCAAACTTCTGGAATGGGAATACACAAGAGTAGAACAATACACACAGCAATGCTATCAGCCAGAAACCGGGATTGACCAGAATATTCTTCACATCCTTAAAAGAGAACTTCTCTTCCTCATCTTCCGTACCGGCAGCAATGGCAGCAGCTTCCATCTGTTTGTCCAGCTTCTTGTCCATCACTGCAAAAATGAAGAAAGCAATCATACCGCCCAACAACAGAACCAAACCCAACAACACCGGTGTGGAAATACCGAAAGCACGGGCCAAAGGAATGGCTACGGCATAACCGGCTTGCGAACCGATACGTGCTAAAGCAACTTGTACCCCCATAGCCGTGGCAAGCTCTTTCCCCTTAAACCACTTGGCTATGATTTTGGAAACTGTAATACCGGCGACCTCCGCTCCTACTCCAAAAATGGAATAACCGGCAAAAGCAACAAACACACCCGTTTTATAGCCAAATATTTCATTGATTCCGAATAAAGTCGCGTCGGCACCGGCAAGTCCCGTCATTGCATAGTATTCAAGTGCTGTACCACCTACCATCAGGATAGTTGCCAGCTTTCCGGTGAAACGGATACCAAAGCGGTCGAGGATTAATCCTCCCCAAATCAACATCAGGAAAAAAACATTCAGAAAACTATAACCACCGGTAAAGAATCCGAAGTCGGTACTCGACCAAGCCAAGTCCGTTTCCAACATTGTCTTCAACGGTGCTACCACGTCGTTTACATAATAAGCTGCCATCATCGTGAAGGCAACAATCACCAATGCCCCCCAACGGGTAGCCTTGGAATCATTCAATTTAAGTTTGAGTTGTTCTGTCATTGTACTATTTGGATTTCAATTTATTAATCAGATTGCATAAATTACTGACAAAGGTAAATAAATACTTCATCAAAACGAAAAAAGGCTGACACCTTTTCAGTATCAACCTTTCTCTTATTTTTCCAAGCGGGAGTCATCCGCAATATCCTTATCTTATTCTGCTGCAGGGGCTTCTGCTGCAGGAGCAGGAGCTTCAGCCGGAGTTGTAGCTGCAGGGGCCTCCGATTGCGGAGCTTCTGTACCTACGGGCATGTTATAAGGATTAGTTTTTTCTTCTTGTTGCGCCTGTTCCAGAATCACATCACCGCCCTTGCCTGTGGAAGAAGGAATAGTGTAAGCAGAAACAATACTGAAGACTACCATGACAGCTGCCAGAGTCCAGGTTGCTTTTTCCAAAAAGTCCGTAGTCTTGCGCACACCCATAATTTGGTTGGATGATGAAAAGCCTGATGCCAGACCACCTCCTTTAGAATTTTGAATCAATACAATGAAGCACATCAGCACAGATGCAATCAGCATTAAGATAACTAATAATAAATACATTTTGTTATTTTGATTTAGCGTTAATAATCAATTTCTCCAAAAATCTGATTTGGTCTGCAAAGTAAGCATTTTTTTTTGGATAATTCAAACTTAATTTTTTAATAATTTCAAGCGCCTTGTCATATCGGTGCTGTTTTATATAGATTTTGGCTAAAGTTTCCGTAAAACAGCTATCGTCCAACTCTTCCGTTACCGGCGATACTGAGGGTTCTTCCTCTTCTTCAGTCTCTTCCTCCTTCTCTACAAGAAACTCCCTTCTCGTATCCGAGGCATCCGAAGACTCACTCTTTTGGATAAAGTCATCTATCAATTCATGCCCGCGCAGTTTAGGCACTTCCGACTCATCTTCTGCATCCACACCGGGTTCTTCCTGCATTAAATAGGCCGTATAATCCACCGCATAATCCAGCTCCGTATGCTGTGAATGCTCTTCGGGAACAGTAGCCAGAAATGCGTCAATCAAGGAAAGGGTACGGTCCACACTCGGCTCTTTCTCCAAATCGCCGGAAAACAGCGACGAGACCTTCCGGGATTTCAAAGTATAGCGGTCACCCTCTATAAAGTAAAACAGCACACGACGGTCTGCCACATACAACACAGCCTTGCGCAACTCCGCGCCAAAGTTGATGTCGTGCAGCAGATAGAGGTTTTTCAGATAGAGCAAACGGAGCGACTGGAAATAAGGATAGCGTGCCACCAATGTGCGAAGCTCGTACAAAGTATCCCTATTCAGCGTCTCGGGATGCTGAATCCATTGTTGCAAATGGGTAGGCGTCATGAGTTTACCAGTTAGCTACAGTTGCATTGAAAATCTGTTCGGCAATGTCTTTCACCATCAAGGTTATCAGCTGGTCCTGCACTTCGGTCAGCAATTTTGAGGAATCATAGGTCTGGAAAGCCGAGAACTGCTGTTCAAAGTCCTCCTCATGGTTCGTGTTATTGGTGTAGCGCACGTTGACAGTCAGCGTCACCTTCACCTTCGAAGAGTAGCCGCTGGCATCCACCGATTCATTATATTGATTGTAGCCGGTTATTTCTCCGTCTATTTCCAGGTCTCCTCCGGAATTCACCAGTTGCAGGCGAGTCTGCTGAATGAACATATCCTTCATTTTCTGGTTAAATTCTGTTGCCAGCGGTGCATATACATACTCTGCCCGGTTCTGGAAATCGGCAATGGAAATCGTTTTTACCTTTGTATAGTCGATAGAGCTTATCGGAGCAAGTCCCAACTTCATACTACATGAATTCACCAGAAATAACAAGCTTACCAACAAGGAAGCAAATGCCGCTTTTTTAATCCAATCCATATTCTTTTATCTTTCTGTATAACGTACGCTCAGAGATATTCAAATCCTGAGCCGCACTCTTACGCTTGCCGTGATGTTTTTCAAGCGCCTTACGTATCATTTCTTTCTCCACTTCATCCAGGGAGAGTGACTCCTCCACATATTCTTCCGTATCCTGGAAATCATCGTCCACCGGAGTAACCGGCTTTACCGAAGGATGTATAATGGTGGGGACACTGGATGTTACCGGAGGTACCACCGCCGGAGTAGCCGGCGTATAGTAGGCCGATGTGGCAACCGCCGGATTGGCTACCGTTCCCCTTTCAGCCATAATCTCATGCACCAGCTTTTTCAAGTCCGTTACATCCTGGCGCATATCAAACAGAACCTGGTAGAGAATTTCCCGTTCACTCCCGAAGCTCTTGTCCTCCTTCACTCCAAACAAGGCAGGCAGGCGCTGCATATTGTTCTGCTCAGGCAGATAGCCCTTCAGTATGGATGCATTGATTTCACGATTGGTCTCAATGATGGATATCTGCTCGGTGATATTCTTCAACTGGCGCACATTACCCGGCCATGAGTAGCCCAGCAACACTTGCTTGCCGTCTTCCGTCAGCTGAATGGCAGGCATACGGTACTTTTCTGCAAAGTCCGAAGCAAACTTTCGGAACAGCAGCACCACGTCTTCACCGCGTTCGCGCAATGGAGGGACCTGAATAGGAACTGTGTTCAAACGGTAATACAAGTCTTCACGAAAACGTCCGTCAGCAATGGCTTGTGTCAAGTTTACATTGGTAGCGGCAACAATACGCACATCGGTCTTTTCCACCTTAGAAGAACCTACTTTGATGAATTCACCGCTCTCGAGCACACGCAACAAGCGTGCCTGGGTAGGCAAAGGCAATTCGCCGACTTCATCAAGGAAGATTGTTCCGCCGTTGGCCTCACCGAAATACCCCTTCCGTTCGCCGATAGCCCCGGTAAATGCGCCCTTCTCATGACCGAACAGTTCCGAGTCAATCGTCCCTTCGGGAATGGCTCCACAGTTCACGGCAATGTACTGTCCATGCTTGCGCCGGCTGTACTGGTGTATTATCTGCGGAAAGCTCTCCTTTCCCACACCACTCTCTCCGGTAATCAGTACAGACAAGTCGGTGGGCGCTACCTGGATAGCGATATCAATGGCACGCATCAGCGCTTCATTGTTGCCGATAATGCCGAAACGTAATTTTACTTGTTGTATTTCCGCTTTTGTCATTCTACAAATCTTCTTCTACACTATCGAGTTTCAGTTTGTCGCTATCGTCACGTTTCTCGTAATATTGCTTGCGCAGCGGATTTGCATGTGCCTCTTTCTCACGCTGGCGGTTACGGAACACATCTATTGCCACATAGATAGCCTGCCGGAATGAATCTTCAGAGGCGATTCCTTTCCCGGCAATATCGTAGGCCGTGCCATGAGCAGGCGAAGTGCGTATCACCGGCAAGCCGGCAGTATAGTTCACGCCCTCGTCCATAGCCAATGCCTTGAACGGTGCCAGCCCCTGGTCGTGATACATGGCCAGGATACCATCAAAATGGGTAAAGTTATCTGAGCCCATAAACCCGTCTGCCGGATAAGGACCATAGCAAAGCATACCCTTAGCAGCCATTTCGTTGATGGCCGGAATGATAATCTCCTGCTCTTCAGTTCCCAGCAATCCGCCGTCTCCTGCATGCGGATTCAGCGAAAGCACTGCAATACGCGGTGCGCTGATAGCAAAATCCTGCTTCAAGGAGCGGTTGAATATCTTCAGTTTTTCTTGTATCAGTTCTTTGGTGATGCTTCCGGCTATCTCTTTAACGGGAATATGTCCGGTCACCAATGCTACCCGGAAGTCATCTTTCATCAGAATCATAAGGGCCTTCTCGCCATCTCCCAATTTTTGCTCTATATACTCCGTATGTCCGGGGAAGGCAAACTCCTCCGACTGGATGGTATGCTTGTTGATGGGAGCTGTGACAATCACGTCTATCATTCCCTCCTTATATTCCTCAATGGCTTTTTCCAGTGCACCAAGTGCAGCTTTACCAGCTTCAACGTCAGGTTTAGAGAACTCAACCTTTACTTCATCATCCGTACAGTTCACTACACTCAAGCGATTGGGAACCGCTTCGGAGGCGGAGTTGACGATACTGAAGTTGGTAGGCAAGTCCAATGATTTACGATGATAAGCTGCCACTTTAGGCGAACCGTAGATAATCGGCGTGCACAATTCCAGCATCACCGGGTCTGCAAACGTCTTTAAAATCACTTCATACCCTACACCATTAATGTCGCCTTGTGTAATGCCGACTCTTATTTTGTTGTCTTCCATTTTTATTACTTATTATTAGTAGTATCTTTTGAGGTTACGCCTACCGGAATTTCCGCACCTTCCTGCTTGCTGCCGGGCAGTTTCAAGGTATAGAGCGAAGCCTCCATCTGACGTACCAGATTACGTTTCATTTTATCAGGTGAATAAATAAATATTTCAGATACGATAATACGCTGATTGGCCTTGTCCAAACGTACATGCGATACGAACGGACCGCCCATGAAGTCACCCTTTATGCGCCACAAGCCGCGGGCCTCCAGTGCATAGTCTCCCTGCACACTGATGGGGCGTACATCGGTCATCAGAGAATCCGTCGACATATACATGCCTTCACGGGCACCAGGGATATTAATCTTCATCACGGAATCGCGTTTATGAACAAAATATTCTTTAGTAAACGTATCCTTATCCGTATAAGGATAAGAGTAGATTACAAAGTTCTGGTCGCCGGTAGCTGCATTCGTACCTGCCCAGAAGAAGTTCTCACCCTCCTTGGTAGATGTCAGTTCGCCCGGCACCCATACATCGCAATCGAGCTGGCTTTTCACCTTCGTTGCTATATAGTCGCTATGCTTGTCCTTCAATACTGAAATCTGACGATTCATTTCCGCATGGGTAAAGAAATCGATGATTACCTGCCTATTCTCCTCCACAAATTTCTCGAACGAAGCCTCGTCCGGTGCCTGAATAGTGAGAATAGACTGAGGAGCAGCATATACATTCCTTGCATACTTGAATTTAGGCTGGGTATAGAGGTCCTTGTTCACATCGACAATAATGATATTGCGAATCAGTTTTAAAGTGGCATCATAATTGGAAGGGGCAGTATACATGATTCGGAATGAACGTTCTGACTGGGGAAGCCCCGGAACATCAGAATCAAGCACATCGAAAAGCGCCCTACCGGCAGGACGTTCCCACAAGCCGGGCTCCACCACTACCAGAACTTCATACGCACGACCGCTGGAGGTCGGAGTAAACACACCCTTTTTACCACCACCGCAAGCGGAAAAAAGCGTCAGTACGAGAACCATACTCAAATAAAACAAGTGCTTTCTCATATCTCTATCATTTTAGTTTTTCACAAAGCTACGAAGAATGCGTAATATCCTCCCTACCTAAGTTAATAATTTATATTAATTCTTCTTTATTCTCCTCCTGCTTGGCAGTGGACAACATGCCACAAGCAGCAAATATATCCTCTCCACGCGATGACCGTATAGTGGTAAACAGACCGTGCGAAGTCAGATAATCACGGAACGCAGTCATGGTTTCCATATCAGCCCCTTCAAGATTCACTCCAGGTATGGCATGAAAACGAATCAGGTTAATCCGGCAGTCCAGCCCACGTAGCAACTTCAGAAGTTCCTTTGCATACGGTAACGAGTCATTCACTCCTTTGAAAACAATATATTCAAAAGATAGTCTGCGCTGTTTGCTAAAATCATAGTTTCTTAACAATTCAACAATCTCCGTGATGGAGAAGGCCTTCTCTGCCGGCATCAGCTCGCGACGTTGCAAAGGTATCGGCGAATGAAGGCTGATAGCCAGATGGCAGTCCGATTCCCCAATAAAACGCTGCAAGCCCTTCTTCAATCCCACTGAAGAAAGGGTGACACGCTTGGGACTCCACGCATATCCATAAGAGGCGGTCATTATTTCCAGCGCTTTCAATACCTCGTCCAGATTATCAAGTGGTTCGCCCATGCCCATCATTACCACATTGGTCAGCTTGTCCCTTTCGGGCAACGAACTGATTTGGTTGATAATCTGGTTGGATGTCAGATTGGCGGTAAAGCCCTGCTTGCCGGTCATACAGAATTTGCAGTTCATCTTACAGCCCACCTGAGAGGAGACACAAAGCGTAGCCCGGTCTTCGTCGGGTATATAGACAGCTTCCACGAAATGTCCCTCGCCTGCCCGGTATAAGTATTTCACCGTACCGTCTACAGAGCGCATGGCATCTACCGGCGCTTCGGCACCTACCTCATAGATTTCTTTCAGCAATTCCCGATGCTTCAACGAAAGATTGCTCATTTCGTCTATAGAAGCCACCTTCTTGTCATACAGCCAGGAAGCTATCTGCTTGGCAGAGAAACCGGGCATTCCCAAATTCTTCACCACATTCTGCAATTCAGCGAGCGTCAAGCCCAATAGAGGTCGTTTCTGCATATCGTTTTTCATTAAAACAAAACTCTTTCAAAAATGCAAAGGTAGGAATAAAGTTGCACAAAGACAACGGAGAGTGTAGAAAATGAAATGTACAGACAATGAAAAAGCCGCCCGGAAGTACCGGACGGCTTTTCAATATGGGTTTTCTATTCTTAGAAGAATAAATAACGTTGGTCTTTTACGTTGGCTTTCATATACAAGTCACTGATGAACTGGCTTGCCATACGTGCATGCATGTTAGCCAAGTTAGCCTCTTCAGTTTCCTTGTTGAATGTTTCGTTCAGCTTCTCTTTTGCATATGGTTGCAGAACGAATACACCACCGTTACCCTTGATAGGAGCACTCAGCTTGTTCACTTCAGCAATAGAAGCGTACGCGCCTACCAGAGGTTCGCTACTACGCAATGCCGGGATATAGGCAGGAGCAGAGAAAGTAACGTGCTTTACAGAATCACTGACAGCATTTGCCATATTCTTGTACTGCTCGAACGAAGTTGCATTGGCAGCCTTCATATCAGCCATAATCTTCTCTGCTTTCTTGTCACGGAGAATTTCAGCTCTCAACTGGTCCTTTACCAAAGCCAGTGGGCGATAACCTTCAGGAACAATACTTGCAACACCTACTACCAGCATACGGTCGCTCTCGCCACATTCGTACAAACCAGAAACTTCACCGGCTTTTGCCTCAAACGCCCATTTCAAAGCATCTTTGGTTCCTCTGATACCACCGATACCATGTTCAGAGCTGTACAAATCGGCTCTATCCAGCAACTTGTAACCAGCATCTTCCGCATTGGCAATCATTTTCTCTAAAGTATTGTTTGCAGCGATGAACTGGCTGAACTCATTGTATGCCTTGCTGTAAGTTTCCTTGCTGAATTCTACCGGACGCTTGATAACGGCTACCTTATATTTATCCTTGACAGCCTTCTTGTTGGTTACTTGCAAAATGACATTTGCTTGTCCCAACGCCAGATTGGTCAGTTCGTTCTGTCCCAAAGTTGTGACAGCGGTAATGTATTTCAAGTTGTCACCGTCAATCTGTGCGCCTTCGTAGTTAGCAGAAGAAATCCAGGTAGGCTCACCGGTCTGACCGTACTTCTTCGCAACTTCAGCAAAGCTGGCACCACCCTTAATAGCATTGTAGATGCTGTCGGCCAAAGTCTTCGTCTTTTCAGCATCTTCGGCAACTACCTGAATCTGACGGAACTCGATAGAGTCCGGCATGGCAGCAGTAGCCAATTTCTTGAAAGAGTTGAGGGTATTGTCAGATACGTTATAATAAGGCCCGAACACACCACCCACCGCAACAGAGTCCAAACGGGCTGTCACATCAGCAGGCAGAGACTTAGTAGTGTAGAACAAGTCTGTATAAGGAGCTTCGGAACCGGTAGAACGGATGAAGGTAGTATAGTCAGAAGGATTGGCAGTAAGTTGTTCGGTGTATTCTTCCATTTCCTTCTGGAGAGCAGCTCTGTCTTCTGCACTTGCAGTAACTTGCACATCAATGAACTTGATATTGCGAGTTTCCACATATTGCTTGAACTGTTCTTTCTTCTTGTCGTATGCAGCTTTCAAATCGGAATCCTTGATAACGATGGTAGAGTCAACGATAGAAGAATAGGGAACTGCAGCAAGCAGCAGGTCTGACTGCTCTACTCTTGCATCAAAAGCGTCCTGAGCTTCTACCGGGTTGGAGAAAAGAGATTTTGTAATCAAAGCCTGATACTTCTCCTGAAGACGTGCCTGGATAAGGGACTTTTCGAGGAAAGACCAGAACTTGTACATGGATTCATAGTATTCTGCATATTGTGAAGGCATCTGTGCCTTATTCATTTTTGAATAGTCCACCAAGAACTTCTTCAACATATCCTTATCAAACGCACCGGTCTGAGGATTACGGAACGGAGTCTGTTGCAGCATCGGATGCACACCGGCATTAATGATAGCCTGAATCTCAGCCTTCGATACAACCAGACCGAGTTTCTTTGCTTCCTTTTCAATCAGCTTATTATTGACGTATGTTCTCCATACTTCATCTTTGATTTGGTTTGTCTGCTCATCGCTCAATGCACTGTTGCCACTGGAGAACTTGATGACTTCTGTATATTCTTCTACCAATGCTTGAAAATCCTGAGCGGAAATTGATTCCCCGTTCACTTCACCTACGTCTTGTGACTGGTGTGGCTGAAGCACTTTCCACGCGTCACCTGCGATGAAAGCAAACAGCGCCAAACCAATAACAATCACCAATAAAGGTCCTTTAGACCGAATGTTTTGTAATGTTGCCATTTTAGTTAATATGATTTATTTGTTTATTATTATTTTCCTAACATGTTCATTTTAGCGCACGAAGATACAAAAAATGCTAATACGCATCCATTTATTCTTTAAAAAATTACGCCTAAATGAAATTATTCAATGACTTTCAGTCTTACCAACTCAATTTTAGTGGCTGTTACCTTGATTATTTTAAACTGATAATTATCCACTTCAATCACTTCATGCAGTTTCGGGAAACTTTGATAACGGTTCAAAATCAGACCGCCCACTGTCAGATAATCATCCGATTCCGGCAGGTCGAGCCCGAAAGTCTCATTTACCTTTTCTATTTCCAGACGGGCCGAAAGCACATATTCACGTTCACCCAACTGCTTACACACATAGGATGTGTTATCATGCTCATCCTCAATATCGCCAAAAATTTCTTCCACCAAATCCTCTAAAGAGACGATACCCGCCGTACCACCGAATTCGTCCACCACTACAGCAATCGTTTTTTTCTGTTGCATGAACAGTTTCATCAGTTTGTGGGCCGACATCGTTTCGGGTACAATAGGCACTTCCTTCACGTTATTCCTCCAGTCCACCGGATTCCTGAACATCTCCGACGAGTGAATATATCCCACCACATTATCTATATTTCCATCATATACTATGATTTTGGAAATACCCGACTCCACAAAAAGACATTTCAATTCTTCCAATGTAGTGGTCAGATCTACAGCTACCACCTCTGTACGCGGTACAATACAGTCGCGTATCTTTATATTCGAAAAGTCAAGCGCATTTTGGAATATCTTTACCTCTGCATCCAGTTCTTCTTCACTTTCCGCATTCTCTATGCTCGACTGGATGAAGTAATCCAAATCCACTTTGCCAAAAGCCTTGGCCGACGCCTCCTTGTTTACTTTCATCCCAAATATCCGAAGGAACAGATACGACAATCCCGATGCAAACTTTGAAACAGGAAACAGAATGACATAACATATGAATAAAGGAATGGCACATACCCTCAGCATCAGATTGGGATTGATTTTAAACAAAGTCTTCGGCAAGAACTCACCGGTTACCAAAATAATAAGAGTGGAAATTACAGTCTGCACCAACACCATTACAAAATGATTGGAAATAATTCCGGCAAGAAGATTCACCTCTATGATTTGTGCCATCAAGATACCATAAATGACAAGCGCGATGTTATTACCCACCAGCATGGTCGAGATGAAGTTATTCGGGTTGCGAAGGAAATAGGAAATGATACCGGAAGTGACGCCTGACTTCCTTTCCATCTCAAAGCGCAGTTTATCTACGGAAACAAAGGCAATCTCCATTCCTGAAAAGAAAGCAGAGAAAGCCATGGTTATCAATAAAAAAATAACGGTATCCATTTTATCAATTTATGGTATCAGTCTGCAAGCTGTCTGCTGCGGCAGTCTCCTCGTCAACATAGAAGATACCCTCCGGCTTGCGAATCGTGTAAACAGTCATCTGCTGATTGGATTCAAAGCCATGTCCCGTAATGATACGGTCAGGCTGCTCGATACGGATAAACTCATCCGAATAAATTCTTTGTGCCCGCTGGTCCCAATACAGCAGCTCTGTATCAAACTGCTCACCTTTCAAATTCTGTATATGCACATTCCCCATCAGTTTCCACAACTCCTCCTTATTAAAGAAGTAGGCTGTATCAGCCTTGATACTTGCCTCCACTTGGAAGATAGAGTCGAACTTCTCCAAATAGACCCCCTTTTCAAAAGCCCAGTAAGGAGGATTCTTCCGGTCAAAGACCAGCCACTCTTCCGTATTGATGCGGTAACGCGTTACACCGGAATCAGAAACCAGTGTAGTCACCCCGCGGGTATCCATCACTGCCATAGAGTCACGCTCGGTAATGGCATCTCCCAGCTCCTTCTTCTTCCCGGAACACGAAGAAAATAAAAGAAGCATAACCATTGCCCCAAGGACAATGGTTATGCTCGCATTTTTATGATAAACAATGTTGATGGGTTGTAGCAACATGATTTTATCTGATAGTTGTAGATTCACCTATCCATCCACCGATAGTGATACGGTCACCAGCTTTGTAACCCAACATAAAGAGGTCTTTAGCCTGGGGAGTGTGGCGGGAATAAGTACTAATCAATTCGTTAGCACGTTCTGTAACTGAAGGATCTACAGCTTTAGCTCTCTGCAGCTTGTCAATTACTACAAAGTAAGTACACTTATTCAGAGCAGGCTCATCGGTCCAGTTAGGATTGGAGCCGTAAAGCTGTGCCAGTAAAATATAAGGCTCTCCATAGTTCTCCTTAAAGCTCATAGCCTTTTGGCAGTAGCTTCTTGCCTGAGAGAGTTTCTTGGCCTGCATCAAGGCTGCGGCAGTAGCGTATGCCATTTCAGCCTTCTTGTCATTATCAGTTTCTTTAGCCAATGCTTCATCAAAATACTTCACGGCATTGTCATAGTCACCTTTCTTATAGTACATGTATGCTACACCTACAGCTGCATCGGCAGTCGGGTCAATCTGATACATGTACTCAGATGCCTTGAAGTAAACTTCGCTTTCGTTGCACTTCATCAATTTCAGGATGTTCAATGCCTTCTTCAAGAAAGCGGAGTCAGTCTTGCTTGCTTCCACCTTAGGACCATAGATATTCTGCAAAGATTCACAATCAGCTACACCACTCTGAATGAACATGGCCACGAGGTTATCCTTGATAGCTTGCAAGTTAGCCTTCTTAGCTTCCTTGGTTTCAGCAGCAAGTGCGTCATCTGCATACTTGGAAGCATCAATATAATCCTGGAAAAACTGGTCGGTATGATTATCATCAGCCTTTACCTTCTGCATGGAAGTATCCAGGAAATAGTGCAACACCGCACCTTTGGAACCACCCTTTTCAGCATGAACAGATTCTTTCAGCCAATTATAAGCCGTATTAAGGTCCGGAGCAGGAGCGAACTGAAGATAATCCACAGCTTTGGCACCCAAGGCATCAGCCACACTCGGCACACCCTTCATTCCCTTACCAATGAATTCAGGAATGTACTTCATTCTCAAATCATATACATCCATCAACTCATCAAAATACTTCTTGTAATCAGCAGAATTTCTATCCTTAATCTGACTCAAGAAACCCACTAAAATCTTCTGAGCATCTGTAAATGTGTAATACCGCAGTGTAGGACAATCCTTCAATACAGCCATACAAGGAGCGTATGCATCCTTAAAGTTACCAGCTCTCACTGCTTCATGAGAGATACTACTGTTCGAATTACAATTTTCAGTCTGTGCGAAAGTGCTGGTCACTCCACCCGAAAGGAGCAAGACAGCCACAAGCGTCTTAATTTTCATTGTATTTAAATTTTAGTTGTTATATTTTTGTCTATTCAATTTCCATTAATCCACTTTACGCTTGAAGAACCAACGTTCGTTAAAGGTTACTCCGATACAAATGCGCAATGTATTTTCGTTCAAGAACGCTGCTTGGGTTCCTTTGGTTCGCACGTATTGTGCAGAAAGACTCAATACGGAACGGGTTCTCGGTATGGGCAATCCAAAACCGGCAGTAACGCCATATTCATCAGCGGCACGTACACCGTCTATCTTATAATAAGGTTTGGAATAATAAGCTCCCAAACGATACTTCACATGAGACAAATAACTTCGTCCCATAGGATTCGGCAGATACTCTGCACCAACGGATATTCTTCCACGGTCGCAAAACGCCTCGTCATTGTTCATATAACTCACTTTACTCCAATTCTGGAACATTACATCCGCGCCTACAGTCAGTCGGTTGTCGTACACGTAGGTCACACCTGCGCCAAATGTTGTCGGAATGCCACAAGTAACGACAGTATCCCTTGTTACCGAAGTAGCTCCCGTATTGCTATTACCAGTCTGCGTAACTTCGTACGCATCGTTACTCAGATCATGCCCCGGAGAAAAGACAACTCCCAACGTTGCAACATGTTTTTTCCCAAACTGGTGAGTGTACTGCGCTCCAAAATCCAACTTATAACTCTTTACAGCCACATTAGACTGTATTGTAATAGGAAATACACTTGAACTGGACGGAAAGGTCTCCGCAGCGGTTCTTGTTATATCTCCCCAAAGATACGAAAAATTCGCACCGACAGAAAGATTTTTAATTATTTTAAAACCGGCACCTAAATAAAGCTGGTGCAAGCCTCCTTCTCCCGAATAGCTTACCGTAGTAGATTTGTCTGGAAATTCCGTATCTTCCCGATATTCTCCCATACTGTATCCAACGTTTGAATAAGGCAGCAACCCCAAGCTTATGGCAGCCCATTTACTTGCACGAAACTGCATCGTGATATAGTCAAAACTGGAATTCTTGGCATTTCGTTTCAGAGTACCGTTACTGAGATTTGTATTCTGTAGAGAGACTGCTCCATCGAAGATAAAAGTCAGCGAATCTACCGCCGTATAGGATGCAGGATTAGCAAAGTTAGTCTGATACTTGTCCCGTAAACCATAGGCAATACCACCCATCGCCCTACTGTTGCTCGAGCCTTGTTCAGATAACTGTCCATATCCATATCGTGTATAGGGAGAATTTGTATTATTTTGAGCGACTGCCGCTCCTGATAATATCGTGAGCAAGAGCACTAACAGTGTTTGTCTATAGCCTGTCATTATTATAGTTTAAAATTCTATTTAATCCTTTCAACACTAAAAATCTGTCTGCAAAGATGATACTTTTTAAGTTTGTATCAAAAGAAAAATCATCCCCGCCCGTTAAAAAAACCAAAAGTTCAGGATATTTATGCTTCATAACCGTAATGTAACCTGAAATTTCATATTCAATACCCTTCAGTACTCCGGCACGGATAGCCGTATCGGTATCCTTCCCCATGGGCACCATCCGCCCCTCAAGAGCCACCATTGGAAGCCGTCCGGTAAACTGATGAAGCGCCTTGAAACGCATCTGCAGGCCGGGAGAGATATTCCCGCCATGATAGCGGGCAGCAGCATCGACAAACTCATAAGTGATACAGGTACCGGCATCAATCACCAGTATATCCCTGCCAGGAAATTGCTCATTGGCTCCTACCACCGCCGCCATACGATCATACCCCAGCGTCCGGGGAGTTTCATAGAGGTTTTCTACCGGAAGAGAAGTCTTTTCATTGAGCCACAGAATGGGGACAGCCATATCTTCCAGTTGCGACAACACCTCTCTACTCAAATCAATGACAGTAGCCACTATCGCTTTTTCAATCGTATATGTACGGCATACTTCAGGCAACCGTTCCAACGTCAGATTGGAGTCATACACCACCTCCACGATACGTCCACCATCAAACACCGCCATCTTGGCGATTGTATTTCCTATATCAATAATGAGATTCACCGTATTGCATAAATTTAGCGGCGCAAAGATATAACATTAATATTGAAATTCAGCAGAAACCATCTCTTTATTAGAAGAACAACTGCACAAGAATTCTTATTCACATCCACACCAAACAACCACAATGCCACTTCTACATTCTGTTGAGATTTATTAAAGCCGCAACATCATACCACAACCACCTGATTATCAATACAGCTAAATGCGCTACATTCAGTATACGACTGAGCCCTATTCAGTATACGATTGAATGGCATTCAGTATACGACTGAATCAGGTTCAATATACCACTATTTCTTGCACCCGTATCGTTTGTAAATAGAAAATACCTACCACTCGTACTCGACAGTTGATTCAAAACAACCAATAATGCGAATTAAGAATTGTATCAAGTTCATAATTAAAAAAGATTCTTCGGACACAGATGACCGGGATAACGCGAATAACCGCTTTAGTTCCTAATCACAAATTGGGATAATATTAGTTTTTTCCGTAAGTTTGCAGCATGAAACGAAGCCTACTTATACATATATATATAGCAATCTTTTTCTTCTGTTTGCCTTCAGCAAATGCCCAGGTGACACAACAGCAAAAGACTGCTGCAACAGACTCCGTACGCGTCAGCCTACTGACTTGCGCTGCAGGAGGAGAGATTTATTCCCTATTCGGACACACTGCCATACGGTACGAGAACTATACACGTGGCATTGACGCCGTCTTCAATTACGGCATGTTCAACTTCAACGCCCCTAACTTCATCTTCCGTTTTGCCTTGGGAGAAACGGATTATCAACTTGGAGTAACCGATTATGAGCATTTCGCCGCCGAATACAACTATCTGGGACGCGATGTCTGGCAACAAACGTTAAACCTAACAGAAGAGGAAAAAGAACGCCTGATAGCACTATTGACAGAGAACTACCGCCCTGAAAACCGAGTATACCGCTACAATTTTTTCTACGACAATTGTGCCACCCGCCCGCGGGACCAGATAGAGCGTGCCATCAACGGCACTCTGCAATACGCTGACAATATGACTGCTAACAGTACGGGAATCTCTTTCAGGGATTTGCTGCATAAATACAGTGAAGGCCATTTGTGGTCACGTTTCGGCATGGACCTATGCATGGGCAGCAAAGCAGACGAACCCATCAACCGGCGGCTGGCAATGTTCGTCCCCTTCTACATGCAGGAGTATTTCAATAAAGCGCAGATTGTGGACAAAGAAGGAC
Organism: Bacteroides sp. AM41-16; assembly: GCF_003603495.1. Taxonomy (NCBI): domain Bacteria; kingdom Pseudomonadati; phylum Bacteroidota; class Bacteroidia; order Bacteroidales; family Bacteroidaceae; genus Bacteroides; species Bacteroides sp. AM41-16. Next base: position 200,380 of record NZ_QTNE01000002.1, on the reverse strand, counting down.
AAGCACGGCCACTGGTTGCCAAAGAAGAAAAAATCGTAGTAACGGGTAAAACACCAGCCGACTTCGTCAGCAGAGGCATCACACCGATGCAGTCGGCTTCGCTATTACTGATACTTGTAGCAGGCATCAGCATTTACGGCATACGAAGAGGGAAAACTCTTTGGGGCATAGACCTCATACTCTTCTTGGTTGCCGGAATGGCTGGATGTATACTGGCATTTTTAGCACTATTCTCACAGCATCCGGCAGTAAGTCCCAATTATATATTATTTGTATTCCATCCATTTCACCTTTTCTGCCTTCCATTCATGCTATCCAGGGTACGAAAAAGGGGAATAAGCCGCTATATGCTGGTTGATTTTGTAGTTTTAACACTTTTTATAGGGCTTTGGACAATAATTCCGCAGAGAATTCCGCCAGCAGTATTACCTTTGGCACTGTGTTTGCTGATACGTTCTGCAAGCAACCTCATTCTAACATACAAACGAAAGTAATGAAAAAAGGACTGATAACTTCCATACTCGCACTTACATTCAGTGGTCTGCAAGCCCAACCGCTGCCTGCCTCCCCAAAGCTGGTGGTAACATTGACCATTGACCAGTTGCGTACAGACTATATGGAAGCATTTTCGTCCTTATACGGAGAAAAGGGGTTTAAGCGCTTACTGCGTGAAGGTAAAGTATTCCGTCAAGCAGAATTTCCTTTTTGCGGAACGGACCGAGCCTCGGCCATTGCCGCCATCTATACCGGGACAACACCGTCCATGAACGGCATCATTGCAGAGCAGTGGCTGGATGCAGGTACACTACGCCCCATAAACTGTGTAGAAGACCCCAACTTCATGGGCAACTATACCGACGAAAGCACTTCCCCCTCCCAATTACTGACCTCTACTATTGCCGACGAGCTGAAAATAGCTACCCGCAACAAAGGTCTGGTCTATGCCATCGCGCCTTTCCGCGATGCCGCCATATTGGGTGCCGGGCACGCGGGGAACGGTGCTTTCTGGCTTAATAACAATACCGGAAAATGGTGCAGTACGACTTATTATAATGAATTTCCGTGGTGGCTGAGCCAATACAACGACCGGAAATCTCCTGACTACCGTATCAAGGATATGGTATGGACACCTGCACTTCCTTTTACCAACTATACATTTCTGCCCGAATGGCGCAACGAGCCATTCAAATACAAGCTGGATGGTGAACGGACAAACAAGTTCCGCCGCTTGATAACCAGCCCTTTCATCAATGAGGAAGTCAACCTGCTGACCGAAGAGCTGCTGAATAAGAGCACTATCGGACAAGATGACGTGCCCGACCTATTATCGCTGACTTACTACGCAGGAAATTATAACCACCGAAGTACGCAGGAATGTGCCATGGAAATGCAAGACACCTACGTGCGACTGGACCGTAGTATAGCTTCCTTATTAGAGCTCATAGAACGTAAAGTTGGGCTCCACAACGTACTTTTCTGCATCACCTCCACCGGCTATGCCGACCCGGAAGCAGCCGACCCGGGCGTATACCGGATACCGGGTGGTGAATTCTACCTGAACCGCTGTGCCGCCCTGCTAAACATGTACCTCATGGCATCCTATGGCGAGGGACAATATGTGGAAGCTTATTATGACCAACAAATCTATCTCAACCATAAACTTATTGAGAACAAGCAGTTGAGCCTGACTGAAATTCAAGAAAAATCTACCGAATTTCTGGTTCAGTTTAGTGGCGTGAGCGAAGTATATTCAGCTCATCGCCTGCTTTTGGGCCCCTGGTCACCGCAAATAGAACGTATACGCAATAGTTTTCATCGCAAGCGCTCTGGCGATTTGCTCATTGAAATACTCCCGGGCTGGACTATCATGCAGGAAAATAGTACTGATAACCGTGTAGTACGTACGGCCGATATTCCTGCTCCCCTCATTTTATTGGGAGGAGGAATGAAGGCTGAAACCATCCGTACCCCCATCAGTATTGACCGCATTGCCCCTACCTTGGCAAGTGTAATGCGCATCCGCGCCCCTAATGCAAGTACAGCATCTCCCCTTGACTTTTGATTCTAAAATAATCTGTGCAAATCTGGATAATCTGTATAGAAATCAGTAACTTTGCACGCTCAACTAACTCAGCAATAATAATAAAAACAAATATATAATGGGATTTAATGAATTTTTAAGCTCGATTTTCGGCAACAAATCCACACGCGACATGAAAGAAATACAACCGTGGGTGGAGAAAATCAAAGCCGCTTACCCGGAAGTAGCCAAACTCGACAACGACGCCCTACGCGCCAAGACAGAAGAACTGAAAGCCTACATCCACGATTCGGCAGCCGAACAACGCGCCAAAGTGGAAGAACTGAAAGCCAGCGTTGAAGATACCGAACTGGAAAAACGCGAAGACCTCTTCAACCAAATCGACAAAATCGAGAAAGAGATATTGGAGATTTATGAAAAAGCGCTGGACGAAGTATTACCCACCGCTTTCTCTATTGTAAAGGAAACAGCCAAACGATTCTCTGAAAATGAAGAAATAGTGGTTACAGCTACCGATTTTGACCGCCAACTGGCTGCCACTAAAGACTTTGTACGCATCGAAGGCGATAAAGCCATCTACCAGAACCATTGGATAGCAGGTGGTAACGATACTGTATGGAACATGGTACATTATGATGTACAGCTATTCGGTGGTGTGGTTCTACATAAAGGTAAGATTGCCGAAATGGCAACCGGTGAAGGTAAGACATTGGTAGCTACCCTACCGGTATTCCTCAATGCCCTGACTGGTAACGGCGTGCACGTGGTAACAGTGAACGACTATCTGGCAAAACGTGACTCCGAATGGATGGGTCCTCTTTACATGTTCCACGGTTTGAGTGTAGATTGCATCGACAAGCACCAGCCCAACTCTGATGCCCGTCGCAAAGCTTATCTGGCAGATATCACGTTCGGTACAAACAATGAATTCGGTTTCGACTACCTGCGTGACAACATGGCTATCAGCCCCAAAGACCTGGTACAACGCCAACATAATTATGCCATTGTCGATGAGGTGGACTCAGTATTGATTGATGATGCCCGTACTCCGCTGATTATCTCCGGACCGGTTCCCAAAGGCGATGACCAACTCTTCGAACAGCTCCGCCCGCAAGTGGAACGTCTGGTAGAAGCTCAGAAAAAACTGGCTACCCAATACCTGGCCGATGCCAAGCGCCTGATTGCATCGAACGATAAGAAAGACCAGGAAGAAGGCTTCCTCGCTTTGTACCGCAGTCACAAGTGCCTGCCCAAGAACAAGGCACTCATCAAGTTCCTCAGCGAACAAGGCATCAAGGCCGGTATGCTGAAGACCGAAGAAATCTACATGGAGCAGAACAACAAGCGCATGCACGAGGTGACTGACCCGCTGTACTTCGTTATCGAAGAGAAAATGAACAGCGTGGATTTGACTGACAAGGGCGTAGACTTGATTAGTAGCAATGTAGAGGACCCCACTTTCTTCGTACTCCCCGATATCACAGCGCAACTCTCTGCCTTGGAAAACGAAACAGAGCTGACAGACGAACAGCGCCTTGAAAAGAAGGATGCCCTGATGACCAACTATGCCATCAAAAGCGAACGTGTGCATACCATCAACCAACTGTTGAAGGCATACACCATGTTCGAGAAAGATGACGAATATGTGGTAATTGACGGCCAAGTGAAAATTGTGGATGAGCAGACGGGACGTATCATGGAAGGACGTCGTTATTCTGACGGTTTGCACCAAGCCATCGAAGCCAAAGAAGGCGTGAAAGTAGAAGCTGCCACCCAGACTTTTGCCACCATTACATTACAGAACTATTTCCGTATGTACCACAAACTATCCGGTATGACCGGTACGGCAGAAACAGAAGCCGGCGAGTTGTGGGACATCTACAAACTGGATGTAGTGGTTATTCCGACTAACCGCCCCATTGCCCGTAATGACATGAATGACCGCGTTTACAAGACAAAACGTGAAAAATATAAAGCAGTCATCGAAGAGATAGAAAAAATGGTGGCAGCAGGACGCCCCGTACTGGTGGGTACCACTTCTGTTGAAATCTCTGAAATGTTGAGCAAAATGCTTACCATGCGTAAGATTGAACATAGTGTATTGAATGCCAAACTGCATCAGAAGGAAGCGGATATTGTGGCTACTGCCGGTTTGAAATGTGCTGTAACCATCGCTACCAATATGGCCGGCCGTGGTACCGACATCAAGCTGAGTCCGGAAGTGAAAGCTGCAGGCGGTCTTGCCATCATCGGTACAGAACGCCACGAATCACGCCGTGTGGACCGTCAGTTACGTGGTCGTGCAGGACGTCAAGGCGACCCGGGTTCTTCTGTATTCTTCGTATCTTTGGAAGATGACCTGATGCGTTTGTTCTCCAGTGACCGCATTGCCAGTGTAATGGACAAACTGGGTTTCAAAGAAGGTGAAATGATTGAACACGGCATGATTTCCAAATCCATTGAACGTGCGCAAAAGAAAGTTGAGGAAAACAACTTCGGCATCCGTAAGCGTCTGTTGGAATATGACGACGTGATGAACAAGCAACGTACAGTAGTCTACACCAAACGCCGCCACGCTTTGATGGGCGAACGTATCGGCATGGATATCGTGAACATGATTTGGGACCGTTGTGCCAATGCCATTGAAGCGCCCGACTACGAAAACTGCAAGATGGATGTGCTCCAGACACTTGCCATGGAAGTACCTTTCACCGAAGAGGAATTCCGTAATGAGAAGAAAGAAAAACTGGCAGACAGAACTTTTGACGCTGCCATGGAACTCTTCAAACGCAAGACAGAACGTATGGCACAGATAGCCTATCCGGTCATCAAACAAGTATACGAAACGCAGGGACACATGTACGAAAACATACTTATCCCCATCACAGACGGAAAACGTATGTACAACATCTCCTGCAACCTGAAGAGAGCTTATGAGACAGAATGTAAGGAGGTGGTGAAGTCATTCGAGAAATCCATCTTGCTGCACGTCATCGACGAAGCATGGAAAGAAAACCTGCGCGAGCTGGACGAGCTGAAACACTCCGTGCAGAATGCAAGTTACGAGCAGAAAGACCCGCTGCTGATTTACAAGCTGGAATCTGTGAACTTGTTTGATGCCATGGTGAATAAGATTAATAATCAGACTATCTCTATCTTGATGCGTGGACAAATCCCGGTACAAGAGGCTCCGGCTGAAGCCCCTGAGGCTCCCCAGGCTCCCCGTCAAGTAGAGGTGCGCCAGGCTGCTCCGGAACAACGCCAGGATATGAGCAAGTATCGCGAACAGAAGGTTGATTTGAATGACCCGAACCAGCAGGCCGCTGCGGCACAAGATACACGTGAACAACCAAGACGCGAACCTATCCGTGCCGAGAAGACCGTAGGACGCAATGATCCTTGTCCTTGCGGAAGCGGTAAGAAATACAAAAACTGCCACGGAAGGAATGCATAAAGTAAAGCTATAAAATGATAAGGCGATAGGGTGATAAGATGATACCGTCAGGTATCTTTTATCACCCTATCACTTTTTCTCCTACCACATTATCACATTTTTTATTCGTTCCAGCTTTTGAATATTCAGCTAAAAGAGTACTTTTGCTCCAAAGAACAAAACCAAAGACTATGACCAAATATCACTATTGTCTGTTATTGATGGGGTCTCTGCTGTTAGGCAGCTGCCAGAGTGTAGAACAACTGTCCATTGATTATATGCTTCCGGCAGAAGTCAGTTTCCCGGCAACACTGAAACGTGTGGCTGTTGTCAACAACATGCCAAACGTACCGGACAACAAACTCATCATCAGTGAGGAAGAACAGAAAAAAAGCGAGAATGAGGTGGCACGCCTCACCAACTACTACAATGGAGACGCCGCAATAACAACCGAATCCCTTGCAGAGGCCCTTGCCAACGAAAACTACTTTGAAGAGGTTGTGATATGCGACTCTGCCCTCCGGAGTAAAGACATCAATCCCCGCGAAAGCACATTATCGAGAGATGAAGTACTGGAACTTACACAGAATTTGGACGTAGATTTCCTGATAGCCCTGGAAAACATACAAATGCGTTCCAATCGCAAGATAAGTTATATGCCCGACTGGGGTGTGTTCCTCGGCACAGTGGATGTAAAGGTATATCCTACCGTCAGAATATATTTACCTAACCGCAAAGGTCCTATGGTGACCGTCAACAGCAATGACAGTATTTTCTGGGAAGAGGCAGGAAATGGTGAAGCGTCAGTACGTTCCCGCCTCATCAGCGAAGAAGACATGGTGAAGCAAGCATCTGAATTTGCAGGAACGGTTCCGGTAAGACATCTACTCCCTTATTGGAAAACTGGTAACCGCTATCTCTTCAGTGGTGGTTCTGTAAATATGCGTGACGCAGCCGTATATGCCAAAGAAGAAAATTGGAGTAAAGCAGTAGAGCTCTGGAAGCAGACCTACGAAACAAAAAAAGGAAAACAGAAAATGTATGCAGCCTATAACACCGCTTTGGGCTACGAAATGCAAGACAGCATAGATACTGCCTTGGAATGGGCATTAAAAGCGCAAACCCTTGCCCGTGAGAAAAGCAAGACAGACAAAAAAGAGACAGGCGAAATACATGATGGAACCATCTCCTATTACATCTTTATCAGCATGTATGTAGACGAATTGGAGAAACGAAAAGAGGGAATGGCACGCCTGAACATGCAAATGAACAGATTTGATGATGATTTTTAGTCAAATGATGCAGAGATAACCGTTTTTTTTATACCTTTGAACAACCATTAAGAAAAGAAAGTTATTATGAAGCTCAGTCAATCGTCATTAGCACTCTTGGAGGACACTCTTAAAAAAGCAATCGGCAAATACACCTGCGGTTGCGAACAGACTATCGTTACAGACATTCATCTGCAACCGAATCAGAATTCGGGCGAACTGTCTATCTTTGATGATGAAGATGAAGAGCTTGCCAATACTTCCATTGAAGAATGGATGACATACGAGGGGGATGATTTCTACGAAAATGTAGAGCGTATCTTGTCCTCACTGCTCTGCAACATGAAAAATGAAGGAAAGTTCGACAAGCTGACTATTCTGAAACCATTCTCTTTTGTACTGGTGGATGATGATAGAGAAACAATAGCAGAACTGTTGCTGATGGATGATGATACTCTATTGGTCAATGAAGAGCTACTGAAAGGATTGGATGAGGAACTGGATTCTTTTCTGAAAGAGCTGCTGGAAAAATAATATTCCAAACAATCAGCCTATAAGGAAAAGAGACCTTCTTATAATAAATTAGCCCCTGCGATATAAAACGACCGCAGGGGCTAATTCTTTTTTACCTATACAATACCTAACGTATCTTAATTCCATAGAAAGAACTTGAGGTGGTAACAAAAAGCATATCCTTCTGCCTTCCACCAATTGCCAAGGAAATCGGGCGTTCTTCTATCTGAATACGTCTCTGCTCTTTACCATATTTGTCATAGACAAATATTTCACCATCAGCAACATAGACATTTCCGTCAGCATCGGTCACATTACTGTATTGGCCATAAGGACATATTATTCCTTGTTCTGTCAAACGGCCATCCCCACCAACGGAAAGTTGTACTGTCGTTTTATTCATCTCATTTACAATATAAACCGGTTCTGACTGACCGGGAACTGTAACAGTCAAAGCACAAGAACGCCCCAAATCATAGGTATCCGGAATAATTGTCACGCCATCCGGAGCGACAAAACTATACTCAGGCATACTGGCAACCACCTTGTCAAAGTCACCTCTCCAACGACTGGAAGGGTGAATGACTTTCTGTATATTCTTCATACCGGCTGTAACGACACGTGGCATAGGCTTCATCGTAGCATCCACGTTATCCGGATTAAAAGAATACCCCCAAGCACTCCAGCCACTGTTACCCCAACCACTGTACATCGGATTATCATCCGGCAAGCGCACTACCGTTTCCTGCTTGCCGTTCACCAGATAACCCGGCTGAGGGTCATAGCGGAAAATAACCAGCAGATTGTCTTGCGTATCAGTAGTCAATGTAAAAGGCTTCCAGGGATAATCGGCTATCAAAGTAATCTGCTCCGTGTCTGCCGACCATCTATAGATTTTCTTCAGACGGTTTTCACAGAAGTAGATATTTCCTTTACTGTCGGTAGTAGCTCCGGAGGCCAGTTCAAAACCGGTAGCCAGCTTCACAGGCTTGTCCATGACCGTGCAGGAAGGGCGAAGGCTCTTCTCGCTACCCGAAACAGTGAGACGGGCAAAGTCCCACGAATAAACGGGCAACTTCTTATTCATATCATATATAGGAAACTCTATGACTGGCAATATCTGCGTATAATTGTGCATATTACGGAAAGTGATATTCTTGCAATCCCATATGCGGAAACCTATCCTCTTCGGCATAAAGGCACGGATAACGCGATACATCCACACATTTACCATTTCGATATTTTGACAATTGGACATTTCTGCCATATAACAATCAGGCCCTTCACGACCTTCTTCCTCAAACTGGAAAGCATAAATTTTCCAGTTGGCCACATTATGGAAACGGGCTTCAGTACGGACATGATGCTCCAAAGACATGGCATAAATACGTCCCGGAGTCTTCGTTTCGCTAATATAAAGCCCACTGGCAGCATACGTACTGGCTGTCCAAACATCCTTAATTGTCCCACCGCCATTGTTTGTAATCCACAAACTCCAATACTGGTTGTCCCAAGCCATATCCTTACCGGTCTCCATGACCGGAGAAGACGGGGAACTAATTCGACGCTCGCCCCTGCGGTAAGACGACTGTCCGGAAACATTCGGAGCCGGTTTGCGCAAGGTGCCGTGCCCGCCTACAAACTTCACATCATTCAAGTACGAACGCTCACCCGCCATCCATTTACAGCCGACAGCACGGTAATTATACGCACCGGTATTAATACCTATACCATTCAGCATGTCGTCGCCGCCTTCGGAAGATTCAACCAAAGGCACAGGCACGCCGAAACCACTGAATGCAGGCTCGCTTTCCTTCAACAGAAATTGAGTCCCAAAAGGATGCAGCCCAATCAGCTTAGTACCGGGAGACAGCTTCAACGTTCTCGTCAGGCGATACCAACCCTGGGGCACATAGATGTTTTTATGCAAAGAGACAGCTTTCTCAAAAACTTCCGTATCATCAGTCTCGCCATCACCTTTTGCCCCTAAGTCTCGGATATTGACCCATGTCTCCATTGCCGGAAGAACCGGAAGGTCCTTGCCAAGTGTAACCGGCAGTTTTGCCACCGGCTCTATTTCACATATTTCCCTGAAAGAAGAAGCATCATTCAAATCCTGATACACCAGACCGTAAGTAAACTCCTTGACTCTGTACATTTTTGCTTTTCCGGCAACTTTCTTTCCACTTTGAGCATAGCCCACCAGTACGGGAACATTCCTGCAATCCACATTCACCAGATTCAATTGCGAAAAAGTATTTCCCTCTACGCTTACCCTGACACCGGCTTCCGAAATATTCTCCCACAACGAATTCTCCACATGAAGACGGTCTGCCAGATTCTCTGCCATTTCAAAGGCAACGGGCGTATTCTTCACATGCATATTGACGATGGCAAATCCCACCTCTTTTGAATAGACAGCCGCCTTTCTCTGCCCCTCAAAGTAAGTATCGACCATCATCATAGGCCACCCCGGAGAAGTCCTGGAGGAAATTATCCCATATTCACCGCCATAGAACCTGACGTCTTCCAGTTCATTGCCAACATCATACATGCCGGCTTTCCCCGAACCAATCCGAATGTCGCAATGATTGATAAATCCATGCTGGGCAAAATGCGCACGAATGGCGACGGCTTGAGGATTACCTTTGTCTATACGGAAATCTACATTGGACACCGCACTATAGAAAGTACCTGCACCGGCATCCGAAGGCTTCCTGCCCTCTTGTGCCAGCCCTCCCGTAAACCATATCATATAATTTTGAGTAGTCTGGAAACCGGGTGTATCGGCTCCCAAATAAATCACCGGCCGTTTCTTCCCATAACCAATCAGCCGAATGGATGAGGGAATTTGAATCGTCTTGCTAATACGATAATTTCCTTCCGGCAGAAACAGTATCCCAAAGTTCTTTTCGCGCTTCACCTGATTGATTGCCTCTTGAAGTGCATCGGTCACGTCGGACTTTCCATCAGCCTTGAAGCCGTAATTCTCCGGGGTAAAGTAGAATGCTTCCGGATCGTCCGGTCTTTGCGTATAGGCGGAACCACCCTCTGCCGCCCACCCGGACGGCATATTACCGATAATCCAACAGACTATCAGCAGGTATCTCATTATTTGATAATTTCTCATTACACAGATTGTTTTAATATGGATTTTCCTTATTTAATACGTACACCAAAGAACTTGGAACGGCCTGTGACAAACAATGTATTGCCATCCTTACCGCCAAACTGTAATGTGGACGGACGTTCGGGAACACGAATCATCCCTTTCTTCTTGCCATCCTTATCAAATACATATATTTCTCCGTCAGCCACATACAAGTTCCCTTCCTTATCTACAGCAGAACCAAATTCGCCCTGCTCCACAAAATAGCTCAAGTTGGAGAGCGTGCCGTCATTGGCCACATCCATCTTCACCATTCTGCGGTCATATTCATCAGATGTATAGAAAGGCTTTCCCGGATAGGCTTCCAGCAGGGAAGAACTACGTGACAAGTCGAAATAATGAGGAATGATAGTTTTTCCATCCGGTGCCAGGAAGCACATTTCAGGAACATAGACCGACACCGCATTGAAATCGTGGAAGTCTCTCCAACGGTTAGAAGGATAAAGAGCCTTATACACGTTCTTCACTTGACCCATCGGAACACGCGGCAACAGTTTGATGGTCTCTTCCGGATTTTCCGGGTCAATGGAGTAGACTCTCATTGTATATGCGGAATTACCATATCCGCTGAAAGAAGTACCTTTTGTATCAGGCATTACCGGCATTTCCTCCGGCTTACCATTAATCAGATATCCCGGCTGCGCATCATATCTGAACAATACCAATAGATTATCTTCTGAATCAAAAGCCAGGTTGGAGGGTTTCCACGGGAAATCTGCCAGCAGCGACAAGCTATTTGTCTCTACCGACCACTTAAAGATACGACGCATCCGATGGTCGCAGAAGTAAATGTTACCTTTACTGTCGCGCGCAATGCCTTCGGCAAATTCCAAATCGGAAGCCAATTGGTTCACCTTACCTATTTCATTGCCTAACGATTGCTGATGAGGTTCTTTTCCGGTTACAATCAAGCGAGAAAGTTCCCACGGGCGGATGTCAATGTCTTTGTTGACATCGAACACTGCAATGTTATTCGTATATTTAATCTGAGAATAGTTATGCAGGTTCAGAAATGCGATGTTCTCGCAATTGCGGATACGTACAGAACTGTGATACGGTTCATTGACACGGATAACGCGGAACATATACAAGTTTGCAAAGGTCACATCTTTGCAGTCGTCCATCTCTATCGGTTGGCAATCGGTACTTTCGCGGCTCTCTTCCTCGGTTTGCATGCAATACACCTTCCAGTTGGACACCTTGCTGAAACGTACTTCATTTCTTACATGATGCTCGATGGACATGGCATAGATACGCCCCGGAGTAGAAGTATTGTTGGCATAGAAACCATTGGTGGCATATGTGCTTGCTGTCCAGATATCTTTAAAGGTGCCACCACCGTTGTTGGTCACCCACAGACTCCAATACTGGTTGTCCCAAGCAAGATCCATGCCCGAAGCCGCTACCGGATTATCGGGAGAACTGATACGAGCCGGTCTGTTCCACCGGCCACGTGGTTCCTCAACACCCGGTTTAGGTTTCCATAAACCGCCATGCCCGCCTACAAACTTCACGTCATTCATATAAGAATCTGCATTTGCCATCCACTTCACACCTACAGCACGATAGTTATAACCGCCGGTATTGATACCAATGCCCATCAGCATATTTGCACCGCCTTCCGAAGATTCCACCATCGCTTTCGGACCGCCAAAACCACTGAATGCAGCAGTACTTTCGTCTAGCCGGAACTGAGTGCCAAAAGGATGCAGGCCTATCAACTTGGTATCGGGCTTCATCTTCAAAGTTTCGGTAATGCGATACCAGCCCTGGGGCACATAGATATTATCGTACTTGTCAATAGCCTCCTGGATGGCCTTCGTATCATCCGTTTCCCCATCTCCCTTTGCACCGAATTCGCGCAGATTTACCCATGTTGCCATTGCAGGCAGTGCAGGGATGTCCATCAGTTGGGCAACCGGCATCTTCTGTATCGGTTCAATATCAACCAACGTTTCATATTCCGGCATATCCACCATGTTATCCATCTGCAAGCCGTGGTCGTATGACTTTACCTTATAGATTTTATGAGCAACATGGGTGGCCGTATTGCTACGGGTATATTTCGCCAAGGTCGGTACATTCTTACAATATACATTGCGAAAGGTTATCTGATTGTTGCTGTTGTTCTCGTTGGTAATCACCACTGCCGGACCACTTACATTTTCAAAATAGCTGTTTTCCAAAAATAACTTGTCGCAATAATTAGGGTCAATATCAAATACAGCCGGAACATTCTTGGCATACAGATTCACCATTGCCAAACCGGACTCCTGACAACGAAGAGCAGCTACACGTTGTCCCTCAAAATAAGAGTCGACCATCATTACCGGCCATCCGGGAGAGGCTTTTGTCGTATAAATGCCATAATCTCCCCCGTAAAAAGCAACGTTTTCCAACTCATTGCCCACATCGAACAGACCAGCCTTGCCTTTACCTATGTATACGGCCACATAACTGATAAAACTGTGTTGGGCAAAGTGTGTGCGTAGCGCCACTGCATGCGGATTACCATCTTCTATGCGCAAGTTGATATTCGACATGGCACTGTAGAACGTACTGGCACCGGCATCACGGGGTTTCTCACCTTCCTTGACAACGGCTCCCGTAAACCAGAACATGTATTTAGCTTTTCCTTTATCATCAGCTACTTCCTCTTGAAAACCCGGAGAATTCTTAGCCAGAATAAATTCCGGGCGATTCTTTCCATAGCCAATCAAACGAATAGCCGTAGGAATATAAATGGTCTTGCTGATTTTATATTTACCTTCAGGGATAAAAAGGATTCCGAAATTCTTTTCTTTCTTCACTTGATTAATCGCTGCCTGCAAAGCATCCGATACATCCATCTTTCCATCCGCCTTTATAGGATAGTTCTCGGGAGTGAAATAAAAAGCTTCGGAGTCATTGGGTTTTAGAGGATAAATCGAATTCAATTGTACAGCATACAACTGAGTACATATCATCCCCAGCAAAATTAAAATAATCGTGTTCAATTTCTTCATGGTCTTATTTTTAATGTATGGATAAAAAAAGACGTTCTGCCGTCAAGCAGAACGTCTCCCTCTGCTATAAATTACAATTTTATAACTACTACCGGCGCATAATTATGCCGTACAGTGCCCACACCCGAAACATCAGCCAGAGCGCCAATACGGAAATAATAATTCTTGCTGTATTTCAAGACATCAGCATTTTGTCCCAGATCGATGGACAATGTATAAATATCAGCGCTATTTATAGCAGTACTCGGACTAAACACTTGCTTATCAGTCCCTCCATTCAACGTCAATTTCACATTGTTACCTACCCACATATCTGAAAAAGCAAACAACTGAATCTCTTTCAATTTCACTTCTTGTTTACCAGCTTCCAACGAGAATGTAGCAGTAATTACATTGCCATTCTTTTCTACTTTTGGACTTTTGACGCGAATATAAGGAATAACCTTGAAATCATACACATTATCCCCTGACTTAACAACAAAATCCTTCACTTCAAATGGATAAAAATTCCCATTTTCAAAACGAACATCATAAGTGGCAGCAAAAACCATATTGTTACGATATTCTCCGGTATTTGTGATATACCAGGTTTGATCCGTAGCATTAGTAAATCCATGCTCCCTCACTTTAATTGCATTACCGTTTTCCATATCAGAACCTACAAGTTCACCTGTCTGTTCGTCAAGGATAGAACCATGTATGGAAGCATCCGGTCCCTCATAATTATCAATTTCACAAGATGTCAATGCAAATAAGAAGCATGACACAAATAACAATATCTTTTTCATAACTTTCTACTTAATATTATTCAAATTAATGACCTGGATTCTGAACTAAACCATTCGTGGCAATATTAGGTATGCCCCTATAGTAGTTGATGTTCTGGAAAGTACGCCCTCCTCTTGTTTCGTCACCAAAGTAGTTCACCCTTGCAAAGACATATTTAGGCTCTGCACCACGCAAGTCAAGCATCGGCACCAAAGCTTTACGAATTCTATTATTGCTGAACTCAGTATGGAATTCCCTACGACGATTCATATCCCAAAAACGCTTTCCTTCAAACGCCATCTCCACACGACGTTCCTTCAAAACACTCTCTAATGTCAAAGATATCCGGTCGGTATGTCCGGCTCTACGTCGCAAAGCATTCAAATAGTTCTCAGCCAATTCCTTATCGCCAAATCCACTACCATTTTCCACAACAGCCTCAGCATAATTCAGGTAGACTTCTGCCAAACGCATATCAATATAAGAGGTAGTGGACGAAAGACGGTCGGGAGACATGCTCTCGCCCTCGGGCATATACTTACGAACTCCAAAACCTGTAGCAGTCCAATTAGCATCCTCACCACTGTTCACATTATTAAATCCAGAGAACATGGTTTCACCTTCGGCTCCTAAAGCATAATATGTTGTTCCATTTTTCTGAGTAGACTCGTTTGAATAAGCCACATAGCTATTATTGTCCTTAATAAATCCGCCCTGGATAATAATCTCAGTGCCGGCATAAGATGAACCCGGCACAACCACACTTGCCAACAGACGTGCATCCTTGTTGGCAAACGGTTCATACAAATCGTTATATTTAACAAAAGGTACTGACATCAAGGTGTTCACTACAGAAGCATTATTCATATTATGGAAATTAGGGATATAAGCATCTTCATTCCCATCCGTACGAGTTACAATCTTTGCACTTTTTCCCGTGCCGTCATCCGTATAATCTTCAAACAAATCAACGATTTCCAACATCGGATTGAAACGTCCATATTTCAGAGCGCCCGGATTGACTTGAGGAAGGATATTAAACTGAGCATAGCTATGTCCCTGATTAGTATTGGTTGTTCCATTAAGATACGCTTTACTGAAAATGACCTCTTCATTCTGGTCATTCAGGAACAAGGCCTGGAAGTTTGATGCAGCCTCCTTAACAGTAGCCGGAGCAGGTTTATAAAGAGATTTACCGGAATTCTCTATAAGGGACTTAGATGCTTCAATACATTCTTTATAGAATGCATCGGCATCGGCAGAAGTCATTCCACCCACCAGTTTCTGAGTGACAGCTTCACCAGCCAAAGGTGCCAGATTCCAATACTTGGCTACAGAAGCTGCATGAAGTGCAACTCTTGACTTCAACGCATAAGCTGCCCACTTGGTTACGCGATACAAATCCGAACCAGAAGTCGCATCGGGCAAGGTAGCAGCAGCAAGGGTACACTCATTCAATACAAATTTCCAAGTATCCAACTCTGTACTGCGGGGAACTGCCACAGCACCCGGTCCACCATCGGCATAATCATCGTCCTGCACTTTGTCAATCAGAGGAACGCCGCCATATCTTTTTACAAGCCCATAATACATATAAGCACGTGCAAAATGGGCTTCACCAGTCATACGATCCGCATCTGCAACAGAAATTGTTCCTGCTTCTTTGGCTTTTTCTACATTTTGCATAAAAATATTCACTTGACGAATATCTCCATAGGGCCAATAATTGAATCCTTCATAACCTATATCCACTCCTCCGTCACTACGGGTAGCTTCGTCGGTAAGAAATGCTAAATTAGTAGTTTCATTCACACCATCATAACCGCGTTGATTAAAACCAGCATTCGGACGATAATTAAAATCTTCCATAGGAATCATGGTATATATGTTTGCCAATAGTGCCTTTACACCACCTTCTGTCTCCAATAACTGATCGGGAGACACTTTATCCAGCGGTTCAAGTTCCAAGAAGGCATTACAACCGGACAATCCCATCAATGCACATAACGAGAATATCGATAAAATATTTTTTTTCATGGTATTTCAGAATTAAAAGTTTATGTTTAACCCAAAGTTATAAGTTCTCATCAACGGATATGCCAGGTTGGCTCCCCAATCCCTTTCCTCACGTTCGGGGTCAGCATCCTTCAAAGCCTTGTTACAGAACGTAAGCAGATTTGAACCATTGACAAAGATACGGGCACTGTTCAACCCGATTCTTTTCATAAATGATTTTGGCAGATTGTAACCGATCTCCATACTCTTCAAACGGAGATAAGTAGCTTGCGGAAGCCAAACGGAAATACCATAATTCCATCTACTACCATTATCCGAAGTATTAGAGAAATTGTGGCGTAATGCCGGATAATAGCCGGCTACCCATTGTGTGGCAGGATTATACGGATCATCTGTTATATTTGCAGGATGCCAACGATCTACATATTTCGCAATTAAATAAGATTTATTTGTCTTGCCACCATATCCCCAAACATCATCATTGGCATATCCGATGGAGTAACCGGAAGCTCCTTGAAACAGCATATTGAGATCAAAATTCTTATAAGAAGCCGCCAAAGTCAACCCATACTGGATAGGAGGATTTGCACCGGTTGCCCAAAACTCCGGAACACGGTCACTGCTGTTAATTCTACCATCACCATTCAGGTCAAGCAATCTGTAACTACCCGGAAGCATCTTAGAGTTACCCAAGTTCCCACCAATCAAAGGAGCCGTTTCATACTGTTCCAAAGAAGTATATTGGCCATCGTATTTATACAACCACATCACATTACTGTTACGGTTTTCCTTTCCATTCAGCCATCTATCCATAGAACTGGTATATTCTGCATGTTCCACATGCAGACTTCTTTCACGGGCATACGTAAAATTAGCACTTACTGAATATGAGAAGTCCTTACCGATTTGTCCTCTGTGTCCCAATTCAATCTCAAAACCCCGGTTCCGGTTAGAATTCAGATTTTCCTTCGGGAAACTTGCACCAAATGTATCAGGAGCAGATTGTGCACGGTCGGCCAAAATGCCTTCATTCTTACGATTGAACCACTCGATAGTACCACTCAACTTACCGTTCCATAAGTCAAAATCCAGACCTACATTGGAAATAGAAGATGTAACCCAAGAAAGCCGGTCAGTCACTACACCAGGAGCTACCATACCCATAATCTGGCTGGCACCATCAAAAACATAACCATTAGAAGCCGAATTATAAGCAGATACATATTGGAAAGGATCACCGGCATCATATCCACTTTGTCCAAAAGAACCCCTGATTTTCAAATTAGTAATAAACGGCAAATTGTCCTTGATGAAACTTTCTTCCGAAAGTCGCCATCCGGCACTTACCGACGGGAAGAACGTCCAACGCTTAGAAGGAGCATAACGATAAGAACCATCATAACGCCCTACTACTTCCAACAAGTATTTACCGGCATAATCATAGTTCGCACGCATCAGATAGGCTGCCAAACGGCCAAAACTACGATACCCTGAATTGGTAGCTGTACCCGGACTTGCCTGATTCAAAATATCATTAGTAAACAACTCTGAATATTGCCGGGAACCGGATAATTCATCGCGTCGTGTACTGTTCAACTCTGCCACAGCTGTCACATTCAAATTGTGCTGATTGAAAGAACGCATATAATTAGCCTGCAACCTGCCATAAATCTTCTGATATATTCTCATCGTATTGGAATAAGCATCAGTACTACCTCCCGTACCGGCAGGCGCATCTGTATAATAATCATACAACGGATAAGAACGATTTAAAGAAGAGTTGTTACGATTGTTACCGTCAAATGACCCCAAAAGACTCAATGCCAACCCTTTTACAAAAGGAACTTGCCAATTCAATTCCACATCGGCAGAATACGTCAGGCCTCTGTTCTTGCGATAACCGTCTATATCCGGATCAACCAACGCAAAAGGATTCTTGTTTTCAGGACCGATTGCAGACAAATGATTGGGATTATTAATCGTATGAGTACCGATACCACGGTCATTAACCATCAAAGTCTTAAAAGTCCACATAAAATCCTCTCTCGGCCTTTGGGTTTCATCCCAACGCCCGGACAGATTCACATTCAGTTTCAGCCCTTTCGTAAGCTCTGCAGTCAGGTTACTTCTCAGATTATATCTATGATAGTATTGGATACCACTCTTCAGCAAACCATTATCGCCATTATAGCCGAAGCTCACATAATATTTCACCTTATCCGTTCCGCCTCTCACAGAAACAGTATGCGATTGCTGGAACGCCAGTTTATTCATAAACATGTCAATCCAGTTATTGTCTGTATAACCCTTAGCCCCGGTTCTATACAGTTCCAGAATATCGTCAGTGTATTCAGGGGCAGCCTGGTCATTACGTGCCCTTTCATTGGCCAACATGCGATAAGTATAAGCATCTACCGTTTCTTCCATACCCGTGGCATTCTTCATACCGAACAATGCCGAGTAAGATACTCTGGTCTTTTCGGCCACACCTTTTTTGGTAGTAACAATGATTACGCCATTAGCCGCATTCATACCATAAATAGCGGCAGAAGCATCTTTCAAAATAGAGATACTTTCTATATCCTCAGAATTCAGCTGTGCAAGTTCTTCAGTACCTTCACGCGTGATACCATCAATTACCACCAACGGGTCACCATAACCGCGAATGCTCACCATATTGTCGAAAGTTCCCGGCTCTCCGGTTTTCTGGCGAATCAATAGTCCCGGCATCTTACCTTGAATATTGCTAATCAGATTCTCGGTCTTGGTCGTAGCTATTTCATCAGCACCAATGGCTGCAATGGCACCGGTCAGTGATTCTTTCTTCTGTACACCATATCCTACAACAACCACTTCATCCAATATCTCAGCATCTTCTACCAAAACTATCTTGAACGAATTTCGGCCTGCAACCTTTATGTTTTGTGTCTTATAACCTACATAGCTTATTATAAGAGTAGCATCAGAGCCCACATTGGTCAGAATGAAATTACCGTCAATGTCTGTTATGACACCGTTGGTAGTTCCCTGCACCAAGATACTGGCACCAATCACCGGTTCACCGGTTGCATCGACCACAGAACCTTTCACCGTCGCAGCCTGCAAAGCTATCTGTACCCCATCAGCTCCTACAGCTTTATCATAAAGGATTATATTACGGTCCAATATCTTATAGCCTATATTGGTTCCTTTGAATACATCATTCAGAACCTTGAATATGGTTTTGTTATTTGCCCGGACCGATATACGGCGCTTAACGTCAATCTGCTTGTTGTTGTAGAAGAAAACAAATTCGGTACCTTGTTCCAGCTCCGTCAGTACTTCATCAACAGTCTTGTTCTCAAGAGCAATGTTTACCATTGTCTTTTGAGCATAACCTTCATTGGCAAAAGTCATACCAACCAAACAAAACAACATAAATAATGTGCATCTCATAGCAAGAGGAATTTTTTTCATGCATCTCATCAGGACACTTTTTGCCCTAAATGATTGGATACAATAGTGTTTTTTCATAATTTTGTATTGATTTCTAGTGAAAAAATAAAGTTACTTTATCTGTCGCCAAACAGATATTTAAAAGTTACTGTGTTTCATGCAGGAAAATGCGCCAACATTTTCCTGCATGTTTTTCTAAACGGACTTGTGTTTCATCATACTACTTTTTAAAGGGTTAATAAACTTCTATTACCTGTCTCTCGGCATCCACATCACCATCTTCAACAAACTTGAAATGAATATTCGAGGATATTCGGAAGTGCTCCAATATTCGCTCCAAACGTTGTTTGGTAAATGTAGCCGTAAAGGAATTCTGCTTCAATGAAGCCTTTTTCAGAATGAATTCCACATTATATCTTTTGCTCAAACTCTTCAATATATCTTCAAACGGAGTGTTCCTGAAAATCAAGCGTCCGTCCTTCCAACATGTTTCCACGTCTACATTGACTTCTTTCACAACGACCTTTTCCCGCACTATATCATAAATAACCTTTTGCCCCGGTATCATCATTACATTATTTCTCCTGCCGTTATTCACATAGGAGAAACTGACTTTACCCGAAACCAAAGTGGTCTGTACCGTCCTGCTCCCTTTGTAAGCCTCTACGTTGAACTCCGTTCCATGTACCACTATCTTGGAATTGTTCAGCGTGCCGACAATGAACTTCTTTTCATCTTTTGCGACAGAAAAGAATGCTTCACCCACCAACTTCACTTCCCTTTTATCATCGGCAAATCGGGAAGGATAGCGCAACGACGACGACGAGTTCAGAACGACTTCCGTTCCATCCGGCAATTCGACAGAAGTAGTCATTCCCGGATTTGTCCTGACTTCCATCATATGTATCTCTTCTTTATCCTTGTCCCAATAAAGGATAGACCACGATACCATCAAAGGGATGAATAAAATGGCGGCCGCCCGTTGCATCCCTCTAAATAATACCTGATACCTATTGACCTTTTTCTGTTTCATCTTACGATGTACATCCTCCAAGGCCTTCTTTACATCCAGCCTGGATGAAATCTGCGCCATGTCCGCCGCCAGACCGAGTGTCTGAACCTGGCGGGCTGTCCTGCGGTTCTCTTCCGATGCTTCCAGCCACTCCTTTACCAGAGCAGTTTCATCCTCCGTTGTCTCTCCTTCATAATACCTGAGAAGCAGGTTCTCCATTCCCTCTCTTTTTACCATAATTTTTATTGCTAGCTTTAATCTAAAGACAAACGGGTGAAAAGAACTCCTAAACAAAAAACTAAAAATATTTTATATACTTAGATTATAATAGGAAAAAAAGCTATTTTTGCCCAACAATAATGAACCCCCACCCTATGAGAAACATACCATTAGAAGATACATCTTTATTATCCGCCATACAAAAAGGAGATAGAAGTGCTTTTGATGTGTTATTTCAAAAGTACTATTCAGTGCTCTGCACCTACTGCTATCGTTTTGTCCGGTTGGAAGATGCAGAAGAGATTGTTCAGGACGTCATGCTATGGCTTTGGGAAAACCGCGAAAGACCCATTATCGAATATTCGCTCAAGCAATATCTGTTCAAGGCTGTCTACCATCGTTGCATGACCCGGATTGCCCAAAATGAAGTGAAGCAACGGGCAGACACCGCTTACTATGAACGAATGTTCGCCATGCTGCAGGAGGTGGATATCTATCAAATCAACGAATTAAGCAAGCATATACAAAGGGCCATCAACGAACTGCCGCCTACTTATAGGGAAGCTTTCATCATGCATCGTTTCCAGAATCTGAGTTACAAGGAAGCTGCCGAACTACTCAACGTTTCCCCCAAAACGGTAGACTACCGCATTCAGCAGGCTTTGAAGATATTAAGGGTCAAGCTGAAAGATTATCTGCCACTGATATTGATGCACCTGCTCACCTCGCATTAAGACCATACAAAAGCAGAACGTCCCCTATACCTTGCCGGCTACACACCGGGACTTAGCCCTAAAGAGTATAGGACTGAGAGGTCAGACCGGTTCAGTCCTGCTGGGAGAGGCACTAAGTCCCTATATATCCCGTATTCATTAATTATTCTAAAAAAAGTTAGGGAAAACTCCGGGCCACCGGTCATATAAGCAAGAAGCAACCCTATTATTATCATAACCTCAAAATGCACGCAATGAGAAAACTGATTATCCTATTGTCAGCGCTGGTGTACGTCATCCATGCACAAGCGCAATTTTCAGTGACAGCCCATCAGGAAGGATGGGACAATATTCCTCCACAAGTACAAAAACCGGGATTTTCCTTTCAGCAATCCGTATTTGCCAATATGGACGGGGACGATGCCCTTGAAGAAGTAATGCTTTTCGGACGTGACAACGGACACTACCCCACTTTCGACCTTTTCAAGGCCTACTATGCAATCGTAGACAACTATACCAAAGAAATACAATACATTTCCGACGAGATTTATGTCACCGACAAGTACAATCTCCTTGTAGAAGACCGCAACAAGGACGGCATCTCCGAGCTCTACATATCCTACTTCAAAGACGGAAAGTTCAGCGTAGACGAACAAGGTTACAATCTGCGCACCACACGCTGCTACGACCGTATAGAATGGAACCCTACTGGCAAAAACTTTAAATCTTCCGGAAAATGAAAACAAGACTGACACTTATCCTGGTACTCCTTATTTATATAGGAGCTGCCTCGCACACACACGCACAGCAAAAGAAAGTAATCAAAACCATGATGATAGCCGGGCAGGACGGCAGCCATTATTGGCAAGGCGCCTGCGAAGCCATGAAGCAGATATTGGAAAACAGCGGAATGTTCAAAGTGGATTTTGCCTTTACACCCGACTTTGGTGGAGACATCGCCACCTTCAAACCCGATTTCCACCAATATGATTTAATCGTCATCAACTACGGCGGAGCTACATGGACAGAGCCCGTACGCAAGAATTTCGAGAAATACGTTGCCGATGGAGGCGGTGTGGTAGTGATACATTCTTCCGTCGTCCCGATGGCCGACTGGAAAGAATACAACGAGATAATAGGCATGGGGGCATGGGACGGACGAAACGAAAAGGACGGTCCGTATCTGTACTGGAAAGACGGACAATACGTCTACGACTACTCTCCGGGGTATGCCGGCTACCACGGCTTGCAGCACGAAACCGTCATAGAACACCGCGCCCCCCATCATCCTATCCTGCAAGGATTGCCTCCTCAATGGAAACACTTCAAGGACGAGATATATACCCGCCTACGCGGTCCGGTAAGAAACATGGAAATATTGGCAACCGCCTACGAACGCGGACGGCATGAACCGTTGATGTGGACAGTAAGCTACGGAAAAGGGCGCATATTCGTCGACCTCCTGGGGCACTGCGGCAACGACCCGAACATGACTTACTCCATGCGCTGCACCGGTTTCCAGGTGACTTTACTCCGGGGATGCGAATGGGCTGCCACCGGCGCCGTCACCCAAGAAGTTCCCGCAGATTTCCCACTGAAGGATACTTATACATTACGTCCGGAGTTCAAGGCTCCTTTTCATGCTTACCCTGAAACCAAACACTGAATACCATGAAACACATCATCCGAACACTGCTGCTGGCATGCTGCTGCATGCAGGCACAAGCACAAGCTCCATGGAAACCCGATACGGAACTGGAGAAACAATTACAGCAAAGCAATCATGTGCACCGCATAATGAAAGCCAATCTCGCACACGCCGGACTGACGCGGTGGGAAAAGAAAAAGGTATTGAAAAGCAGGGTACTCCCCCTGGCCGAAGATTTCGGCGCTCTGCGCCACACCGGACCCGGAACCATACATGTGGACCGTAAAGTCACTGTCTCAGGCAAAGGAAGTGTCCGTCTGGACACTCCTGCCTCCTTGGGCAAGAAGAATCCAACAAACCGGAATTACGCCACCCCGGAGATTATCCGTCCCCTCGACCGGGAAGACTTGCGGGAATACAACCGCTTTTCCGTTTGGGTATATGTGGATGCACCGGGCGTTTATCTGACCTTTGCCGGATTCACCCTATACAATGAAGGAGAGAAAATCATGCCGACTCCCGGACGCTTTGAAGGACAACACTTCGAGACTGTCTATCCCAACAAATGGCAACACATCATATGGGAAATACCGGACCTATACCGTGACTGTGTCACCGGCTTTTCGGTAAACATCATGCTGGCAGGTGCTCCTGCAGGAGCCAGCGAACACATGAGCCTATACATAGACGACATGCGCATCGAAAAGGTAGAAGCGGAAAACAGCCGGGGATTCGACCTGCGAAAAGATGCAATGGCCTACTGCCACAGCGGATACAAGCCGGGAGCACGCAAGCAGGCTTTGGTGCAGCACATGCCGGAAAGGGCTTTCAGCCTGCACGATGCCGCCACGGGACAAACCGTTTATCAAAGTACGGCCAGTCCTCTGAATCAGGACAAGAAGCAGGACAAAGGATTTCTTGTGCTGGACTTCAGCAGTTTCAATACGCCCGGACAATACTTCCTCTCCATCGGCGACGTACAATCAAAGCCTTTCCCCATCGGAAATGATGCCTACCTGTCTACCGCCTGGCACACGCTGAACTTCTTCTTTTCCGAACGTTGCGGTTTCGACCAGCCCGGCATTCATCAGGAATGCCATCAGGATGTATTCGCCTATCATCCCGACGGACGGAGCATGAGCATTGCCGGAGGATGGCACGATGCAGCCGACCTGACTCAAGGAACGGGAAATACAGCCGAATCGTGCATCGCCCTCCTCGATATGGCCGGTGCCGTACAAGGCAAAGACAGTATCTTCTACGAACGCCTGCTGGAAGAGGCACGCTGGGGAGTGAACTGGATTCTGCGTACCCGCTTCGGTGACGGCTACCGACTGGGTGGACTGATTATCGGCATTTGGACAAAGAATATCCGTGGTGACAAAGACGACATGCAGACAGAAGCACGAAATACGCCTACGGACAATCTGAAAGCCGCTTCCAGTTGCGCACTCGCCGCCCCTCATTTTGAAAAGAAAGACCCAGTGTTTGCACGGTGGTGCCGGAACAGTGCCATTGAGGACTTCCAATTCGCCATCGACCTGCTGGATACGCAAAGGACGGAACAGAACGAAACCGAACTTTATGCCCTTGCCACCGTCACAGCCATGCGTTTGTACCGCCTTACACAAGATGTTTACTATCTGGACTGGGCAACCCGGCTGGCACGTACCGTCATGGCGAGCCAACAGTTGGAAAAGCGTACCGACTGGAAAATCCCCCTACGAGGTTTCTTCTATGAATCTTCCCGGAAAAAACGTATCCTGGCCTATTATCACCAAAGCCAAGAGCACTTGATGACCGAAGGACTCTCGATGCTACTGACAGATGCCCCTACCCATCCGGACGCCCCGTTGTGGAAGGCATCCTGTGAAGCCTATGCAGACTATCTACGCGGGATTTCACAACTGATTGAGCCGTATGGCATACTGCCAAGCGCCGTATACGAGGTGGATAATACCGATTATAAAAATCTGTACCACGAAGGTGAGCAGGTAGGGCTTCCCAGCCTGGAAGAATACAATGCACAAGTGCGCAACGGCATCCCTCTCTCGAAGGATTTCTATCTGCGCCGTTTCCCCGTCGCCTATCAGTTCAGGGGATTCCACGCTGTTGTCATGGGCAAAGCCAAGGCTGCCTTTATTCTTGCACGCCTATTCAATGATAAAGCGTTAAGGGATATTGCAACCCGCCAGGTAGAATACATATTAGGCTACAACCCGTTTGCCATGAGTACCGTTTATGGAGACGGATATGACTATCCGCCGCTTTACGGGGCATACGCCGGAAATGTTGTGGGAGCCGTGCCCGTAGGAATCGAAACATTCGAAAATGAGGACGAACCCTACTTCCCGATACAAAATAACTGCACTTACAAGGAAATCTGGACACACACCACCGCACGCCTGATGTGGTGCGTAGCAGAACTGTTCAAATAAACAGTTCATTATACCGCTAAAAAAAGCTCCGGAGTTGAAGGTTCCGGAGCTTTTTCTCTGTTTTATGTGATGGACAGTTATGCCTTTTTCAATGCTGCAATACTTTCCTTGAGAGATTTGATGATACTTTCAGCATCTGCCTGCTTCTTGCGTTCCATCTCAAGAACGGCGGCAGGAGCATTATTCACAAACTTCTCGTTACCCAGTTTCTTCAGCACACCCTGCAAGAATCCTTCCTTATGCTTCAGTTCGGCCTCCATACGGGCTATCTCGGCTTCCACGTCAATCATATTACCCAAAGGTACGGCATATTCCGTAGTACCTACCATGAAGGAAGCAGCACCGTCGGCCTTGTTCTCCACTATATTGATGGAGGAAAGGTTACACATTTTCATGATAACCGCGTTGAATGCCACAACCGGATTCTCACCGATAACCTGCAACTCAAGTGTCTCTTTTTGGGCGATGTTCTTCTGCAAACGGATGGAACGGATATTGCTGATAACCTCTTTCACCACTTCAAACTCCCGGATGATATCCTCATCTACCAATGCCGACATTGACAACGGGCTTACCATCAAGCTCTCACCGTCTGTACGGTCGCAAAGATGCTGCCACAACTCCTCTGTAATAAATGGCATGAACGGATGGAGCAGATGCAACAAGTTATCAAAGAAACCGATAGTTGCTTCATACACTTTCCGGTTGATGGGCTGGCCGTATGCCGGTTTAATCATTTCCAGATACCAGGAAGAGAATTCGTCCCAGAACAGTTTGTAAACAGCCATCAGCGCTTCACTCAAACGGTACTTGCTGAACAAATCAGCCACTTCGGCAGCCACTTCATTCTGCTTGGCCTCAAACCAGCGTATTGCCAGTTCTGAAGCTTCCGGTACCGGAACTTCCGCACTGACTTCCCAACCTTTAATCAGACGGAAAGCGTTCCATATCTTATTATTGAAGTTACGTCCTTGCTCACACAGTGCATCGTCAAAGAGGATGTCATTGCCAGCAGGAGCTGAAAGCATCATGCCCATACGCACACCGTCGGCACCGTACTTCTCTATCAAATCCAGCGGGTCGGGAGAGTTACCCAACGACTTGGACATCTTACGTCCCAGCTTGTCACGGACAATACCCGTAAAGTAAACGTTCTTGAACGGCATCTTTCCTTCATATTCATAGCCTGCCATAATCATACGGGCTACCCAAAAGAAGATAATGTCCGGACCGGTCACCAAGTCGCTGGTAGGATAATAGTAGTTTATCTCCTCGTTACCCGGATTGTTGATACCGTCAAACAAAGAGATGGGCCACAACCAGGAGGAGAACCAAGTATCCAGGCAGTCCTCATCCTGACGAAGGTCTTCCAGTTTAAGGTCTGCATTACCCGTTTTCTCTTTTGCCAATGCCAAGGCTTCTTCGGGAGTGGCAGCCACTACATAACCACCTTCCAGCAAAAAATAAGCAGGAATGCGATGCCCCCACCACAACTGGCGGCTGATACACCAGTCCTTGATATTTTCCAACCAGTTCTTGTACGTATTCTTATATTTGGCAGGATAGAACTTCAACTCATCATTCATCACCGGCGGCAAAGCCATGTCGGCAAAGTGCTGCATCTTCAGGAACCACTGCATGGAAAGTTTCGGTTCGATGGGCACGTTGGTACGTTCGGAGAAACCTACCTTGTTGGTATAGGCTTCCACTTTCTCCAACAGACCGGCAGCAGCCAGGTCCTTCTCAATCTGCTCGCGCACATCGAAACGGTCCATACCGATATACAAGCCGGCAGCTTCACTAAGCGTTCCGTTATCATTGAAGATGTCGATGCTCGGCAGATTGTACTTCTCACCCAGCATGTAGTCGTTCACATCGTGGGCAGGAGTTACCTTCAGACAACCGGTACCGAACTCTATATCTACGTAATCGTCCTCGATAACCGGAATAACACGTCCTACCAACGGAACAATCACCTTCTTACCCTTCAACCAGGTATTCTTGGGGTCATTCGGATTGATGCACATGGCTGTATCTCCCATGATGGTTTCAGGGCGGGTGGTAGCAACCACTGCATAACGTCCTTCGGGGTCACCTTCTACCATATACTTCAGATAGTACAGCTTGCTGTGCTCTTCTTTGTAGATTACTTCCTCGTCACTAAGTGCGGTCAGTGCCTTAGGGTCCCAGTTCACCATGCGGACACCACGATAAATCAGACCTTTGTTATACAAGTCAACAAAAACCTTGAGCACGCTTTCACTGCGTTTCTCATCCATAGTAAAAGCTGTACGATCCCAATCGCAAGAAGCACCCAGCTTGCGGAGCTGCTTCAAGATGATGCCGCCATGTTCGTCAGTCCATTCCCAGGCATGCTTCAAGAACTCGTCGCGGGTAAGGTCTGTCTTCTTGATGCCTTGTGCGGCAAGTTTGTTCACCACCTTGGCCTCGGTAGCAATGGATGCATGGTCGGTTCCCGGCACCCAGCAGGCATTCTTGCCTTCCATGCGGGCACGGCGTACCAGAATATCTTGTATGGTATTATTAAGCATGTGTCCCATGTGCAACACACCGGTGACGTTGGGGGGCGGGATGACGACGGTGTAAGGCTCACGACCATCGGGTTTCGAACTGAATAATTTGTGGTCCAACCAATACTGGTACCACTTTCCCTCCACGTCAGCGGGATTGTACTTACTTGCTAATTCCATGTTTTTAAATCTCTATAATTAATTTATTGCGAATAACGGGCGCAAAATTAATGAATTAAAATTTAAATATATATTTTTGTCCCTACAAAATGAGTCAGGAGTTAGTAGGAGTTAAAGGGAGTTATCGCCCTCCGGGCTTAGGAGTTAGAGGTCGATAGTCCTCTTAATGGTAGGTTGAAAATAAAAATGAGAGACAAATTGAAAATCCGGTATGTCGTATTAATCGTATTACTGTCTGTTGTATGGGCAACGCAGCTCATTCCAATATTGGGAGAAGTATATGCACAGTCTGTATATCCGGTGATTTCCCATTTCTTGTCCTCCTTTTCAAAACTCATGCCTTTTGCCATAGGCGACTTGTTTATTTTCCTCAGTGTACTCGGACTTCTTTTCAATCCAATCAAGGCACGCTATATCCAAAAGAAAAAGTGGAAACAGATTCTGCTGAACGAAATGGAATACTTGCTGTGGATATATGCATGGTTCTATCTGGCATGGGGACTGAACTACTCACAGAAAGATTTCTATGGCAGGACAAACATTCCTTATACTGCCTATACTCCCGAAATCTTTCAGTCATTTGTAGACAACTATATAGACAAGCTGAATGCTTCCTATACAGATGTCACCTCCATTGACGAACCATTGGTCTGCCGGGAAAGCGTACACGGATACAACCAAATCAGCGATACGCTGGGGATACATCGCCCTCCCCACTCCTCTCCGCGCGTGAAGACCATGCTTTTCACTCCGTTCATTTCCATGGTCGGTGTTACGGGAAGCATGGGACCTTTCTTCTGCGAATTCACGCTGAACGGCGATTTGCTTCCACCACAATATCCTGCTACTTATGCCCACGAGCTGGCACACTTTTTAGGCATCACCAGCGAGGCAGAAGCCAACTTCTACGCTTACCAGGTCTGCACCCGTTCGCAGGTGAAAGAGATTCGTTTCAGCGGCTACCTTTCCGTGCTCTCACATGTGCTGGGCAATGCCCGCCGACTGATGAGCGAAGAAGAATACGCAGAACTTTTCAACCGGATACGTCCTGAAATCATAGAACTGGCCCAAAAGAACCAGCAATACTGGATGGAGAAATACAGTCCGCTCATCGGAGACATCCAGAACTTTATCTACGACTTGTACCTTAAAGGAAACAAGATTCAAAGCGGACGCAAGAACTATTCGGAAGTAATAGGCTTGCTTATCTCATACGAAGAATGGAAAAACTAAATTTCAAAATCATGCATACAAGAAAAGAACAGATGGAAGCCTTCGGCCGCTTCCTCGACATACTCGACGAGCTGCGCGAGAAATGTCCCTGGGACCGCAAGCAGACCAACGAAAGCCTGCGCCCCAATACCATCGAAGAGACTTATGAACTTTGTGACGCCCTGATACGCGATGACAAGAATGACATCTGCAAAGAGCTGGGCGATGTGCTGCTGCATGTGGCTTTTTATGCAAAGATAGGCTCCGAAACCGGTGATTTCGATATGAAAGACGTATGCGACCGTCTTTGTGAGAAACTTATTTTCCGCCATCCCCATGTCTTCGGCGATGTAAAGGCCGAAACCGCAGGCCAGGTTTCTGAAAACTGGGAACAGCTAAAATTGAAGGAAAAAGATGGGAACAAAACAGTGCTGAGCGGTGTACCCGCTGCCCTACCCTCGCTCATCAAGGCCTACCGCATCCAGGACAAGGCACGCAATGTAGGATTTGACTGGGAGGAACGCGAGCAAGTGTGGGATAAGGTAAAAGAAGAAATCCAAGAATTCCAGGCTGAAGTCGCCCACATGGATAAAGAAAAGGCTGAAGCTGAATTCGGCGATGTCATGTTCAGCCTCATCAACGCTGCCCGCCTCTACAAAATCAATCCGGACAATGCGCTGGAACAGACCAACCAGAAGTTCATCAACCGCTTCAACTATGTAGAAGCGCACAGCATCAAGGAGGGCAAAAACCTCCATGACATGACGCTGGAAGAAATGGACAAGCTATGGAATGAAGCGAAAGCATTGGAAAAAGAAAGCAAACAAGATGATTCTTCTAAAGGTCAGGTTTAGCTGGCTAAAGCAAAGGTTTAGGGAACTAAAGTAGAGGTTTAGCAAGGCTAAAACGAGGTATCTCTCATTAACAAAAGAAGGTTGCTCACACCATCGTGGCAACCTTCCTTATTTGTAATTCATTCACTACTCATTTTTTCCCTTGCGGTCTTCGCTGGGGGCCATCTCCCTTTTTATGCATGCCTTTCAGCAGTTCACGATGGAAACGCATTTCAGCTCTTTGCACCAGATAAATCTTTTTACAAGACAATATCTTCTTGAATTTATCAAAGTAGGTCTTGTCCAACCGGTCAGAAGCAATACGGGCATCATACACACCTTCCATAATTTCCTCATACTGGGCTTCGGTTGTTTTTTCATCTTTCCCTTGCCGGAGCAATTTCCAAGCCTCGTCATTCAACTGCTTTTTCCGGTCTTGCAATTCAAAATACAATGGGAAGAACTTAGCTGCTTCCTCACTCGTCAGCCCGGCTTTCTCCGTTATAAACGCTTTTTGTTTGGCACGAAACTCTTCGGGTGACAGATGCTGATCACATCCATCACTAGCCCAAAGCAGGGGCATCATGCCACATATCATAACCAATAAAACAATCAGTCTTTTCATTTTTAAATAGTTGAGTGTTGTTACCTTATTCTGCATCAGAGTCTGCCAAATAAACATACAATGAATAATCATCCAGCATGGAATTCTCTACGGCCATATTAATATATTCCATTTCTGTTTCCGTATCATCAGCAGCCATACGCTCTACAGATGGAGTATGCTCCGAAGAAGCCACGCGGATAATCAATGCCGCACCTATAAACATGGCGGTCATATACAACCAAGGCTTTACCTTCTGCCACATTGTAGGCTCTGTCTGTACAGCAGTGAGTTTTTCTTTTTCGGGAAGCCGGTTCATTACCTCTGAAGTAAGATTCTCAAAGTAGCCGTCAGGAACGCGGAAAGGATTTTCCGTCCCTATCTTTTTCAGTATTTTATCTTCTTCTTTCATAAGCTTTCTCCTTTCTGTTTAATTAGACATTGTTTTGTAGCAAAGGTTTAATACTCCTCACCCAAAAACTTTTCTATTTTCTTCACGGCATGGTGATAAGAAGCCTTCAAGGCACCTACGGAAGTACCGAATATATCAGACATCTCTTCGTATTTCATTTCCTGGTAATACTTCAAATTAAACACCATACGTTGTTTTTCCGGCAAGGCAAGCAAGGCTTTTTGCAAAGCCATCTCTGCTTTATCACCGGAGAAGTAAGGATCACTTTCAAGCTTTTGAAGTGCATCTGCCTCGGGATCATCCAAAGATACTGTGGAAGCAGCCCGTTGTTTGTTCAGAAAAGTGAGGCATTCATTCAAGGCTATGCGATAGAGCCAGGTAGAGAGTTTAGCCTCTGCCCGAAAATAATCTATATTAGTCCATGCCTTAATGAAAGTATTCTGAAGTAAATCATTGGCATCTTCATGAGAGAGGACCATACGACGAATCTGCCAATACAGCTGCTCGCTATATTGGGTAACAATCATCTCAAATCCCCGCTTTTGTGTGCTTTCTTCTTGTAGAAGAGCCAACACTTCGCGTTCATTATAGGAAGGGGTCATAAATTTCTATTCGCATTTGTTGTTTTAGACTGCCAAAGATACGAAAAGTTTAATTCATACCGATACACAAAGTGTTTCTTTGGCAAGCTGAGTATCCGGAAAAATAGCGGATGCTTCTTGAAGCAAGATATTTTCATCTTCGTATCGTGCCGAAAAATGTCCTATCAACAACTTCTTCACTTCAGCCTTCCTGGCTATTTCAGCCGCTTGTGCAGCAGTTGTATGAAATGTTTCTTTGGCACGTGGCGCATCCTCATTCGCAAATGTCGCCTCATGAAAAAGTAAATCAACCCCTTTTATCTGCTCTACGATAGAAGGAAGATAGATGGTATCCGAGCAATAAGCATAACTGCGGGACGGAGCAGAAGGGCGGGTCAACAAGTTGTTGGAAACAGTTTTTCCCTCCGGTGTCACGTAATCGGCCCCATTCTTTATACGATTCAATTCGTATACCGGCACTTGGTAGAAATCGACCATTTCACGGATAATATGGTTAGGACGCCGCTTTTCTGCAAACAAAAAGCCACAACACGGCATACGATGACGCAAAGGAATAGTAGTAACCGTCAACGAACGGTCTTCATAAATCAGCATCGGTTCTTTCGTATCAAACTCATGGAAAAGGACCTTGTACGTCATCTGCCTATTAAAAAAATCCAGCATAGGTGTCAGCAATGTTTCCAGCCCTTTTGGAGAATGGATATGCAACTCGGCTGTACGTCCTAAAAGGTTAAGTGTAGAAATCAGTCCCAATAAGCCAAAACAATGGTCTCCATGCAAGTGAGAGATAAAGATATGATTCAAACGCGAAAACTTCAGATGTGATTTACGGAACTGCAACTGCGCCCCTTCCCCACAATCAATCATAAACAACTTGTCGCGCACGTTCACAATTTGAGACGTAGGGAAATGACGCGTTGTGGGTAAAGCGGAACCACAACCAAGAATATGTAACTCAAATTTTTCCATTCCAAACCTTCCGAACTGATTTCTACTCCTTGATTTATAGAAGAGCCTTTATCTCTGAAACTCCAAAGGATATTTCAAAAGTTTCTCCGGATTTATTCCCTTTATACAGATAGCCCACCCCTTTATCACACTTCACACATACTTCCAAGAACATGCGCAAGGCTGGATCGGAGGAGTTCAAAGAGTTCTTCACATTTGCCTTCATCTGTTCGGCATTTTCCTTCAAAGCAGACATCTGTACTACAGATTCGTCAATCGTATAATGATAAAGCACCTTATCCGACTCGATTGTCAGTTTATTGAGCATAGTGGCTTCATCCACCTGCATCGGGCACGATACGTTGGTCATCTTCACTTGCTCTTCCAGTTTCTTCTTATCACTGCTTTCAGCAGTTGAACCGCCATTCAATATATCTTTCAAGTCCTGAGTAGTCAGATAACATTCCACTTCGTTACCGGATGTCTTTCCTTTATATATGAACTTTATACCGGAATCAGTACCGACAACCAAATCCAGCATCTCTTTAATGGACCCTTGTGGATTACCGAACATAACAGTCACAGCAGACTTCATTGCATCAGGATTCTCTTTCAAAGCGTCTATATTGAGGAAACTTTCATTCATAAGCAGTACATATACCACATCCGCCCCATCAAAAGTAATACTGGATATTTCGCCGGAAGCTCCCATATCCATGGGACATTGTTTGTTGGCTGCTGCAATAGCCAGCTTGAGTTTAGACTTCTGACCGCATGCGGTTAGTAACATCAGCGACAGGCAAGTGAACAACACCATCTTCCCTGCATTTTTGAACATGTTTTTCATAATAAATGAAAATTAAATTATTGAATATTTCTATGATTGCAAAAGTAACCACCCTGCAAAGATAAACATTTATGGAAAAACCATCCTTAATTCCATAAAATTCTATTGACAAATCATAAAAAAGAAGGGCACTTGTTTGCGCAAGTACCCTTCCTTCATTTATAGAACGGAGTAATTATTTCTTTCCAGCTTCCATCTGTTCCTTCAAGGCAGCCAAAGCATCAATGTCACCCAGAGTAGTAGATGCAGCCTGGTTTTGGATAGCAGGAGCAACGTCTTCTCTCTTACCGGTTGACTTCTTAGTAGCAGCCTTCTTTTCAGCTCTTTCTTCTGCCTTTGCAGCATCTTCGAAGATACGGCTGTGAGAAAGGATGATACGCTTAGCGTCCTTGTTGAACTCAATTACCTTGAATTCAAGCTTCTCGTCCAACTGAGCTTGTGAACCGTCTTCCTTAACGAGGTGCTTCGGAGTAGCGAAACCTTCTACACCATAAGGCAGAGCAACTACAGCACCCTTATCCAGCATTTCGATGATAGTACCTTCGTGTACAGAACCTACTGTAAATACAGTTTCGAATACATCCCAGGGATTTTCTTCGAGTTGCTTGTGGCCAAGGCTCAAGCGACGGTTTTCCTTGTCGATTTCCAGAACTTGTACGTCAATGTCAGCACCAATCTGAGTGAATTCAGACGGATGTTTAACCTTCTTCGTCCAAGACAAGTCAGAAATATGAATCAAGCCATCAACGCCTTCTTCGATTTCAACGAATACGCCGAAGTTAGTGAAGTTGCGAACTTTTGCAGTGTGCTTGCTGCCGATAGGATACTTCTCTTCGATAGTTTCCCAAGGATCAGACTTCAGCTGCTTGATACCCAAAGACATCTTACGCTCTTCGCGGTCCAAAGTCAGGACTACTGCCTCAACTTCGTCACCTACCTTCATGAAGTCCTGTGCAGAACGCAAGTGCTGTGACCAAGACATTTCAGATACGTGAATCAGACCTTCAACACCCGGAGCGATTTCGATGAATGCACCGTAGTCAGCCATAACTACAACTTTACCCTTCACGTGGTCGCCAACCTTCAGGTTAGCATCCAGTGCATCCCAAGGATGCGGAGTGAGTTGCTTCAAGCCGAGAGCGATACGCTTCTTCTCATCATCGAAGTCAAGGATAACGACGTTGAGTTTCTGGTCGAGTTCAACCACTTCTTTCGGATCGCTAACACGGCCCCAAGAAAGGTCTGTAATGTGAATCAAACCATCTACGCCACCCAAGTCGATAAATACACCATAGGAAGTGATATTCTTAACGGTACCTTCGAGAACTTGTCCTTTTTCGAGTTTACCGATGATTTCCTTCTTCTGTTGTTCCAGTTCGGCTTCGATAAGAGCCTTGTGGGAAACAACCACATTCTTGAATTCCTGGTTAATCTTAACAACCTTGAATTCCATAGTTTTGCCAACGAATACATCGTAGTCGCGGATAGGCTTCACGTCGATTTGAGAACCCGGCAAGAAAGCTTCGATGCCGAATACGTCTACAATCATACCACCCTTTGTGCGGCACTTGATGTAACCCTTGATAATTTCTTCGTTTTCCAAAGCTGCGTTTACGCGATCCCAAGAACGGGTAGCACGAGCTTTACGGTGAGACAGAACGAGCTGTCCTTTCTTGTCTTCCTGGTTTTCGATGTATACCTCAACAGTATCACCAACCTTCAGTTCAGGATTGTAACGGAATTCACTCATCGGAATGATACCGTCTGATTTGTAACCGATGTTCACAACTACTTCACGCTTGTTCATTGCGATTACGGTTCCATCAACTACCTCGCGGTCGTTAACCTTGTTCAACGTATTGTCATACGCCTTTTCCAGTTCTTCGTGGCTTGCACTGGCTACTGATTCGCCGTTCTCATAAGCATCCCAGTTGAAGTCTTCAATAGGAGCTACATTCTTTAAATTTTCCATTAATAAATAAATTGTTTAACTCGTTAATTAAGTGAGACTTTATGTTGACTCATTGTAAATCGGGCGCAAAGATAGAAGTATTTTCTTGAACTACAAAACAAAAAGCATTCAAAACAGCAGTGGAATAATCAATTAAAGAATAAAAAAAATGTTACCTTTGCATCGTTTCATTTATACATAATCTCAATAATTTATCATGAAAAAGATAATCGCATGCATTTCCATCATTTGCTATACATTATTATGTTATAGCCAAAATCAGACAACGGACAACAACTACCGTACGCAAAAGAACATTTCCTATCTTCATCCCGGCGAAAAGGACAGTTATAAGCTGGAGCGTTGTAAGCTCGACCTCCATTATCCTACTGATAAAAAAGGATTTGCCACCCTTATCTGGTTCCACGGCGGAGGACTGGAAGCCGGAGAAAAACATTTTCCGAAGGAGTTCCTGGAGCAAGGCTACGCCGTGATAGCCGTAAACTACCGACTCAGCCCGCGTGCCCAAAACCCTGCCTACACGGAAGATGCCGCAGAGGCCGTTGCTTGGACTTTCGAGAATATAGAAGAATTCGGAGGAGATAAAGACAAAATATACATAGCCGGTCATTCAGCCGGTGGTTATCTCTGTCTGATGCTCAATCTGGACAAGAGTTACCTGGCAAAGTGGAATATTGACGCCAACAGCCTGGCAGGCGCTTTCCCCATCAGCGGACAGACCACTACCCACTACACCATCCGCAAAGAACGCGGGCTGCCTTCCGACACTCCGATTATAGATAAATATGCTCCTTCCAATAACGTAAGAAAAGGCGCTTCACCCATGATACTTATCACTGGCGACAAAGAGTTGGAGATGCTGGCACGCTATGAGGAAAACGCCCATTTGTATGCTCTCCTCAAAGCATTGGGACAAAAAACCACCCTCTATCAGATGGAGGGATTTGACCACGGTACGGTGGCCGCTCCCGCATGTACCTTGATAAACAGCTATATGAAGAAGGCAGGCAAGAAGTAACCACTACCCTTGCCTTTCTTTTACGTATGCCAATGCCGCTCCTATTGCTGTTCTATATTCAGCATAGGGCGGTATATGAAAATGTACATGATAGATGGCTTCCATTTTAGAAAACACCTCCCGGCACTGGGGCAGTTGGGTGAGATTTCCTATCAGAACGAAATCCTTGATAGGACTGTTCAAAGCTGACAGTACAGCAGCTCCTCCAATGGTTTGAAGTACCGTATAAATTATACCGCAGGCAATATCTTCTTGAGAAGCATTGCTATCTGCTTTCCCGAAAAGAGAGGCGGTAGCACTCACCGGCAAGTCAGGCAAAGCAGTGTTGCAAATATCACCTATCTGCAAGTTGACACGAGTTACATCCCCTTTCTCAGCCAACTCGGACACCTGATGAATATCATGAGTTTTCAACAGCAACCTCGATAATCCCTGCAAAGTACCTCCACCAATCCCCAAGCCGCCAATATGCTGCACCTTGTCTCCGTCTATTTTCACAAAAGAAGTGCCGGTACCCATGCTGACTACAATCAGTTGGTCTATATCCGTTGCATGTCTGGCTCCCAAACCATTGGCAATAAACTCATCCGTTTTGCGAGTAGGCAGTCCATATAGAGGGCTGTTGACAAATGCGCTTCCCACTCCCGTCAGCATCACCTGCTCCACATCGGCCAGCTGTATACCATTGTCATAAATATACTTACCGAATGCTCCGAATAAGGAAGTCACCGGGTCGGTAGCCGTAATAAACATTGGAGACTGTATCTGTTCTCCATTGATTCCAACGATTTTCGTGGTACTTCCACCCACATCTATTCCTATTACTATACCCATAGCTCCAAGTAATTTGCAGCAAAGTTACAAAAGAATCAATAATTGACAATTGATTAATGTGATAATGTGCCAATATGCTAATTGGCTAATTGGCTGCGCTATGTTTATGCTACGCCATCACGTCCTGGTCATTGACACATTGGCACATTAATCACATTACCACATTGCTATCTGTTAAACAGTTCGAAGGTAAATTTGCAACCTATTTCCTGATACTTCCAGTTTGCAAAGCTGGCAAACAAGCCAAAGTCAAATATATGTGTACCAATGCCATACCCTACTTCCAGATAAGGTTTCAAGTGAGGAACCACCAATGCATTCAGATACAGACGTTCATTCAATACATATTGGGTATATTTCATCAGATGGCGGAGCAGGAGGAAAGGCGCTTCATAGGTAAGGTGTCCGCGGATATATTTACGGGAAGAGTTATACCAGCGGCCGTCCAGCAACTGGAACACCCCGCCAATATCATCACTCCAACCCATAGGAAGATTGGAACGCCGCAAATTGGCAAAGTCCACAAAGTACAGTTCCTTCTGATTGGTAAACTCTCCCCAACCAAAACGCCAATAAATATCACGCATCAAGCCCAAAGAAACCTGATGCTGCAAATCAATCTCTACACGCTCGTACGAACCACTGCTCTGCAACA
This sequence comes from Bacteroides sp. AM41-16, assembly GCF_003603495.1. Lineage (NCBI taxonomy): Bacteria > Pseudomonadati > Bacteroidota > Bacteroidia > Bacteroidales > Bacteroidaceae > Bacteroides > Bacteroides sp. AM41-16. The sequence goes on along the minus strand of NZ_QTNE01000002.1, from coordinate 162,051 downwards.
CTCCACTGAGTCCCCGCTCCCAATCTACTGAGATGGAAGGATACTTGGAATGAAGATTTACTTTACGGTCGCCATTCATATAATAGTATTGTCCCGGAGTCCAGGTGAGGCGGACGCGGGGAGCAAAACTATTATAGGTATGGCGGAACTTGTTCAGGATATTCGGGTCAAAATTCGGAAAGAAGGATGAACCTCCGGAACCGGCACGGGTGGCCGACTTGGTAGGCGGCATGCTCGGGTAGTTCAGTTCAAACCGGGAGCGGTTCACTTCCGTACGTCTGTGCATGGATACACCCACTTCCAGCGACAGACCGTTTACTATTTCCCAGCTATGACGCAGATTCAGATACAAATCCTTGAAATAATCCAAGTGTATCTGGTTGAAGTCAAAAATACTGTCGGGGATGGCTTTCAGGTCGTCCAGCACATCACTGCTGTAAATCCGGTTACCGTTACCAAACTCCAGATGCAATGCTGCACGCTTACGGGGCCAATAATCAAAATCGGACCTCACCCTCCAGTAAAACTCTTTTTCCTTAAAATTATAACCTATCCGGGGAACGATGCGCAGCAGGCGATCACCGGTAAAAATACGGTTGTACTTGAACTCCTGCCGATACGAAATTCCATGCTTGCCGCTATAGCTCAAAAGAAAAGGATTGATTAGTGGTGAACAGCGCACACTCCCCAATTTATCAAGGTCTACCGTATAGCGACTGATCAATGCATCTCCAATCTGCCCCCAAAACTCCAAGTTCTTATTCACCGGTTTCTTTTTCCGGGCGAGCGTATCCCGACGCAAGAAGAAATCCTGATACAGTGTCTCCTCATGCGGAGTCAAAGGAATGGGACGCAAAATTTTAAAGTAAGCAGTATCACGTAGATAAGCATTCGTATCAGTACGCAACGTGTATGAATCGGACAAGTCATATTTACTTTTCTTCACCGACCTCCGTATATCACTGCCAGAAGTTTTCTGAATGATGTTCTTATAATCGAGTACAGCTTCATAAGTGCCATCTACCACATTTCCCAAAAAACGGAACGTTGCCTCCACATCATACTGCAACGGAAGAAATTCGTCCGAATCGCCCACATTACCCATCTTCACCAGATTATTGAACCGCACCATCTCATTACGTCCGGAAAAACGCATCTCGCGTACACTCCACACGTTATCACTCACAATCAGATAACCGCCCACCAGCTGAAAGCTTTTGCTTTTTGGCATAAAACGGATTTTATACTGAAGGGCATGCCGTTCCCCCATCACCGTATCAATCCGATAGGTATAATATTTTTTGGCATTGGGTGCTAAAGGAGAGAGTAGTTTGTCATATAATAAGGTAGAAGAATAGATGTTGATGTGAAAATATTCCGGCAGCCGTCCGTCCATTTCCCAAAACTCGGAAGCAGTACCGACACTTGCCTTTACCTTCTGGTCATAGATGTCGGGAGCAGTAAAATGCAAATCGCTATAAGTTTCCATCATATATTCCCGCACCCCTTTCTTGGGCCGGAACATGGAAGGGATGTAGCGGAGAATATGATTCTTCTTACGGATATTCACCCAGCCCTTTATGTAAAGCTCAGCCTTGTAACTTTCAATAATACGTTCATAAAGGGGGGCAAAGAAGATGACTTTCTCCATGATGGAGTCTGCGGAACTCACATGTTTGTCAACCGGATAAGATACACGCTCCGCCCCTGCCTTCTGTACAAAAGAAAACAAGAAGCAAATCCAAATCCATATAAACAACAAACGTTTCAACCGCAATTTCTCCTTATAGAATCGGGACAAATATACGGAAGAATTTGTGTAATGCAAAAACATGTTCCATAAAGAAGCGGGAATGACACTTGTGACACCCTTTATTATAAAACATATGTTACGCGAGAGACAATAATACACAAGCACACATAGTTTGTGCGAGATAAATACGAACCTATATTAATTGTTATAAAAAGGGTGCCACAAGTGTCATGTACAGAATGATTCGTAATTGTGACACATGAAAATTACTAATCACGACGCACTAAGATTACTAATCGTGATGCGGAAAGATTACTAATCATGGCATGTAACAAACGCAAGCTTTGGGTCGTTTTTCCATAACAAGCAGGCTTTTTCAGGGGGTCTATTCTCAAAAAACACTAATATTTTCGAGAATACCCCCTAAAAAAGAGGGGGTAGTTCAGAAAAAACATGTATTTTTGCGCCCAACAACCAATAAAAGGAGAGACTTATATGTCAAAAATGCGATTTTTTGCTTTGCAAGAACTTGCCAATCGGCAACCTCTTGAAGTGACCACCCCTTCAAACAAACTGTCCGACTACTACGGCAGCCATGTCTTCGACCGTAAGAAAATGCAGGAATACCTGCCTCGTGAAGCCTACAAAGCCGTGACCGACGCCATCGAAAAAGGCACTCCCATCAACCGCGAAATGGCAGACCTGATTGCCAACGGCATGAAAAGTTGGGCAAAGTCCCTCAACGTCACCCACTACACGCACTGGTTCCAACCCCTAACGGATGGAACTGCTGAAAAGCATGACGGCTTCATCGAATTCGGCGAAGGAACAGAAGTGATCGAACGTTTTTCCGGCAAACTGCTCATCCAGCAGGAACCGGATGCATCCTCTTTCCCCAACGGGGGTATCAGAAACACATTCGAAGCACGAGGATATACTGCTTGGGATGTTTCCTCACCTGCCTTTGTGGTAGATACCACACTTTGCATCCCCACTATCTTCATCTCTTATACCGGCGAAGCGCTCGACTACAAGACTCCATTGCTCAAAGCCTTGGCAGCCGTAGACAAAGCAGCGACAGACGTATGCCAGTTGTTCGACAAGAATATCACACGCGTTTATACCAATTTAGGCTGGGAACAAGAATATTTCCTCGTCGACTCGGCACTGTACAATGCCCGCCCGGACCTTTGTCTGACCGGACGTACCCTGATGGGACACTCCTCGGCCAAAGACCAGCAGCTGGAGGACCACTATTTCGGCTCCATCCCCCCACGTGTCACAGCTTTTATGAAAGAACTGGAAATCGAATGTCACAAACTGGGTATCCCGGTCAAGACCCGCCATAACGAAGTAGCTCCCAACCAGTTTGAGCTGGCGCCTATCTTTGAGAATGCCAACCTTGCCAACGACCACAACCAGCTTGTGATGGATCTGATGAAACGCATCGCACGCAAGCATCACTTCGCCGTACTGCTTCACGAAAAACCCTACAACGGCGTGAACGGCTCCGGCAAGCACAACAACTGGTCGCTTTGCACCGATACGGGTATCAATTTGTTTGCACCGGGCAAGAATCCGAAAGGAAACATGCTGTTCCTTACCTTCCTGGTAAACGTACTGATGATGGTATACAAAAACCAGAACTTGCTGCGCGCCTCCATCATGAGTGCCGGAAACAGCCACCGTCTGGGAGCCAATGAAGCACCTCCCGCCATTCTGTCCATCTTCCTGGGCAAACAGCTGTCTTCCATCCTCGACGAGATAGCTCGCCAGATAAGCAGCAGCAAGATGACATCGGAAGAAAAGACAACACTGAAATTAGGCATCGGACGTATTCCCGAAATATTACTGGATACCACCGACCGTAACCGTACTTCTCCATTCGCCTTTACCGGCAACCGCTTTGAGTTCCGTGCCGCAGGTTCGTCCGCCAACTGTGCCGCCGCCATGATTGCCATCAATGCAGCTATGGCAAACCAGTTGAACGAATTCAAAGTCTCCATCGACAAACTGATGGAAGAAGGAGTCGGCAAGGATGAAGCCATCTTCCGCATTATGAAAGAGACCATCATCGCCTCCGAGCCTATCCGCTTTGAGGGTGACGGCTACTCCGAACAATGGAAGCAGGAAGCCGCCCGCCGTGGGCTGACCAACATCTGCCACGTTCCCGAAGCCCTGATGCACTACATGGATAACCAGTCCCGTTCCGTACTCATCGGCGAACGTATCTTCAACGAAACGGAGCTTGCCTGCCGCCTGGAAGTAGAACTGGAGAAATACACCATGAAGGTACAGATAGAAAGCCGTGTGCTGGGCGACCTTGCCATCAACCACATCGTACCGACTGCCGTTATCTACCAAAACCGTCTGCTGGAAAATCTCCGTGGCCTGCGCGAGACCTTCTCTCCCGAAGAATACGAAGTCCTCAGTGCCGACCGGAAAGAGCTTGTACGCGAAATTTCCAAGCGCGTAACAGCCATCAAGGTACAAGTACGCGAAATGACCGAAGCCCGCAAAGTAGCCAACCACATGGATAACTACAAAGACAAGGCTTTCGCTTACGAAGAAACCGTACGCCCTTATCTGGAAAGTATCCGTGACCACATCGACCACCTTGAGATGGAAATTGATGATGAAATCTGGCCGCTTCCGAAATATAGGGAGCTGCTGTTTACAAAGTAGGCCTCTCCCTAGCCCCTCCCCCGCAGGGAGGGGGATAGAGATACTACGATAAACAATTAAGTTACTACGATTTACGATTTGACGGTTTACGGTTGGAGTTACTCATACAATCATAAACCCACCTGCTAATGAGCAGTTGTTTAACAATACAAACTTCAATCGTAAATCGTCTAATCGTAAATATATAGATTTTCCTTTATCTCCCCCCTACGACATCTTTTTGTCATATTTGTGCAATATTTAATTTTTTCTTTTTACATTTGTGCTGTATAACACAGTTTTGCAGCAGTTATGGTAAAAGTAAACTTGTCTGATATTAATGTTCCGGAGTTGATTGCAGATATATGGTCTCCCTTGAATGACGAACAACGGGAATTCCTCGCCAACCACTTCACACTCCAGAACTACAAAAAAAACGAAGTCATCCATTGCGAAGGCGAGACACCTACGCATTTGATGTGTCTGCTGAGTGGAAAGGTCAAAATCTATAAAGACGGAGTCGGTGGTAGAAGCCAGATTATCCGTATGATTAAACCTGTCGAATATTTCGGTTACCGCCCTTACTTTGCAAAAACAGACTATGTCACGGCAGCATCTGCATTCGAGCCGTCTCTTGTTTGCCAAATCCCCATGACTGCCTTGATGACTCTGCTCACACAAAACAACGACCTTGCCATGTTCTTCATCAAGCAATTGTCCGTTGACTTGGGCATTGCCGATGAACGTACCGTAAACCTGACGCAGAAACATATCCGCGGAAGACTCGCAGAATCCCTGCTGTTCCTCAAAGAAAGTTATGGTTTGGAGGAAGACGGCTCCACCTTGAGTATCTATCTCTCGCGTGAAGATCTGGCCAATTTGTCAAACATGACCACTTCCAACGCCATACGTACGTTGTCACAGTTTGCCACAGAACGGTTAATCACCATCGACGGACGTAAAATCAAAATCATAGACGAAGAAAAGCTGAAGAAAATCAGCAAGATAGGATAAGGAATAAGTGACAAGGGATAAGCGATTAGGGGTTAGCATAATAAAAACACATTGTTACCATCCTAACCCCTAATCACTAATCACTAAATCAGTCCTTTCGCAGACAAATATCTTTCCGCTTCAATGGCTGCCTGGCAACCAGTTCCGGCAGCGGTGATGGCTTGACGATAGTGAGGATCAGCAACGTCTCCGGCGGCGAATACGCCCGGCACTTTCGTACGCGGTGTTCCCGGCTCGGTGACGATATAACCTACTTCGTCCGTATCTACATAAGGTTTGAAAATATCTGAGTTGGGTTTATGGCCGATAGCCAGGAAGAAACCGTCAATAGCCACATCATAGCGCTTCTCATCAGGTTCACCCATACGCTGTACCAAATGTACACCTTCCACACCGTTCTCTCCAAACAAGCCTACGGCATTATGTTCGAACAGTACTTCAATCTTGTCATGCTTCATCACACGCTCCTGCATAATCTTGGAAGCGCGGAGATAAGGTTTGCGGACAATCAGATAAACCTTGGCAGCCAGTCCGGCAAGGTAAACAGCTTCCTCGCAGGCAGTATCTCCACCCCCTACAACAGCTACCGTTTTCTTGCGGTAGAAGAAACCGTCACAAGTGGCACAAGCGCTGACACCCATTCCCGCATATTTCTTTTCATCCTCCAGCCCCAGATACTTCGCAGCGGCACCTGTAGCAATAATCAGCGTTTCAGCCTCAATCATCTTTTCGTCATCAATCGTAATCTTGTAAGGTGCTTCAGCAAGATTGGCTGCGGTAGCAACTCCATAACGCAAATCTGCGCCAAAACGTTCGGCTTGCTTCCGCAGGTCTTCCATTAATTCCGGACCTCCGATACCTTGGGGATAACCGGGGAAATTCTCCACATCAGTAGTGGTTGTCAACTGGCCACCGGGCTGCAATCCTGCATAAAGTACCGGTGAAAGATTGGCACGACCTGCATAAATAGCGGCAGTATAGCCGGCAGGACCCGAACCGATAATCAGACATTTTACTTTTTCTGTTTCCATCATTATATTATTTACTATTTGACTATTTACAATTTACTATTTAGCGCATGTCGATGACTTCAGCTGTGGGATAGGCTTTTTTGTCAAAGACAAAAAAACTATCCGGATAGGATTGTCCTGTCTGGTAGCTATCAATAAGGATAGTAGTCATATACTTACTCCCCCGTGGTGCCAAGTCCACTTGATGCAGACGATACGTATCCTTTGTCACAAACAGATAGACACTTTCAGGGTCTTTTCTCTTGTCGGCAGCAGTCATGGTGATGTAATAAACAGACTTGTCTTGCTTACCACCGACACTGCTCAACTTCAATCTGTATCCCTGCTTGTAGAGGGACAACCAAGCATACGGATTAAGAGTCTGCAATTCCTCCTGCGTAGGTTCCGATACATTCACCTCATCTGCCGAAGCCACATAGCTCCACTGCGTATGTCCGTCAAACCAAGTCTTCATTCCCTCGGTCTCAACCACAAACTTCTCACCTTCCAGATAGAGAACTCCCGCATAAGAGCCTTGTTGTTCGTTCACGGTAAACGCCAGCTTCACCCCTCCCGCTTTCCGAAAGGCTTCGGCTGTACGCTCCAATATATTCTTGGCATCCGGTTGTTGTGCCGACATCGGCACAGCAAACAACAGCAATAGCACACCAAGTAAAAGCTTATCAAGTTTCATCATTCTATAAATAACCATTCCTTATTGCAAATTGTTTAACCGCATTTCCAGGTCGCTCTCATCTATACAGAACACCTCACGCGCCTTACTACCTTGCGCCGGTCCCACAATCCCCGCTTTCTCCAACTGGTCCATGATGCGGCCGGCACGATTATAACCGATGGCAAACTTACGCTGAATGAGCGATGTGGAACCCTGCTGGTGAATAACAACGAGACGGGCTGCATCCTCGAACAAAGGATCGAGACGTCCCATATCCACATCCCCCAAATCACCTCCTGCATTTTCATCCACATATTCGGGCAGATAGAAAGCAGTGGGGTAACTCTGCTGGCGGGCGATAAACTTCGTAATCTCCGCCACTTCGGGCGTATCGATAAAGGCACACTGCACACGCACCGGGTCAGCTCCCTGCAGGAATAACATATCACCGCGGCCTATCAGCTGGTTGGCTCCCGGACGGTCGAGGATGGTACGCGAATCGACCATTGCCGATACACGGAAGGCGATACGCGCCGGGAAGTTGGCCTTAATCGTACCCGTAATGATGTTTGTTGTCGGTCGCTGTGTAGCGATAATCATATGTATACCCACGGCACGCGCCAACTGGGCGATACGTGCGATGGGCAATTCCACATCCTTACCGGCTGTCATAATCAAGTCACCGAACTCGTCGATAACGACTACGATGTAAGGCATGAACTTATGCCCCTTTTCCGGATTCAGACGACGGTTGATGAACTTCTCGTTATACTCCTTGATATTGCGCACATGGGCAGCTTTCAGCAAGTCATAGCGAGTATCCATCTCCACACAGATGGAGTTCAAAGTCTGCACCACCTTCGTGACGTCCGTAATGATGGCATCTTCCCCGTCGGGTAATTTCGCGAGGAAGTGATGCTCAATCACGGAGTAGATGCTGAATTCTACTTTTTTGGGGTCTACCAGCACAAACTTCAGCTCTGCCGGATGCTTCTTATATAATAAGGAGGTGATGATGGCATTCAACCCCACGGACTTACCCTGACCGGTAGCACCGGCAACGAGCACGTGCGGCATCTTGCACAAATCCACCATAAACACTTCATTCGTAATCGTCTTACCCAGTGCGATGGGCAAGTCGTAAGTAGACTCCTGGAACTTCTTGCTGCCGATAATGCTCTGACCGGATACAATCTTCGGATTGGAGTTGGGCACTTCGATACCAATCGTACCCTTTCCCGGAATGGGAGCGATGATACGGATGCCGAGCGCCGAAAGGCTGAGGGCAATATCATCTTCCAGACCGCGTATCTTCGAAATGCGGACGCCCTGCTCGGGAGTGATTTCATACAGCGTCACCGTAGGACCTACCGTCGCCTTAATGGTACTGATTTCTATACCGAAACTACGCAGAGTATTGATAATCTTATCCTTGTTCGCGTTCTGCTCTACCATGTCAATGGTCGGACCATTGTCATCGTAATGCTTCATCAAGTCTATTGTGGGGTAATGATAGTTTTCCAAATCCAGACGGGGATTGTACGGCTCCTTCTCCGTTCCCACATACTCCTCCTCTTCGGCCTTCTCAACCTGGAATGCCGGCTCCTTCTCTACCGGCTGTTCCCGAAAAGGGGGCACCGGCTCCGGTGCAGGAGTCTCAAAAGTCATGGTAACATCCTCATCCGCAGACTTGGCTGGCTTTACCTTTCCATCACTTCCACCCAAGTCAAGGGTGATTTCATTCAGCGGTTCGTCCTCTTCTTCCTCTGTGGCAACCTCCTCCTCCTTTTCAAGAACCTTTTCCGGTTCCGCAGCTTCCGGTGTCGGAGCAGTAGTCTTTTCCTTTGCACCCCAAGAGGTCTTGAACTCTTCCGGCGTTTCACCCTGCACGCTTTCCGCCTTCTCCTTACGCTTCAAGAAGCTGAGACTGAACAATCTGCGCAACCAGATGACAGTCCGTGCACTCAGATAGATGAGGAAGCAGATGGCAGTTACCAACAATAGCAGCCATACTCCCGGCACACCGACTTGAGACACAAGCCAGTTGCTGACATTGTATCCGTGCATACCGCCCAGATAGAGGAAAGAGTCCTTGTACTGGTCTACAAACACAAAACCGAAAAATACCGAGAACCACACCAGCATCAACGAACAGCCGATGAACCACTTCCACAAGCGCACCACACGCACCCGCATCAGCTTCAATCCCGCCACAGCCAGGAACACGAGAATCAAGAAAGACGATACGCCGAAACAATCATTTATCAGATAGCTGGCCAACTGCGCACCGCGGCTACCGGCGTAGTTCTTCACCCCATTATTGGTGGAAATCAGCTCCTGCGCACTGCCTCCGTCAATGATGCTCTGGTCTGCCGCTCCCGTGAAAAAGAACGACGAAAAGGCGAGCAACAAATAAACCGAAAAGATTACCAGTACCAAGCCGATAACGAAATGAACAGTTTCACTTCTAAATAACGCTGCCACTTTCCCAAAAAACGAGAGTGACAGCTCCGTATCTTTAGCTGTTGAATTTTTCTTTGCCATATTTTTTAAATAACTATTGAGAATTGATTGCAAAAATAATAAAAACTATCCTTCTGCCGCGTTGTTTTCATTCTTTAATTTCTCGTCTGCCGATTATAGGTATTCCTAATCTACAACTGTAGTTTTATCGCATGTTTTACTTACATGCTTGCATGAAATGACATAGCGCACTAATTTACAACAGATTGCGCCATGCAAGCAGACCTCATGCAAGCATGCAGGCAGATTTTGCCTACATGACGCAATCCATGCAAGCCCTATACGCATCAACCTACTCTTTTTCCTTCAAAAAATAAATCGGCTGTTTCTGCAACCCTTTGTTCACCAACACATTCTCCTCACAAAGACGACGAATCTGCCGCGTCGCAGTCGTGCGGGTCATGCCGCAAATCGACTGTACAACACTGCGGGTGATGAACTCATTCTTACGTAGATAGTTCACCACTTTTTGCTTCACCTCATCATCCGTCAGCCTCTTTTTCGTGAGATTCCGCAATTTCAGCGGCTTTACCTTCAATACTCCTATCTCACTGCGCAGCGCCTTGTCCGGTCTGAAAGTGATGTTTTTCAACTTTACCTTAGTACTTTTCCGCTTTGTCTCCAGTGTCACCGGTTCCGTGCAGGTCAGCGTAGGAACAAAGTAACCGATGCCGTCCAAATGAACCTGCCTGCCCTCCCCCAGCTCGCGTCCCACAAAATGCGACAAAGCATCGAGTACCGCCAGTACATCCGTCTCGGTCAGCGAGCAGTATTCTTGTATATGCCTGCGCAGCTCATCGGTCGTCGTGGAGCCGTTCAGTTTAATCCGGGGATGCAGGGTCAGTTCTTCCCCTTGTTTATCCTTCGTTTTCGGGTTTTCGTACCAATCAAATAAAATTGCCATATTCTTTCCTCCATTTTTAGATTCATTTCTGTTGCTGTCTGCAGGTTTCGCTCATACAAAGTACCGGCTTTCATTAGGCAGAGCATGGGTCTTCCTTACGCAAAGAAGCGTTCTTCCTTCTGCTGAAAGCTTATCAAAAAAAGATGCGCACAGCTGTGGTTTACCTTCTTCATATTTGTGATACACCTTCTTCACAACTATGAGAAAGACATTCCACGACTGTGCGCAACTACAAACTACAGAGGCAAAGATAATGAAAAGCAGGGGGCTTGGCAAAGGAATGCTAATCTTTTTCAGATTGAAGCATGTAATAATGCGGTAATAATAGCGCTATTTGCCCAGTTCCATAATTGCAATAATTAATCTTCATCATCATCGTCATAATCTTCATCGTAGTCATCATCGTCACCATCCCATCTACACCCACAAGCATCACAAGCATAATCATTAATACCACTTGAATCAGGATAGACCAAATGCGAGCCACACTCAGGGCAACGCAACTTGTTGTTATCATCATCGTCATCCGCAATTTCATCACATGGCCATTCTCTTCCACAATCCGGACAAACATAATTCACGCCATCGAAATAGGCATTCTCATTCAAACAAAAAATACATTCCATAACTATCTTATTTTTAATTATTACTTTTATTCATTATTCTTTTTGCATATAAGCAGCATTTAATCAGCACAACTCCCACCAGCATAGAACAGACAATGCCAGTTGCAATGAAAAGAGGGCTTCTATCAGCGGAAGCAATGCCGTTTTTTGCCAACACCAAAAGTCCCGTCTGAAAACAAACGGCCGACAACAAGCAGAACAGCAGCACACTGCGTTTCCAATGTTTTGGCATCGGTTCATTTTTTTCTACCTCTTCTACCATTTCCTTCATTGCTTCTTCAATCCATATCTTCATCTTCATTGTCTTGAGGATTTATTTCATATTTGGGGTCTAAATCATATCTGTACGCAAGCAAAAAATCGGCCTTTTTATCTTTGGGTTTACAAAGAGAATACAATATGGCCCCTACTACCAATGAGGCAGCCGCAACAACTGCAATCCCTGCCAGCATACCACCTCCTATTATACCGCCAATTGCAGCCAATCCGGAGGTTATTCCTGCTGCCGACAACCCAGCAACAACACCTGAAGCCGAAATCAAGCTTATCATTCCTGCCACCGTACAAGCAGATCCTCCACTTGCCATTATTTTGGCAACCAAATCATCTTTGTCTTTTCTAGTCATCTTTTTGTAAGCATCAAAATCTTTACCTAATACAACGGTGAACATGATACAGAATTCTGCGTAGCACACGTCAGTAGGATAACTCTTGCCCTCGGCCAAACGTGTAATTGCGTACTTCGACATTGTCATAGCCACTGCAAGTTCATCAATAGAAATAGAAGAATTACTCATGAATGAACGCAAAAACGGAGCGAAACCGACTCCTTTCGGAAATTCTTGATTTTCCATAATCTTTTTTTTAAAGTTTATATTATGGCGCCCTCTGCCTATAAGAACAAAAAGCAACCGTTAGCATTAACGATTGCAAAAGTATGGGGGAAGAACCAGCTGTGAAATAGACGTCTACAAAAAAGACAATCAACCTCTTTATCCATTTCCACATTTATCTTTAAAGGTTTTCCATTTTTTCTCTGGTAAGCCTAATGTGTCATTTACGATTTTCCAAGCGTCCTTTGGCAGGTCTAATAGAGTTTGCAATATTTTCCATGAATTTATTATTATAGATGTAGCATCCTTCTTACTATCACACAATTTTCTTATTGTTTCCCCGAAAAATCCGCCGTTCATAGTCATCAAAATCTTGCTGATAGACGTGTAAGGAGGTGACACCACTCCTCTATTATGTTCTATATCACACTTAGAAGTATCTAATGTTCCCAAATAAAATTGCATATACCCCAAAAGAAGTCTAATCATGTAGATAAATTGTTTATTAGTTTTCTGCTGCAAATCTCGCTCCTTCACATCTGCATTTCGTACTATCCGCCACGCTGCCTCATAGTGTTTTTCTTTTCTCAGATATCCACTTTCAGTGGTCTTTTCCAGTAGTTTCTCAAACATTTCTTTATTTGTCTTCTCCTTTCCCTTTTTCGACATTTGGCCTATCTCTTCAAGCAGTTCCTGATACGCTTTTTTTGTAAAGTTAACATCAGCAGAGAAACGTATCTTATCCTCTTCCTGAGGCTCTTTCCGAGAGCCAGAACGTTTTCTCAGAGCCTCAACATCTTCATTTTCAAGATACCCCTCATATATACTTCTTATAAGACGAACCGCCCTTGCACCCACCTCCACAATATCCTCATCTTCATGAAGAGTAATCCAAAAGGGCCAATAAGTATGGTTGTTCGCATTATTTGTAGGCTTAAAGCGATGAGTGAAAGATTTCCCCGGAAATGTATTTTCAAGAACAGCAGTAACATAATAACGAATATCTTTCCATTCTTCATTGAACATTTTTTCCCCATCTTCATCATTCCCATCAAGAATCAGCCCCTTACATCCATAATAAATGCCGACAACCGGTTCATACACATCATATTCTATCAGAAATTCATACCCTCTGCATCCATCCTTACTGTACAATGTCCCCAGCTTGTACATCATGTGATGTGGAGCCTTGTTCCCATGAAAAGAAGCATCCGCTTTAAAATCCTCCACTTCATCCAGCAGCCTCATCTTCTTTTTATAAAACTCTGAAGCTTCGTCATTTAACCTTTTCCAATGCTCCCGGTTCCTCTCTCTGATTTTATCTTTCTCCATCTCAGAGACAACCTCCTGACAGTTCACATCACATTCGGCCCCATCAAAATCAATGCTAACACTGGAAAAGTATTCAAGGGCTGCCTGCACTTCTTTCTTTTTAGCATAGACCTGCCTCGCTATAAAGATGCAAGCCTCCCGCGTAAGGTGATAGTTTTCCACGCTCCTACGCGCACCAGAGCCTACCCCAACCATTTCAACCATCAGGTTAAAATGCTCATCCACATTTATACCATCCGCTTCGGCAGACCTCATGGCTTTTGCCAATGGAACGGAAAATTTCTGGTACGTACTATACCCCAAAGCAGCGCACAATTCCCTCGAAGTCCAGTATGACCGTCCTTGCCCATCAAACTTCCTTATTTTCTCAAAAGGTGATTTATCACTGATTTTCAATTCTTTATTCATAAAGACAGAAACAAATTACATGATATAAAAATCCTCATCTATAATGACGAACACTCAACAACACTAATATCAAGCATGAAGATAGCAATAAAAAAACATCCCGTCACATAATTGGAAACATTTTGTATACAGAGAGACGGGAGCAATGCCCTATATTTGCAACCGGTCAATCAATCACCGGCCATGAAAAACAGGTAGTTTATGAGAAATTTCATTGTATTATGCTTATTGGCATGTCTGGCATCATGTACAGACAAAAAAGAATTCCAGACAATAAGAGAACGAATCGATTTATCAGGAAATTGGAACAGTTCATTAGGGAACTGCACATTGCCCGGTACGACGGATGAAAACAAGTTGGGAGACGGCAGGCATCCCACCAATGTAACCTCCCAGTTGACACGGACTTATCCCTACTCCGGCATCGTAGAATATGAAAAAGATGTTGAAATTCCCGTACAGATGGAAGGGAAACGCCTGATACTCTTCATGGAACGTACAAAGCCCAGTACTCTCTGGATAGACGGGGACAGCGTCGGCACGTTGGGACATATCTATGCACCTCACTGCTATAGCCTGCCGGCCTTGGCACCCGGCAGCCACCATATAAAGATACGCATTGACAATTCTCCCAGCTCCGTACCAGCCGAAATCCAAAGCTCGCATGCCTGGACCGACGGCACACAAACCAACTGGAACGGCATTCTGGGCGATTTCTACATCGAAGCGACCCCACACACCTATCTCGAGCAGGTACAAGTCTACCCGTCTGTAAAGGAGAAAAAGGCCCGCATCCATGTAAACATATACAGCGATTCGGAGCAATCGGGCGTAGTGACCCTTTCTACCAAGACGTGGAACACCCAACAAGAACACCAGTTACCGGACATGGAAAAACAAGTCGGCTTGAGCAAAGGTGAAAATAAGATAGAACTGACGCTCGACATGGGCAACCGGATGCAGACATGGAGCGAATTCCACCCCACACTTTATGCACTGAACGTGACCCTTGCCACAAACGAGGGTAAAGACAATATAATAACAGATTTCGGTATGCGCGACTTTGCCACCGAAGGTACTCAGTTCACCATAAACGGCTTCAAGACCTTCTTGCGCGGCAAACACGACGCTTGCGTATTCCCACTTACCGGATATGCGCCGATGGATGTAAAGTCCTGGCGAAAAGTTTTTCAGACAGCCAAGAGTTATGGCATCAACTACTACCGTTGCCATTCCTACACCCCGCCCCGCGCCGCTTTTGCCGCTGCCGACATCGAGGGTATTTATTTCCAGGCCGAGTTGCCTTTATGGGGAAGCATTTCACCGGACAACCATCGCCTGAATGACTTCTTGCAGAACGAAGCCTATATGACCCTCGACTACATGGGCAATCACCCCTCATTCACCATGTTGGGACTGGGCAACGAGTTGGGTGGCGACGTTGACCTGATGCGCAATTGGCTGGACGGATTCAGAAAACATGACAACCGCCATCTCTATTCGTTCGGTTCCAACAACTTCCTGGGTTGGGGAGGTGCCATAGACGGTGAAGATTATCTGACAACCTGCCGGGTAGGAGGAGGCGAAGGCTATACAACGCACGTACGCAGTTCGTTTGCCTTTGTCGATGCCGAAAAGGGAGGTATCTTGAACAACACCCGTCCCAATACCCGTGCGGATTATACTGCTGCCATAGCGAAATCTCCCCGACCGGTCATCAGTCACGAAACCGGACAGTTCCAAATTTATCCCGACTACAAGGAGTTGGAGAAATACACCGGCGTATTGCATCCATATAACTTGGAAATATTCCGTGACCGGCTCAATGAAAACGGACTGCAGAACCAGATCGACGCATTCCATCAGGCTACCGGCCGTTTTGCCGTCGAATGCTACAAGGCTGACATTGAATACGGCCTGCGCACTGCCGGCCTGGGCGGATTCCAGATGCTCGACCTTCAAGACTTTCCCGGACAAGGCTCGGGACTGGTAGGCATTCTGGATGCTTTCATGGACAGCAAAGGCATTGTCACTCCCGAAACATTCCGCGGCTTTTGTGCTCCGGTGGTACCGCTGGCGCTTATGGACACCTACTGTTACAGCAACAAAGAAGAGCTGAACATAGGCCTCGCCCTGACAAATTACGAAGAGCAACCATGGTCTGATGCATTATGCTGGCGTCTGGAAAGCCTGAGTGACAGCGTAACTTTTGTTCGCGAAGGCAAAGTCCCCGCCCATGTAGAGCAAGGAAAAGTAATGCAGGTGGGCGAGTTGAAAAGCACCCTTACCGAAATAGACAAGCCTGCCCAATTGCGACTGACACTGACCACCGGGAATTATCATAACTATTATAACTTATGGGTATACCCCGACCGGACACCGGAAAGCGAAGCGGACATCTTCATCTGTCAGTCCTTGGATGACGAGGCGCGAAAGAGACTGAGCCAAGGAGGGAAGATACTGCTTATACCCGACCACAAAGCCATTGAAGAACAGAGTGTAGGTGGACTTTTTACTCCTGACTACTGGAACTATGCCATGTTCAAAAGCATTTCGGAAAACGCCGGCCGCGAAGTTTCGCCGGGCACCCTCTCCTTGCTAATGGACGAGAAACATCCCTTGTTCCGGCAGTTCCCCACCGAGTGCCATAGCAACTGGCAATGGTGGAGCATCGTACGCCATGCCCGCCCCTTTATTCTGAATGCTACGCGCCACGAATACAAGCCGCTTATCCAAGTAGTAGACAATGTGGAACGGAACCACAAGTTAGGCTTGCTGTTCGAATTTGCCGTAGACAACGGTAAGGTATTGGTTTGTATGAGCAACCTCGAAGCAATTCGCCACACTCCGGAAGGAGGTCAGCTGCGCAATGCCATTTTAAACTATATGAAGTCGGCTGAGTTCTCTCCCACCGAGACGCTGACCTCACAGCAGTTGCAGCACATATTAACAACCGAGGTGAGGAAGCAAGACATTGTCGGCGTGAAAAACCAGTCGGATTACGACGTACAGCCGGAATAAATATGAGAAGTTTCATCATAATTCCACTTTTCCTCGGCTGTCCCGTCATTTTTCAGTAGCTTTGCGGACTTTAATACAGCAAGCACCCCATGAAACTTACCCTTATACGCACCGCTCGTGAAACCGGCAAAGAGACATTCAGCACATGGCCCAGCGACACCTTGATGGAGAAGATGAAAACCGAGAACAAAGCCGGACACATATCCGCCTTGCGCAGCCTCATTCCCCACATCACCGGAAGCAACGGACACTACCCCTGCATAGACAAACTACCACGCATCTGCCCTGCCGCAGAATATGCCCGCAGCAAAGAGGGGGAAAGATACCTGAAAACCTACAACGGACTGGTACAGATTGAAGTCAACCACCTGGCCAATGCCGTGGAAGTGGAGCAAGTAAAGCGCCAGGCGGCCCTGCTGCCGCAAACTTTTGCCGCCTTTTGCGGAAGCAGCGGACGAAGCGTAAAAATATGGGTACTGTTTGCCACCCCCGACGGTTCGCGCCCCAGGCAGGAAGAAAAAATCAGGCTGTTTCATACCGCTGCCTACCGGCTCGCCGTAAACTGTTACCAGCCCCTGCTCCCCTACCCCATCACCCTGAAAGAACCTGCCGTGGAGCAAAGCTGCCGCATGACGCTCGATGACCGTCCCTATTACAATCCGTCTGCCGTCCCTTTCTGTCTGGAACAGCCTTTGTCCGTGCCCGACGAGCCCACCTTCGGCCAACGGAAACAGACCGAAGCAAACCCGCTGATGCGCATTGCCCCCGGCTATCCGGCCTCCCAAACCTTCTCCATCCTCTTCGAAGCCGCCCTGAACCGTACCTTCGAAGAGCTGGAAAACTGGAAACGGGGCGATGACCTTCGCCCCCTGCTCTACCTGCTTGCCGGGCATTGCTACAAAGCCGGCATTCCCGAAGAAGAGGCAGTACGTCAAGTCATGATGCACTACTACCGCGAAGCGGATGAACAACTGGTGCGCATGACCCTGCACAACCTCTACCGCGAATGCAAAGGCTTCGGCACCCGCAGCAGCATGACCCGCGACCAAATCACCGCCTTCCGCCTGGAAGAATTCATGAACAGACGCTATGAGTTCCGCTGGAACACCGTGCTGGGAGAATTGGAATTCCGCCAACGGGACTCCATACACTTCCATTTCCGCCCTGCCGACCAGCGGGTAAGAAGCAGTATCGGACAGAATGCCCTGAAAGAAGGAATCAGCGTATGGGACAGAGATGTGGCACGCTACCTCAACTCGGACGCCATTCCCTTGTACAACCCCATCGAAGAATATCTGAACAGCACCGGACATTGGGACGGCAAGGACCGTATCCGCGCATTGGCCGACCTCGTCCCCTGCAACAATCCGTACTGGCGGGAACTCTTCTACCGCTGGTTTCTCAGCATGACGGCGCACTGGCAAAACATCGACCGTCAGCATGGAAACAACACGTCTCCCCTACTGGTCGGAGCCCAAGGCTATCGTAAAAGTACCTTCTGCCGCATCCTGCTGCCACCCGAACTGCGCTTCGGATATACCGACAGTATCGACTTCAAAAGCAAGCAGGACGCAGAGCGGAGCCTCGGCCGCTTTTTCCTGATAAACATCGACGAATTCGACCAAATCAGCGTCAATCAGCAAGGTTTTCTAAAGCATCTGCTGCAGAAACCCGTGGCAAACCTGCGCAAGCCTTACGGCACCGCCATCCAGGAAATAAGACGCTACGCCTCCTTTATAGCAACCAGCAACCAGAAAGACCTGCTGACAGACCCCAGCGGCAGCCGCCGTTTCATCTGCATCGAAGTCACCGGCCCCATCCATACCAATGTCACCATCAACTACCGGCAACTCTACGCACAAGCCATGGATGCCATAGCCAAAGGTGAACGCTACTGGCTGGACGATTCCGACGAAGCCATCTTGAAACAGACCAACCGGGAGTTTGAACAGCCCACACCGTTGGAACAGCTCTTCCTCTGCCACTTCCATCCCGCCGAAAATGAAGAGGAAGGAGACTGGATGACCCCTATGGAGATTCTCTCCTTCTTGCAAACCAAGACCAAAGACCGGCTGTCCATCAATAAAGTGGCTCTGTTCGGACGTGCACTCCACAAACTGGGCATCAGCAGCCGCCGGAAGACAAGAGGAACAGAATATCATGTAGTGAAAAAAGAATAATCCTGCCAATTAATTTGCTTCTACTTTCGGTTTGCGCTATCTTTGCGTTTCAAATCAAGAAGATATGAAAAAAGAAAGTCAAGTGATATTCGACCGGAATGCCGTAGAGTTTGTGACCGTAGCCGCCGAGTTTTGTAAGTTTCTGGAACA
Organism: Bacteroides sp. AM41-16; assembly: GCF_003603495.1. Classification (NCBI taxonomy): domain Bacteria; kingdom Pseudomonadati; phylum Bacteroidota; class Bacteroidia; order Bacteroidales; family Bacteroidaceae; genus Bacteroides; species Bacteroides sp. AM41-16. The sequence goes on along the minus strand of NZ_QTNE01000002.1, from coordinate 142,957 downwards.
AGCGGAAGGGGTGAAACGTTCCGCGTTCGTCGATACCTCCTTAAAAATACTTCCGCTGCTCTACCTGAAGGCCTCCATGCTGCCCGAGTGCGAAACCATAGGAGACGAGGCGCCGGAAACATTCGTCACCGAAGAGACCTATGAGGTACTCCGCATGAACCTCGCCAATATCCTGGCCGAGAAAGACGACTACCTGGACGTATTCGTATCCGACATGAAGTATAGTGACCAGCCCATCACCAGGAACATTTCCGAAGACTTGGCCGACATATACCAGGACATCAAGGACTTTATCTTCGTATTCCAGCTGGGTTTCAACGAGACGATGAACGATTCGCTTGCCATCTGCCAGGAAAACTTCCGCCTCCATTGGGGACAGAAGCTTGTCAACACCCTGCGTGCCCTGCACGAGGTGAAGTATGCGCAAGGCGAGGATGAAGAGGAGGAAACCGCAGACTTTGAATATTAAATTATGGTTATCAAAAGAACAATAGATAAAGAAACAGTGAAAGACCTGCCCAAAGCCGCCTTTCCGGGACAGATACATGTCGTACAGACACCATGGGAAGCGGAAAAGGCAGTCGCCTATCTGAAGTCCTGCCCGTTGCTGGGCATAGACAGCGAAACCCGTCCATCGTTCACAAAAGGACAGATACACAAGGTGGCCCTGCTACAGATTTCCTCAGAGGAACATTGCTTTCTGTTCCGCCTCAACCTGACGGGACTGACTCTGCCGGTTATCACATTGCTGGAAAACCCAAGCGTAACGAAAGTAGGCCTTTCCTTGCGGGACGACTTCATGATGCTGCACAAACGCGCGCCCTTCGAACAGCATGCCTGCATCGAATTGCAGGAATATGTCCGCACTTTCGGCATCCAGGACAAAAGCCTGCAGAAGATATACGCCATCCTCTTCGGGGAAAAGATTTCGAAAAGCCAGCGCCTTTCCAACTGGGAAGCCGAAACCTTGACCGAACCGCAGAAACTGTATGCCGCCACCGATGCCTGGGCATGCCTCAACATCTACAACAGGCTGCAAGAACTGAAACGGACAGGAGATTTTGAGATAGAAGCCAATAATAATGTGGTAATGTGATGCACATTATCAGATTACCACATTAATCACATTATATATATATATGTACAAAGTATACCTTAAACCCAATAAAGAGGAGTCATTAAAGCGTTTTCACCCGTGGGTGTTTTCCGGCGCCATCGCACATTTCGACGGAGAGCCCGAAGAAGGGGAAGTTGTTGAAATCTACACGTCCAAAAAGGAATTCATAGCCAAAGGGCATTTTCAGATTGGCAGTATCGCCGTACGCGTACTGACCTTCCGTCAAGAAGAAGAAATCAATGCGGACTTCTGGAAACGCAAACTCAGCATAGCATACGACATGCGCCGCAGTATCGGCATAGCCGGAAACCCGACAAACAACACCTATCGCCTGGTGCACGGGGAGGGAGACAACCTGCCGGGGCTGGTTATCGACATTTATGCCCGTACCGCAGTGATGCAGGCACATTCTGCCGGCATGCACCTCGACCGCATGGCCATTGCCGATGCCCTTACCGAAGTGATGGGCAGCCAGATTGACAATATCTATTACAAATCGGAGACGACCCTTCCCTTCAAGGCCGACCTCTATCCGGAGAATGGTTTCTTGAAAGGCGGCAGCACGGACAATGTAGCCATGGAGTACGGCCTGAAGTTCCACATCGACTGGCTGAAAGGCCAAAAAACCGGTTTCTTCGTAGACCAACGCGAGAACCGTTCGCTACTGGAACGTTATGCCAAAGGTCGCAGCGTACTGAATATGTTCTGCTATACCGGCGGCTTCTCCGTATATGCTATGCGTGGAGACGCCAAACTGGTGCATTCCGTGGACAGCTCCGCCAAAGCCATCGACTTGACCAACAAGAACATCGAACTGAACTTCCCGGGTGACACCCGCCATGCCGCCTATGCAGAAGATGCCTTCAAATACCTTGACCGCATGGGCGACCAATACGACCTGATAGTTCTTGACCCTCCTGCTTTTGCCAAGCACCGCGATGCTCTGCGCAATGCCCTGCAAGGCTACCGCAAACTCAATGTCAAGGCTTTCGAAAAAATCAAGCCCGGAGGTATTCTTTTCACTTTCTCGTGCTCGCAAGCCGTCAGCAAAGAAAACTTCCGCACCGCCGTGTTCACAGCCGCTGCCATGTCCGGCCGCAGCGTACGCATCCTGCACCAACTGACGCAACCTGCCGACCACCCGGTCAGCATCTATCATCCGGAAGGGGAATACCTGAAAGGACTGGTTCTATATGTAGAATAAAGGAAAAAGCAGGCTTTGTTAGCCTGCTTTTCTTAAATAGAGTTAATAAAAAGCAGAAATACGCCAAAACAGCATGTTATATAACATAAACCGTGTATATTTGCACTGTGTTTTTCATGGTATTAGATTTAAGGTTAATAAAGATTGGGTGTCTGGGATAGATACCCTTCTTTTTTTATAATACATTCCTTCCCAAAACCCATCCCTCATTAATCTCTTTCGTTGAAGAAAAAGCCGTACAGAACTTGTTTTTCTCCTAGTCTCATTGTACATTTGCATCTATTACATAATTCAAAACATAAAAAGCTAATATTATGAGCATCAAATTCCGACTCACTGCCATGCAATTCCTGCAATTCTTCGTTTGGGGAGCATGGCTGATTTCATTAGGTGGTTACATGGGCGGTACGTTACATTTTGAAGGCGGACAAATCGGAGCAATCTTTGCAACCATGGGTATAGCCTCACTGATAATGCCCGGACTGACCGGTATCATCGCCGACAAATGGATAAACGCCGAACGCCTTTATGGCATACTCCACCTCATCGGTGCCGGTGCTCTGATTTATGCTTCAACTGCCACCACATACAACCACATGTACTGGGCCATGCTGCTCAACATGCTTGTTTACATGCCTACACTATCTCTGGCCAACACCGTATCCTACAATGCATTGGAAAAATATAAGATGGATTTGATAAAAGACTTCCCTCCCATCCGTGTATGGGGAACGGTAGGCTTTATCTGTGCCATGTGGGCTGTGGACCTCACCGGGTTCAAGGCAAGTTCGGCACAGCTCTATGTGGCAGCCATATCGGCAGCCATGCTGGGACTTTATGCTTTCACTTTGCCAGCCTGCCCCCCCATGCGCAGCGAAGGAAAAACGATGCTCTCCGCTTTCGGACTGGACGCACTGGTGCTGTTCAAGCGCAAGAAGATGGCTATCTTCTTCTTGTTCTCCATGCTGCTGGGAGCCGCCCTTCAAATAACAAACACATACGGCGACCTTTTCCTGGGTTCGTTTGCTTCCATACCCGAATATGCAGATTCGTTCGGTGTAAAACACTCCGTCATCCTGCTCTCCATCTCGCAAATGAGTGAGACGCTGTTTATCCTTGCCATCCCCTTCTTCCTGAAACATTTCGGAATCAAGCGTGTTATGTTAATAAGTATGTTTGCATGGGTATTCCGTTTCGGGCTCTTTGCCCTCGGAGACCCGGGAAGCGGACTCTGGATGCTCATTCTCTCGATGATTGTCTACGGCATGGCATTTGACTTTTTCAATGTATCGGGCTCGCTGTTTACAGAAATGGAGGCACATCCCAGTATCCGTGCCAGCGCACAAGGCTTGTTCTTCATGATGACGAACGGTGTGGGAGCCATCATCGGAGGTTATGCCAGCGGAGCCGTGGTGGATGCCTTCTCGGTATATGCCGAAGGCGGAGGACTGGTAAGCCGCGACTGGACACCGGTATGGCTTATCTTTGCAGGATATGCTTTAGTCATTGGTCTGCTATTTGGAATGGTGTTCCGCTATAAACATAATCCGGAAAAAATAGAGAAAAACTGATTGAGAGTCAGGTTGATTTAATAGGTATGAATAAGAAAAAGATAGAACTACAAGTACTAAACATTTCCAACAGCCAGGCGCAAGCGGGTGCCTATGCCCTGGTACTGGGTGAAGTGGGTGGCAAACGCCAGCTTCCGATTATTATAGGTGCCACCGAAGCACAAGCTATGGTCATCGAGATGAAAGGTATTGTACCGCCCCGTCCGCTGACCCATAACCTATTTGCTTCCGTTCTTGAGGTGCTGGGTGTAAAACTGATGCGTATTCTTATCTATAAAGTAGACAACGGAGTATTCTACTCCTACCTTTACATGAAAGCCGAAGAGACTATTCTCCGGATTGATGCCCGTACCAGCGATGCCGTCGCCCTGGCATTGCGCATGAATGCTCCTATCTTTGTCTACGAAGAGATTCTCGAAACAGAATGTCTGAAAACCGGCGAAAGCACCACCGACCCTATGGGAGGCAGCGAGCCGGACAAAGACGAACTGTTGCAGGAAGACACAATAGGCATATTGAAAACAGCCCTGCAGAAAGCAATCGAAGAAGAGGATTACGAACGAGCCGCACAGATAAGAGACCAAATCAACCAACTCAAAAACAATTTGTAACATGCACGTATTCTATACTCCCGACATACAGACCCACGCAGAACTGCCCGAAGAGGAAGCAGCACATGCCGTACGGGTCTTACGCCTGCAAGCAGGCGACGAGGTTATGCTGACAGACGGAAAGGGCTGCTTCTATCGCGCCGAAATCAGTACGGCTACCAACAAACGCTGCCTGGTGAATATTCTGGAAACCCTTCCGCAAGCCCCCTTGTGGAAAGGTCATCTGCACATTGCCATGGCACCTACCAAGAACATGGACCGTACAGAGTGGTTTGCCGAGAAAGCGACGGAAATAGGGTTTGATGAACTGACATTCCTGAACTGCCGTTTCTCGGAACGGAAAGTCATCAAGACGGAGCGCATCTCCAAAATTCTGGTTTCTGCCATCAAGCAGTCGCTCAAGGCACGCCTGCCCCAACTGAATGAAATGACAGACTTCAACAAGTTCATCACACAGCCTTTTCCGGGTCAGAAATTCATCGCCCACTGTTATGAAGGCGAAAAACCGCTTTTGAAGGATATGGTACATCCCGGAGAGGACGCTCTCGTACTAATCGGTCCTGAAGGAGACTTCAGCGAAGAGGAAGTCCGGAAGGCGACGGAAAACGATTTTATCCCCATCAGCTTGGGAAAATCAAGGTTGCGTACAGAGACGGCGGCACTGGTTGCCTGCCACATCCTCAATTTACAGAATCAATGATACTCACTAAAACAAAAACTATATGAAAAAGAACCTATTCTTCCACTTCTCAGTACTGGCAATGCTCATCGTGCTGATAAGCGCTTGTTCGTCCAAAAAGCCAGAATACACCAACGTTATTCCTTCCGATGCCTCGCAAGTCATCGCTGTCAATTTAAAATCATTGGCAGACAAGGCCGGTACCAAAGATAAAGAGACTAAAGAAGCACTGCAAAAGCTGACAGATGCCTTGAAAAGCGATATGAATGCAGCTACTTTCCAACAATTGGAGGCTGTACTGAAAGACCCTGCCAAATCGGGAGTGGACGTCAATGCGCCGATTTATGTCTTCAACGCTCCCTCGTTCCCCTACACCACCATGGTAGCCAAGGTTCAAAGTGAGGATGATTTGCTGAAGCTTCTGGAAGTTACGGAGAAAGAACAGATAATCAGCCATGTGGCAGAAGCGGACGGTTACAGTTTTGCACAAATCAACAAGCGGGCATTGCTCGCTTTCACTCCTACCACGCTTATGGTGGTGAACTACACCGGCACATCGCAACTGGAAAAAGTCAAAGAAGGAATTCCCGCCTTGCTGAAACAGACCGGAGAAAACAGCATCAACAGTAACACCGCTTTCAAGAAAATGCAAAAGCAGGATGGAGACATCAATATGCTCATCTCTCCTTCCAGCCTGCTGAGTGCATACGCCAATCCGCTGAATTACGGAATATCCCACAATATCGACCTGAAAGACTTGAAGATGCTGGGAAGTCTCTCCTTCGAAAAAGGGAAAATAGAACTGAAAGTAGAGAGCTATACCGAGAACACAGAATTGAAAGCACTTTTCGAAAAGCAAATCAAAAGTACTTGTCCCATCGAAAACACGTTCTTGAAGTATTTCCCAAAATCTACCCTGGCGCTATTCAGCATAGGTATCAATGGAGAAGAGTTCTACAATGTGCTGCAAGAGAATGAGCAGTTCCGCAACGATTTCTCCATTACCAAAGCCGCTGAAGTAAAAGACTTGTTCAGTGCTTTCCACAACGACCTGACCATAGGCCTTATCAATGTAACCATGAACAGCAATCCTTCTTTCCTGGCCTATGCCAGCGTAAAGAACGACGCTCCCTTGAAAGCCCTTTATGAGAAAAAGTCCGAACTGGGACTGAAACGCGGCGAAGACATCGTGAAATTGAATGAGAATGAATATGTCTATAAATCACGCGCTATCAACATATTCTTCGGCATACGAGACAAACAGATGTACGCCACCAATGACGAACTGCTGTATAAGAATGCATGCAAGACCGCTGACCCGTCTGCCAAAGAAACGGACTTCGCTTCCAGTTTGAAAGGCAAGCGCACAGCCTTTGTCATCAATGCGGAAGCCGTACTTGACCTGCCCGTTGTAAAAATGCTAGCTGGATTTGGCGGACAAGAGTATAGCACCTATTACTCGCTGCTCGGCAATATCTCGTATCTGGAAGCTGTCGGCAACGAGGACAAGGCAACTGTCACCCTGCAGCTGAAGAACAAGAATGTTAATGCACTGAAACAGATTGTGGACTTTATCAAGCAGTTTGCAGGAATGTAATTTAAGGATTAAGGATTAGAGATTAAGGATTAATACCACTCATGAATAGGATTCACCTACGGCAAACACTACCTCAAGTGTTTGCCGACCGTGATGCCATTACCTCAGACGTATGGCATCGGGACATTACGTTCCACAAAGGGAAACGTTATCTCATAGAAGCCGCTTCGGGCACCGGAAAATCATCGCTTTGCAGCTATGTTTACGGCTACCGCAACGATTATCAGGGAATCATCAACTTTGATGAGCGCAATATCCGTTCACTCTCCGTCAATGACTGGACAGATATACGCAAACACTCCCTCAGCATTCTTTTTCAGGAGTTGCGTATCTTTCCCGAACTTACCGCCATCGAAAACATACAACTGAAGAACCGGCTTACCAACTTCAAAAAAAGGAAAGAAGTCCTTACCCTATTCGAGGCAATCGGCATTGCCGACAAGGTAAACGAAAAAGCCGGGAAGCTATCTTTCGGCCAGCAACAAAGAGTCGCCTTTATCCGCAGCCTCTGCCAGCCTTTCGACTTCATCTTCCTGGATGAACCCGTCAGCCATCTAGATAACGAGAACGGAACAATCATGGGCAGGCTGCTGACAGAAGAAGCCAGCCGCCAAGGAGCGGGAATCATAGTGACTTCCATCGGCAAACATCTGGAATTGGATTATGATGAAATTTATCAATTATAAATGTGGCTAATATGAACCGACTTGTTTGGAAACTTCTCCGCCAGCACATCAGTGTCGGACAGTTGGCAGGCTTTTTCCTCGCCAATCTCTTCGGCATGATGATTGTATTGCTGAGCGTACAATTCTATCGTGATGTCCTTCCCGTTTTTACGGAAGGGGACAGTTTCATGAAGAAGGATTATATCATTGCTACCAAGAAAATCAGTACTTTGGGCAGCTTTGCCGGGAAAAGCAATACCTTCTCCAAAGATGAGATAAAGGACCTGAAAGCCCAACCTTTTACTAAGGGGGTAGGCGCGTTCACTCCTTCCCTGTTCAAGGTTTCTGCCGGACTCGGTATGCAGGAAGCCGGTATCCGTCTGTCAACGGAGATGTTTTTCGAGTCTGTACCCGACGAATATGTGGATGTCAGTCTGGAGAAATGGCATTTTGACGAAGATGCCCGGGTAATCCCCATCATCATTCCGCGCAATTATCTGAACCTCTACAACTTTGGCTTTGCACAAAGCCGGAGTCTGCCGAAACTCTCCGAAGGCTTGATGAGTCTGGTACAGATGGACATCATGATGCGGGGCAACGGACGTGTGGAACAATATGAAGGCAACATTGTAGGATTCTCCAACCGGCTGAATACCATTCTCGTTCCCCAATCCTTCATGGACTGGGCCAACAAGAATTTTGCACCGGAAAAAGAAGCTGAACCGTCCCGACTTATTGTGGAAGTGAAGAATCCTACCGACACAGCCATCACCGACTATTTCCAGCAAAAGAATTACGAAACCGAAGGCAACAATCTGGATGCCGGAAAGACAACTTATTTCCTGCGCCTCATTACGGCTATCGTCGTGGGCGTAGGATTGTTCATCAGCATTCTGTCATTCTACATCCTGATGCTGAGCATCTTCCTGCTTCTCCAAAAGAATACGGTAAAACTGGAAAACCTGCTGCTGATAGGATATAGCCCGACGCGGGTAGCCACGCCTTATTATATACTGACAGTAGGGCTGAATGTACTGGTACTGCTCCTCGCCATCGGCTGCGTGGCATGGGTACGCAGTTACTATATAGAAGTAGTCCAAAACCTCTTCCCGCAACTGGAGAGCGGTTCACTGCTTCCATGCATATTGACCAGCGGTCTGCTGTTTCTGGCAGTATCACTGCTGAACGTACTGGCAATACAACGGAAAGTCAGTAACCTCATCAGGTTAAGAAGATAAAGCCAGGCTCATCGGAAAACAGATAGATAAGTCCCGAAAATCAGGGTATTGCTCCTATCCCAACACTCGAAACAAACTTTATCCGTTTTCCTTTTCATCCAGCTTTTTCAGCCTCAACAATGCCTCCATATAGTAGTAATCAGCATAGATGATAGAGGCATCAATCTCCGACTTGGCAGGCCAGTGTCCGGTAGAGTGCAACAAGAAAGAGGGGTTGCTTTTTCTACTCTGATATTTATCCGAACTAAGACTTTTCAACATCTTTATGGCAGCACCCTTGTACTCCCTCCCCTTTTCACCAGGCAGATAAGTAGAAAGCTCCAATAATGCGGAAGCTACTACTGCGGCAGCCGATGCATCACGTGGAGCATCCGGGATGGCAGGGTCATTAAAATCCCAGTACGGCACATAATCTTCCGGCAAATTCTTGAGATATACATCCGTCACCTTTTGCACAAAATCCAGATAACGGACATCTTTTGTTTCACGATAGACAGTAGTATATCCATAAATTCCCCAAGCCTGCCCACGGGCCCACATTGAATTGTCCGCATATCCCTGATGGGTACATCCCCGGATAAAATCCCCCGTCAGCGTATCGTAAACTGCTACATGACAGGAAGTATAATCCGGACGGAACTGGTACTTCATTGTCTTATCGGCATGAGAGACGGCTATATCTGCCAGATATGGATTACCGCCATTCTTGGCTGCCCAGAACAACATCTCCAGATTAATCAGGTTATCCATAATCGTATTATGCCCACCGAACATCTCCACATTGCGCGGCCACGAAAGGATAGTGCCTACACGGGGATTGAACAAGGTAGCCAATGAATCTGCCGTATTCAGAATCACCTGCTTGTATTCGGGATTATGGGTCAACCGGTACCCGTTTCCATAACTGCAAAAGACCAAAAAGCCCAAATCATGGTCGAAAGCCGGGATTTCGGAAAGGAATTTCAGAGAAGCTGTGAATTTCTCCGCTTCCTCTTTAATCTTTTCATCACCGGTGTACTCGTAATCATACCACAAAATACCCGGCCAGAAGCCGCTGCACCATTCATCTTTCGTAGCCTTGCGATAATTCCAGTCGTACTGGCCATCCAAGATATTACGAGGCATCATCGTATAGTCAATCTTACCTCCCTTTCCACGCATGATGTCCAAAGTACGATGCACCTGACGATTACAATAATCCAGTTCCTTATCAACAATCAACTCCTCTTTTGAAATTGAACAAGCAGCAAGCAAACATAGTCCCAAGCCTGCCAATAGTGTTTTTGTTTTCATTTATCTTATCTTTTTATTTTTCTATGCGAAACCAGTCAGCATCAACCCAACCTCTATCTTTACCGAACGGAGCCGTACTGAACAAACCGACTTTAGCGCCAATCCACTTGCCTTGACGTGCAGTAAACGGTTCACCGGCCGGTTGATATTTCTTTCCATCCAAACTATAATGGAAATGGCAGACCCCATTCTTACCTACCTTTACCCGCAAATAGATGTCCCGTTCATAATTGGGGAACAGTCCGGCTTCAAGCTTCCGGCTTACCGGCAATTCCATCAAACGGGTAGAAGTTTCCTTATTTTGTTGCTCGGCATCTTTGCAGACCACCTGCTTCAGCACGAATCTGTCGCCTTGCTTCTCCACTCCAATGTAACAATAGTCCCATCCCATCACAATCAATCCGGATTGCTGTCCGTCAGCTTTAGCCACCACCTTCAACTTGGTCGTGGCAGCAAACTCTTCTGCCGGAAACTTTTGCAACAACAGATTCGGCACTTCCCAGAAATTCACGAAGTCCTCGGACAGCACATGCCCATAGATACGCATATACCCCAAATCGGAAGTAAAACCAAAAGCATCCTGATAATTGGCATGCCATTCCCATTGCAGCCCCAACCGGCGGGAATTGAACTCATCACTCTCTGCCGGAGTCTCTACCGGATATGTCTTCCCGACATTCGGTTTCCGATACCGTCTTACCGGTTCTCCGCAACCGTCACCGTCCTTATCTTCACCAATGACAGGCCAACCCTCCGTCCACTTCACCGGATTAAGATGAATGACCCGCCCATACATTGCTTTATCCTGAAAATGTACAAACCAGGATTCACCGGAATTCGTCTCTACCCAAGCGCCCTGATGCGGGCCGTTGATGTCCGTACTTCCTTGCGCCATCACCCTCTTCACTTCGTAAGGGCCATAAACATTCTTTGAACGGAGTGCCAGTTGCCAACCGGTAACCACCCCACCGGCAGGGGCCAATATATAATAATACCCATTGCGTTTGTAGAATTTGGGGCCTTCCACCGTATGGTTCACCCCGTCATTGCCATCAAATACCAACACCGGTTCGCTGATGACTTTGGTTCCTTCCGGATTCATTTCGCATACCGTGACGACACTGTTGAAAGCTGCACGGCTTCCGGCCCACGCATGAACCAGATAGACCTTCCCGTCTTCATCCCACAAAGGCGTAGGGTCTATCATGCCTTTTCCGGCCTTTACCAATACCGGTTTATCCCATTCACCTTGCGGGTCTTTAGCCTTCACCATAAAAATGCCGAAATCCGGATCTCCCCAATAAATATAGAACTCACCGTTATGGTAACGTATGGAAGGAGCCCACACGCCCTTTCCATGCTGAGGCTTGTTATAGAATTCTTCCGGTTCGATAGTTTTCAACGCGTAGTTTACCAGTTTCCAATTCACCAAATCCTTGGAATGGAGAATGGGCAACCCCGGAGTACAATTAAAGCTGGAAGCGGTCATATAAAAATCATCTCCCACCGCACACACATCCGGATCGGAATAGTCGGCATGCAGAACAGGATTCATATACGTCCCATCCTTCCGGTCGGCAACCCAAACTTTGGAAACGGACTGTCCACATACAGCCTGACAAAATGCAAGTACTCCAAACAGTATAAAAAACATCTTTACCATAACAACACCTTCTTTGAATAATCTATCATCTATACGTTCAAAGGGAGAATTACACCCAAACCTTTATAATATTTTTCCTTTATATTTTTTAAATCCCTTCGCCTCTTTCGCCTCCACCGGTACAAAACGAACCGCAGCACCGCCACTGGGCTTCAGGTCAAACTTCATCGTCATGGAAGCATCCACCAATAAATAACTGCATTCCACCTGCGTGCGTGTCTTCACCTTTTCGCCGCCATCGGTATAGACAGAAGCAAGATAGACTTTATTCTTATCCAAGAAATCCAAAGGAATTTCTTCTTCGGAACCTTCATTATTGGTCATCGCCCCCAAGAACCATTCCTGCCCTTTACGACGGGCCATCGTTATGTTTTTGCCGGGAGCGCCATCCAATACTTTCGTATCGTCGAATACAGTTTGCAAGTTCTCAAACCATTCCATTTCCGGTTCTCCGTGATAGAACGACGGTTTGTCATACCAGAAGATAGTTTGCAGCGGACTGTAGAACACGAGCGATGCTGCCAGTTGGTGGGCATGAGTCGTTTTCAGCCGTTTGTCGAAATAACAGATCGTATAGTCGGCTGCACCGTTTATCATGCGAGTGAAGGGAAGCGTGACATTATGAGTTGCATCGGGAAACTCTTCGTTTCCGCAAATACCTTCCTGAGTCAATAAATTCGGATAAGTACGACTGAAGCCTGAAGGGCGATACTCATCATGGATATTCATCAGCAGATGGTTCTCTGCTGCCAAGCGGACCATGTCGTGCAACCAGGTAGCCCAGCGATGGCTGGCGTATTGTACGAAACCGGATTTCACTCCGACAATTCCCCATTGGCGTAGCAATGGGAAGAGTTCACGCATTTGTTTCATGAGTGCATGCTGGTTGACGTACACCCAGATGCCAACTCCTTTCTCCTTACCGTATGCTACTACGCGGGGCATATCCAGTTTGTCAACCACTTTTGTAGCATCCCCGTCATGTGAAGTACAGGGCATATACCATTGCCAGTCGAAAAGCATATACGGAATATGATGTGCTGCACAGAAGTCGATGGTAGCAATAGCCCCTTCGGTGGTGATAGTCGTTTCGCGCATAATCTTGCCCGGTTTCACCCATGCGGCAGCATCGGCAATTTCGCACGGCGGATTCAGATTCTGGATGATATCATTGTGTTCCAGCAATTCACCCGGTTTGTCGGCTGCCATGACTATCTTCCAAGGAGTGGCATAATAGGTCACCACATCTACGGGGCTATACATTACAGAAGTCAACGTGTTCTTCTTATCGGTGGAGACGAGGTATTTGGTCAGGCACCAGTCGTCTACATCCGCATCTGCCAGTGCGGCCCATTTGCCATTCGGGAGTTCAAACGTAAGGGTACGTTCCACCGGATGTTTGATATCATCGATATTCAGGCGTTCGAAGAAAGCCTGTGCCCATTGTTCAGTCCATGCTTTTGTGCCTGCCGGTAAGGCGTATTCTGTGAGATCACCTACTACTTTATGAAAGATAGCCTTCGGATGTTCCGGGAAGAAATAGCGGAAAGCCACTCCTTCATTATAGGCACGTACCTCTATATTGAGCCGATAACCGGAGTTGTCTTTCTTGGAGAGACAAAGGGTGCCGGCCCGGTAATGATCGCGTACACTGCTACGCTCACCGTAAAGCGGCTGCCAGGTGAGGTTTGTTTCGAGCTGGTAAGTCACGGAGTCCACTTCCAGATTGTCCATCCAGCAGGCAGGCTGTTTCAGATTTCGAACTCCCAAAGCCATTTCCCATATCCGGTTGTCCAGTTCCAACCCGGCACGCGACTCATTGACTACGGGTTGTGATTTGTAATCTACCCGATAACAAAGTTCGTTTACCGCAGGTGAAACCTGCTTTTGGTAAAATACTATTTCATGTGTTCCGTCAGGAGATGCCAGCTTCAGTTCCTTGCCATTGTCCGCAAAAAGGGAAGAAGCGAGAGCTAACATAATAATTGTTGAGCCGATAGTCTTCATATCCTCGTATTTATTGTTTTTATATAAATACGATTTAAGATATGGGGATACTCAATGTATTCTATCTTTTTAGGGAAATAATGTTCGAGACAGTTTGTGAAATGACGGGACTTCCATAAAATGACGAGAAACCATCTTCCTTTTGTGAACTTCCCTGTACATGGGCTATGAAGAATCCATATACCCGGCCCTGTTTATTGATCCATGGATAGGCGCCGGCCCAACCCGGTGAACTGATCTGATAGGCTTCTCCTGTTGCTTCATCAATGAGTTCCCTCCATTCTCCCAAACCGTATATACCGGTATGATATTTTTTCAGTGCACGTTCTACGTATTCACCCGGGTGAACTTCCGCATTTCCCACCTGGTCTGCCTGCATTTCATGTATGGTTTCGGGTTTCAGTATTTGCTTTTCTTCAAATACGCCATTGTGGTAGATCATATCAAGAAAACGCATGTAGTCGTGCAAAGTGGTACAGAGACCTCCACCCAGCATGGGAGCGTGTCCGCCATCCGTATTCACGGGCGTGAAGTGAGAGCTTTTCATTCCTAAAGGTCGGGCAATTAATTTCTGGAATAATTCCTCAAATTCTTTATTCATCGCTTTTTCTGCCATCCGGCCGGCTATCTGCATGGCAAGTCCGCCATATTCAAAACGAGTGCCGGGAGTGAAAACCGTGTCAAGTGGAAGAATCTCCATGACTGCCGAATCCAGCTGATTGTAATTGTCTACGCGTGGTTCCGGCAGGTAAGGGCGAACGCCTGATGTGTGCGAAAGCAACTGACGTAAAGTAATCATTCCTTTTACGTCGTTTTTAAATTCAGGAATCCATTTCTTTACATTATCATTCCAATCCAAATCGGTACGGTCTACTACCGCTCCGATGACTGCAGCTGCCACCCATTTTCCGGCAGAGGCTACATAGACTTTGGTATCGGGAGTGAATTCTTTATAGTTTTTCCAAAAGATAATGCTGTCATCTCTAACTACGCAAATGGCTGCACCGGGATAATACTCTTTGTCTATCCAACCGGTAATAATGGAATCGAGTGGTGCAAAATTATAAACCGCCTGCCTATTACTGGCAGGGCGGCATGACAGGAATAAAAGATAAATTCCCCAAAGAGAAACTGTAAGAAGATTCTTTTTCATCTACTTTGTTTTTAAATCCCAATATATAACATAACGTTGATGGTGCACATCGTACAGAGGTTTCAATATAGTACCTTCCGCATTTTTGAATTCCAGTCCTTTACCTGTACGTTGCAGGTTGCGTTCCGGATGTTTTAAGTCTACTTGCAATGTCGTATTCAATCCTGCCGGGATATGATAATCGTAAGTATAATAATCATTGTATAATGCCGGATCAGAGAATGGTGCCGGAGTTTGCATACCTTCTGTTCCCAATTCGCCGGCCAATACCAGCGGTCCGTATAGCAGAGCTCCCTTTTGAGGATTATCAGAAGTGGTTTCCAGCTGCAGGCTCATCGGATAATTGGCTTCAATGCGATCACCGTCTTTCCACTGGCGGGTTACAGCAATGTATGATCCCGGTTTCTGCTTTACCGATACTTTTTTCCCGTTGACGTTTACTTTCACGCCTTCACTCCATGAGGGATAGCGCAGATAAATCGTAGTGGTGACAGGTTTGTCTGTTTGGATGGTCAATGTAGTGTTTTCTTCTGCTGGGAAACCTGTTTCCTGACGCAGAGTTATTCCTTTTGCTTTCCAGTTTACTTCTGACGGAATAAAGAGATTCACGTAAATTCCTTTTTCATTGTGACAATAGATAGCTTCTCCGTATTTGGCATGACTTTCAAAACCACTGCCTACACAACACCAAAAGGAATTCTCCCGGGTACTATAAACTTTGTGAGAGCCGGAGAGTAAGGGCAAGAAATAGGATACCATTCCCGTTTCAGGATCTTGTTGTCCAAGAATATGATTATAGAGTGCACGTTCGTAGTAATCGGCAACTTTGGCATCTCCCGTCCAGCAGAACAGGTGACGGCTTAGTTTCAGCATATTGTACGTACAACAAGTCTCACCGGTATATCCGGTCAGATGTTTGGATAATTGTTGTGGATCGAAATAATGCTCTTTATCACTACTGCATCCCGGTGCAAAGGTATGGTGGTCTATCATGGTATGCCAAAAGAAATCTGTCAGTTTCCGACTGTCGTTATCCTGCGTCAGCTCGTAGTTGCGTGCTTCGGCAAGAACTTTTGGAATAAAGGTATTCGTGTGCTTGGTACCTAAATCATCGCGTTGTTCTTTCAGCGGATCTATCACATCATTGTGATAGAAGAATTCGGCAAGCCATTGATAACGCTCGTCGCCGGTGATGGCATAAAGATTATAAAAAGATTCGTTCACACCGCCGAACTCATTCCGTATCATCCTTTTCCGGGTGGCTTCATCCAGTGGTTTAAGTTTATTATAAGCCCAGTCGCCCATGCGGGTCACAACTTCCAATGCCGGTTTGTTATCTGCATAGAGGTATTGGTCAATCAATCCGGAGAAGAGTTTGTGCAGTGTATACCAGGGTGCCCATACACTTGTCCCACGTATGTTCCGATTAATCAATTCTTCCGGATATGCACTGAGATATCCGTTTCCCAAAGCCGCCTGTACCTCTGCCAGACCTGTAACAAGGCTGTCGCCCTTCAACTTGAATATTTCACTTCCGGTAGATGCGTACATGAGCGCATAGGCTGATAGTAAATGCCCTGTTGTGTGTCCGCGCAGTTCACAGTCCAGCGATTCCCAACCACCCAGTTTCTTTACGGTCATATATCCGCCTTCACGCCCGGCAAATACTCCGGCATTGTTGCGGAAACCGTGCAGCAAACGATTGGTTGCTATGGAAGTCATCCAAGCGGAATCACGCATCATATTGTCGCGAAAGCGGCTTGGCAATAAACGCACGTCCTTTAAGTCGAAACTTTCTACCTGCATCGGTGCGGTCGTCACTTTTTTCATTTTTCCGGCATGCTGTCCGGGATAAACGGATTGGGCGGAAAGACCGGTTGATAGAGCCGCACAAATTGTCATTAGGATTAAACTCTTATTTCTCATAACCTTTTTATTAATTCTTTCTTTATATAAAAACTACGTTCCACCGGCTCGGCCGTCTGCACCTTACCTGCAACGCCGTATTGCCAGGCAACTACCGTCACTTTTACCGGAAATTTGCTGCGAGGAGGAATAGGAGTGAATACAATTTGGTCTCCTTCTATCTCGGCCGGACCTTCTTTGATGTAGTAAGAGACCGGCAGTCCGCAATCACTTGTGGCTTTTAAAGATAGAGACCCGCTTCCTGTTTCCACATCGGGCAGTCCCGGAAACAGTATATGCTGCCTTTCTCCTGCCGTATTCCGGTAGGGGATGCGGATACTGACTTCCTGAACGGCACTTTTATACCTCCGGTCTCCTGTCTGGCTTGCCAGCAGGCATATATCACCGGTGCGGCGTGGGTTATCCATACCCATCCGATAGAAAGATACCTTAAATGTCGTGTCATTTACCTTTTCTACCGGTCCGCAGATGCGACTGATTGTCGGCGTTGCATCTGCGTGTTCGTCAGACAGTTTCGTTCTCAGGGAATCCGTACATACGGCTTTCAGATGGAAAGTAATTCCATCGGCTTTCGGATTGAAGCGAGGCTGTACACGTACATGCTGTTTCTTGTCGTATGCCAGCAGACTGCCGCTTTGTTCAAATCCCAGATACTGTTCTTCCTTACCGCGACTTTGCACATACCGTGCTTCAGTCGCTTCTGCCATTTCACGGTCAAAATACCAGAAAGCGTCATGCACATCGCCTTTATATTGTGAGTAGAAAGCAGCTTTGGCTCGTTTCTTCTGATTGGGATGCCAGCGTTCTGCCAGCCAGCCTTTGGTCGGGTTTATCGGATTCAGTTTTACTTTACCGTCTTTCGTCACTTCATCCGTCAGTCGCAGGCAGACAGCCTTTTCCAGAAACAGAGCGATGTATGCGGCTGTTTCATCTGCCACATCAAAATGTCCCCGTCCTGCATCACACAGAAACGAAATGCAACTTTCAGGATACATCATGCGGAAAGCCAGTGCCGGATTTACCCGGGCTTCCCACCATTCATATTCTCCTTCAATCATCAGTCCGGGTATCCCGTTGATATTACGGGTACGTCCCCATTCCAGATTCTCACGCCCGTAGCCGGTCAAGTTCGTACGCGGAGCATCGCCGTGCAGGGAGATGACGGCCAAGGTACGTTCCGCATTCCATGCGGCAAAGTTCCAGGGATAAGTAGCCATGGCCGAATGGCCTATGGGCACGATAGGGACATTTTTCAGTTCGCTATATCCGCTGACGTCTGCCAAGTCGGCCATCATTTTCTCGAATATCCGTTGTGTGCCTTTCGATACATCCCATTGCTGGTCGATGCCGGGTGTTATCCATACAAAGCCGATTCCCAGCTTCTGCATCTTCTCGCGGAAAAGGGGATTGTCAAAAAGAGTTTCTTCGCTCATATTGTGTTGTCCTACAAGAATTGCTTTCACCTGCATACAGTCGGCGGGTATCCACAAGAAAGCCGTAGGATTCCGGTTCGTTTCGTTGGAGACGAATCCGTCAAGAGTCACAGACCATTGCCACTCTCCTGCCCGCAGGCAGGGAGAGAAGTAAAGCAAGAGGATTATTGAAAAAAGCAGTCTATATCTATTCATGGTTCTTTGGTTTTAGAGCCTGTTCAAATTTTATTCAGCATTATTTTGAGAGTTCTTTCTGAGGATGTTTTTCTGTTTTTATGAGGAGCATAGCGGGCTATGTGACGAATAAAAAGAGGAAAACAGACCGGAAAGAAGCTTGGGAAGAAGCTGAAGAAATACTTTTTGAAGAAAATTTAAACTGGCTCTTATGGTTCACTTTATTTTAATTCCTTTTATAAACTCATTGGTTACTACTCCTTTCAGGTCCTTCATCCGTTCTCCATTGATTACTACATTTTCAAACGTCACGTTTTGCACGGTTCGTTCTTTGTCCAGTCCTTGCATCAACGATGGATTCTCTCCTACTCCTGTGTACGTAATGTTCCTGAAAGTAATGCCGTCAATGCCGCTTCCCGGCTGTTTATCATATTTCCCGTTGAAGCGTACTTTGACATAGAAAAGCCGTCCTTCCTGAATATTCTCTACCCGGATATCTTCAAAAAGAACATTACGGACCTGGTTCTTGTCACCGCAATCCACTGTCATGCAACCTTGATAAATCGGGTCATCCTCGTCATGTTCCAGAATGTCGATGTGGCGGAAAGTCAAATTTTCTATTACTTCTCCCGTAGGTGAATCGGGGTCGCCATGGCCGCCTACATTGATGGGATGTGCCACATCTGCCCAAAGAATGGAGTTCTGCACAGTGATGTCGGACGAACCTCCCCACCAGTTCCAGCGGTGATTGTACAGAGCGATGCAGTCGTCCGAATTGCGCATGAAGACATTGTCAATCATCACACTGCGGCAGCACATCATGTCAATGCCGTCACTCCAACCCTTGCAACTGAATGATTTCAGGTTTTTGATGGTGATTCCCGTTGAACCGCCTCCGAATACGGTATAATGATCAGGGTTCACTACGGTAATTCCATCTATCAGCACATTCTTTGAGTCAGTCACTTCAATGCCCCGTATCGGATGGTCCAAGATGCCTCGTCCGATAATCCGGACATTTTCCGCTTTGTCTACCAGAAGTTTCGCTTTGACTACCGCTCCCGGTGCCAGATACACGGTGGTATTACCGGGAATACGGATTTGATTATTAGGTAAGTCTTTAGGACGGTGGACTCCCGGACCGAAGTACATGATGCCTTTTGTCTCTTTATCATATTTTTCTGTTTCCAAAGGATTGGCAAAGAGATGCAGATTGTGCAACCGGTCGCCATCAAATTCAATAGAGAGATACTGTGGCTTTTCCAAAGTGAAAAGAATGGCGTTTTGTATCTGCTTGTATTCAATACCTTTACTCAAAGGGCGTATGGTCACTTCGCGCACGCTGCCATTGTTCTTCTTCACCATTACCTCTACAGCACTTCCCATATCAAATTGTACCATGGAAGCATTCTGCACGTTGTCCATATCTACCTGTACGTTGTATTCAAACAAGTCTTTCCACTCACCGCCGGGGATGCGTACACGTACCGTGTAGTCGTCATTATGGGGCATGCCCGGATTTAAACTTTCAGGATATGTCACTAACTGTGCCTGTACTCCTGCGGTAAAGGCCAACAATAACATCACTACTAATTTGCAAATCTGTTTCATAAGTTCCATCGTTTTCTACACAAAATATACGATTGAAAGCCGAAAAGCACTTAATTTGCACAAATTTCATTAGCCCTACTAAGTGAACATCCCGTAGAAAACGTATTTCTACTTAAAACAACAATAATGCTATTACCAATGAAACTAAGAAAACTAATCCTTATCTCCGGCTTATTGCTCGGATTCGCTCAGACTATCGGCGCGCAAAACCAGTTAATCACCTATCCCGCTCCTCAGGAAGCGGAATTGAAGGACGACTTCACCGTCAAGGTGCGCCAACCGGGTGGAAAGTGGCAAACGATAGCCACCTATCCCGTCAAAGTGGACGAAGTAAAAGAGGCCCGGCACCATGTAAAGCTGGCCTCCATGAGCTATTTCGACTTCGATGGTGAAGTGGAAGTGTCGGTCACCGCCCATAAGGAAGAGATAGAAACAGCCCGCATACGTCCTCTTTCCTACGGCATCACTCCGCAGGTCAGCCGCAACACGCTTACTTTCAAGCTGAACTCTCCCCACAACTTGTCGATAGAAGTGAACGGCGACATCTTCCACAACCTGCACCTCTTCGCCAATCCGATAGACCGGAACAATCCTCTGAAACCGGGTATGAACCCGAAGAAATTAAAAAAGAACCGCAACTTGATTTATTTCGGTCCGGGCATACACCAATTACCGGGCGACACGCTGGATGTACCTTCAGGCAAAACCGTATACATTTCCGGAGGAGCCATCGTCAGAGGGTGCATACGAGCAAAGAATGCTGAAAATGTAACTATCTTCGGCCGGGGAGAAGTACATCCCGAAGGACGTGGAGCAGGAGTCAGCATCATCAACTCCAAAAACATCCGGGTAGAAGGCTTGATTACCACCCAATGCCCCACCGGTGGCTCAGACAGCGTGACGATACGCAACGTAAAGGCCATCAGCTCCTATGGATGGGGCGACGGGATGAACGTGTTTGCCAGCAACAATGTACTGTTCGATGGCGTATTTTGCAGAAACTCGGACGACTGTACCACTGTTTATGCCACCTGTATGGGCTTCAAAGGCGGATGCAAGAACATCACCATGCAGAATTCCACCCTCTGGGCGGACGTGGCCCATCCCATCTTCATCGGACTGCACGGCGATGCCGAAGGTCAAGAAGTAATGGAGAACCTGAACTATATCAATATCGACATCCTCGACCATAAAGAAAAGCAGATAGACTATCAAGGCTGTATGGCCATCAACGTAGGAGACAACAACTTGGTCCGCAACGTGCGTTTCGAGAATATCCGCATAGAAGATTTCCGTCAAGGCCAACTTGTCAACCTACGCATCTTCTTTAACAAGAAATATTGTGCGGCTCCGGGCAGAGGGATTGAGAACGTGCTCTTCAAGGACATCACCTACAACGGAGAGAACGCCGAACTGTCCATCATTGCCGGCTACAACGAAGAACGGAAAGTGAAGAACATCCGCTTCGAGAATCTCAGAATCAACGGAGAAGCTATTTACGACGACATGCCGGGCAAACCGAAATGGTACAAGATGGGAGACATGGCACGCTTCTTCATCGGCGAACATGTGGAAGGGGTGACATTTACCAAATGATGTGCTTGTTGAGTGCAGGAAGCAAGGACTCCGTGAAACCATAACGCACTTCGCCGTTGGGATAGGCCAGCCGGTAAAGACGGAAAGCAGGGTCATACCCCTTTATTGTCAGGTAGCCACTCTGATAAAGTACCGGAATAGGGTCGACAATGTGGTCGGTAGGCGCATCGAACTGTTCATCGGTAGCCGTAAGTCCGTCCAGGCTCTGCACATCGAAATCCGTGCGTTGCAATATATCAATCAGAAAGGTAGGAGTGCCCGTAGAGAACCAGAAGTTCTTGTACTCCTTTGCATCGAAAGCGTTGAACAAGCTGAACGGATTATAGATGTCGGCACAATTCTTACTGAAATGATAGCCGTCGTACTGCCGTTTCAAGTGAGCGCAAGCTTCCTCATAAGTCCCATTGTTTGCCTTGGCCATTCGCTCGATGTCCGGTTTCAAGTCTGTGAGCAATTCTTGCTCGGTGATGCCGCAGAGTGCACTGAAATCATCGTGCATGCTGATGTTCTTCAGATTATTCAGTTCGCTGAAGATGCTCAGTTGGCTGAACTTGCTGATGCCGGTGATGAAGAGAAAGCGAAGATACTGCCCCAACCTCTTGAGGGGGGCTGAAGAACTTCCGCATCTCGTTGCGGAGCTGTTGCTGCAAGGCGGTGTCGGAATTGCTGTCCAACAAGGGGGCATCGTACTCGTCAATCAGCACGACAACCTGCTTGCCGATCTGCTCGGAAGCTCTCAGAATAATGCCTTGCAGACGCTCGGAAGCGGTCTTTTCCGCTTCATCCTTTCCATAAATCTTTTCCCACCGGTGCAGGAAGAGATTAAGCTGCCCCGTAAGGTCGGTCAGTTCCATGTATTTTGTTAGGCTGAAATCGATGTGCAACACCAGATAGCTTTCCCAATCCTTCTCCCAGCGCTCCATAGCCAACCCTCCGAAAAGGTCTTTCTTTCCTTGGAAGTAGGCTTCGAGCGTAGACACGAGAGGCTCTTGCCGAAACGGCGGGGACGGCTGAGGAAATAGACCCGGTCGGTATGTGTCAGTCTATAAACCAGTTCCGTCTTGTCTACATACACACAGTCGTTGTTGCGCAACTGTTGAAAGTTCTGTATTCCTATCGGGTATCTTCTGTAATCTTCTAACATGGCTATGGAGAAAATCAATGGTTATAAAGACAAAGGTAGGAATTTTACTTATTATATTCACAAACATCTCCCATGTTTCTCATGGCTTTTTCATTTAAGGGAGTTATCGGAAGTTAGAAGGAGTTATCACCCTGCAAGCTTAGGAGTTAAAAGCCGATAGTTCTGTTGATGTATAGCTATACTATCGGCTTCTAACACCCTTTAACTCCCTTAAATGAAAGAGCCGTATATGTTTCTTCTGTTCACTCCTTATATTTAGCAAAGGCTCACTATAGTGAGCCTTTGCTAAAAAAGTACCTGATCGTCCATCATTCCTTTAGCCGCTCCGTATTCTTCAATGCAGAATGCCACGAAGAGGGCTATGTCTCTATCTTTCTTGCTCATTGTAATTCTCCTTTCTACGGCTCTGCCACACATGTTTGCCCTATTAACACATCATTTATCAAAACGACATTAGAATATTTCCTGACTTTGACAATGGGGCATGAAGGGGACGCAGTAGCAAGTCATCCGCCTTTATTTACGGTACGAAGCCGTAAAAGTGCTTCTATATAATAATAATCTGCATACATAATCGAAGCATCAATCTCACGTCCACGAGGCATATGGCCTACAGAATGAAGTAAAAAAGCTGTATTAACCGTACCCGACTGATAAGCCGATGAGGAGAGATTCTCCAACATAGCTATAGCTGCATCAAGATAATGGCGTGATTTTATCTCATCATTTACATAGCCCGAAAGTTCAATCAACGCCGAAGCCGTAACAGCAGCAGCAGATGCGTCTTTAGGAGGGAGCAATGGTGACATTGGCGCATCAAAATCCCAATATGGTACCATATCTTCAGGCAAACGACGAAGATAAGCATCGGCCGATTGGCAAGCTACTTCAAGAAAACGTACATCACGAGTTTCACGGTAAACCATCGTATAACCATAGATGGCCCAGGCCTGACCACGAGCCCACATTGTACTATCAGCCAATCCTTGATGAGTGACGCCTTTAATAAAATGACCGTCCAGTGTATCGTAAACCGCAACATGATAGCACGAATGGTCCGTACGGAAATGATATTTCATGGTTGTTTCCGCATGTTTTACGGCTACATCATACAGCCATTTGTTACCACCGTTCTTGGCCGACCAAAAAAGCAATTCAAGATTCATCATATTGTCAATAATGGTGTTATGAGGCCAATTCATCTTTTTGACCATACCCGGCCAAGATAATATGGTACCCACTTTGGGGTTATAGAGTTCGGCCAACGAATCTGCCGCATGATGAAGTGCTTGAGCGTACATAGTATCGCCCGTAAGACGATAAGCATTACCCACACTTGGCATCATAATAAATCCCGAATCATGCGAACGAGCCTTACGATAAGCTTCCGGCAACAGAATACGAGTAACATTTTCAGCTGCATGCAACCATACCGTATCCTGAGTCGCTTCGTAAAGATACCATAATGTACCCGGCCAAAAGCCAGATGTCCAAGAACCTACATGAGCATACTGCCATTTTTTCTGTCCTTTATCAATCGTATTGGGAATCGAATCTACATCAGGAAGCGTTTCAAGAGTTTTTATAGCCTGACAGCTACAGTAAGCAATAGCAGAATCCACATTAAAATCAGTGGTAGGATGGGTATGGGAAGAACACCCAAATGCGGCAAGCAGTAATCCTGCAAATAACGCATTCCTCAATCTAAAATGTTTTTGCATAATTAGTAAGTAACAAGTTTATTAATGATATAATTTATAAGCATATAAGAAATTACGAACCAAAAAGTAGAAATACTCAATCGCCCCGGCAAATTAACTATCAGGTTTAGGTAACAGTCCTGCTTGATACGTATATTATCAAAAAACATCAACCAATTGTTTTATCAGTATGAATAGATACCTAACAACCGTCCTTGTATCCATGATTTGCAGCCAGCAGTTGTGGAGCAACTCGATACTCGATTACGAGAAGGACAAGTCAACCGTCAAAAACATCTATCACAAAGGATGGATTGACTTTAACAAAAATGGCGTGAAGGACATCTACGAAGACAGCTACGCCCCACTTGAAGCAAGGGTGCAAAACCTGCTCTCGCAAATGACTCTCGAAGAAAAAAGTTGCCAGATGGCTACACTGTATGGTTCAGGCCGCGTACTCAATGACGCCCTTCCAAGTGATAACTGGAAAAACGAAGTATGGAAAGATGGCATCGGGAATATTGATGAAGAGCACAATGGGCTTGGCAGCTTCAAGTCTGCATACTCTTTCCCCTATGCACACCACGTAAAGACGAAGCACGCCATTCAACGCTGGTTCGTAGAAAATACACGGCTGGGAATCCCGGTAGATTTCACCAACGAAGGCATCCGGGGGCTATGCCATGACCGGGCGACCTACTTTCCTGCCCAATGCGGACGAGGAGCTACATGGAACAAAGAACTAATAGCCCAAATAGGCGAAGCTGAAGCCCGTGAAGCCTCCGTACTGGGATATACCAACATATACTCCCCCATCCTCGACATCGCACAAGATCCCCGATGGGGACGATGCGTAGAAACCTATGGCGAAGATCCCTATCATGCAGGACAAATGGGAAAGCAAATGATTCTGAGCCTACAAAAGAACAAGCTGGTCTCTACCCCAAAACATTTTGCCGTCTATAGCATACCGGTAGGTGGACGTGACGGAAAAACACGTACCGACCCCCACGTAGCTCCCCGAGAAATGCGCACACTCTATCTCGATCCTTTTAGAGTGGCCTTCCACGAAGCCGGTGCGCTGGGAGTAATGAGTTCGTACAACGACTATGACGGCGAACCCATCACAGGCAGTTATCATTTCCTCACCGAAATTCTTCGACAAGAATGGGGATTCAAAGGCTATGTGGTTTCCGACAGTGAAGCCGTAGAATTTATCTCCACCAAACATCAAGTGGCCAACGGATATGAAGATGCCGTAGCGCAAGCCGTTAATGCCGGACTCAACATCCGCACCCATTTCACACCACCTGCCGACTTCATCCTTCCGCTGCGCAGTGCCGTAAAGAAAGGAAAAATCTCCCAAGAAACACTCAACCAACGTGTTGCCGAGATTCTACGCGTGAAGTTCTGGCTCGGACTTTTCGACAACCCTTATCGTGGCGACGAAAAGAGAGCCGGACAAATAGTACACAGTCCCGAACATCAACAACTTGCGCTGGAAGCCGCACGCCAATCGTTAGTACTCCTCAAAAACGAACACCAGACACTTCCACTTTCCAAGTCGATACGCTCAGTAGCCGTCATCGGTCCAAATGCCGACGAGCGACAACAGCTAATCTGCCGATATGGCCCAGCCAACGCACACATTACCACCATTTACGAAGGTATCAAAAAGATGCTTCCCCAAGCAGACGTTGTTTATAAGAAAGGATGCGACATCATCGACCCCCACTTCCCCGAAAGCGAAGTCCTTGAATTTCCCAAGGCTGCCCAAGAAGCGCAAATGATGGAAGAAGCCATAGAGGCGGCAAAGGGAGCGGAAGTTACCGTAATGGTATTAGGAGGAAACGAACTTACCGTAAGAGAAGACAGGTCACGCACTTCATTGGACTTGCCCGGCAGACAGAAAGAATTACTCAAAAAAATCTGCCAATTAGGCAAACCAGTGGTATTGGTAATGATTGACGGACGCGCCTCATCCATCAACTTCGCCGCTACCCATGTTCCTGCCATCATCCATGCCTGGTTTCCTGGTGAATTCGGAGGACAAGCCATAGCCGAAGCACTGTTTGGTGACTACAACCCCGGAGGACGCCTCGCCGTGACCTTCCCTAAATCCGTTGGGCAGATACCCTTTGCTTTTCCTTTCAAGCCCGGTTCTGATGAAAGCTCCGAGACTTCTGTCTATGGTGCGCTCTACCCCTTCGGTCATGGACTAAGCTATACGACTTTCCAATATAGTGACCTTGCAATATCTCCATCCAAACAAGGAGTACAAGGCAACATCTCCATCAGTTGCACCATCAAGAACATCGGTCAGCGCGAAGGAGATGAAGTGGTACAGCTTTACTTGCGCGATGAAGTCAGCAGCGTAACCACCTATACACAAGTGCTGAGAGGATTCGAGCGCATCACTCTAAAACCGGAAGCATCGCATACCGTACATTTCGAACTCACACCACAAGAGCTGGGGATATGGGACAAACAAATGAATTTCACCGTTGAGCCGGGCATGTTCAAAGTCATGATTGGTTCTTCATCAAAAGACATCCGCTTGAAAGGAGAATTTGAGATTGCACAATAGGAACATCCGGACTGAGATAAATAGCGATAGACAAGAAAGAAGAGTCAATTCCATTCTATATATTATAACAAAACATATATAAACAAAATATACATTATGAAAACATTATTAAAAAAATTGATTTTGAGCTTTGTGCTAATCTTTGCTACAAGCATGAACATCGGAGCCAAAGTAGTTAGTTATCCGGTACCACAAACCGAACCTCTGTCCTCTGATTATACAGTTGAAGTCAACGGCATAACTATACCGGTATATACAGCCAGTACACAACACCACGACAAGAAATATTCAATTGCTTACTTCGATTTTTCGGGTACGGTAACGATTACTGTAAAAAGTAATTTCCAACTGAGCAAACTGAATATTTTGCCTGACAAATACGGCATCCGTCCATCGGTAAATAAAAACATAGCTACTTTTAAGCTAGATACTCCTTGTGACATTTCTTTTGAACCAGACGGTTGTAACAGCCCTTTGATTCTCTTCAGTAATGAATTGGAAAAAAGTATTCCCTCCAAAGATGACCCGAATGTAATTTACTATGGTCCGGGTGAACATAATCCGAAAAATGGATTAATAAAACTTACCGACAATCAGACACTATATATAGCAGGAGGTGCCGTAGTCAATGCAGGAATAGAAGCAACTGGTGACAATATTACGATTTGCGGTCGTGGCATTTTAGACGGTTCCGATTGGGAACACAATGCCGGTCCAACAGATTATATGATTAATGCCAAACATTGCAATAACTTGGTGATGAAAGATATTATTTTGAAAGGCTCTTATTATTGGACTATTGTTCCGCAAGATTGCGACCGTGTATTGATTGACCATATCCGTTTGGCCGGTTCGCGAGTGGGAAATGATGACGGGGTAGATCCTTGCAATTCCAGCAATGTAACGATACGCAACTGCTTCTTTCGTACGGACGATGATTCCGTTTCCCCCAAAGGCATCACTCGTGCAGGAGGTGAAAGTCATTCTAAGTCAGTAGAGAATATCACGGTAGAGAATTGTGTATTTTGGGTAGATTTTGCCAATGTATTTCGTATGGCTACTGAAAGTAGTTGTCCGGCATTCCGCAACTTCACGGCACGAAATATTGATGTCATCCACTTCCCTGACCGTGACCGGGTACAAATATTTTGGTTACACCCCACAGGTGAAATGAGTATGGAGAACCTCTGCTTCGAAAATATCAGAATCAATGGGCACAAACCTTATAATTTAATTAAAATGACTCCTGCCCTTCAGTTGGTTGGTACTCGTCCAATAGAGAAGCCGCGCCCCAACAATATCAAAACTGGCCCAGGACGGCGTGGTCCAGGTAGTTGTGGATATGGAGAATTCGTAGTAGTTCCATCTAGTGGTCCATATATACACAATGTAACTTTCCGCAACATATATACATACGGTACAAAGAATAGCCCTAAAGCTGGAGGAACTGTTTTGTTACAAGGGATTGATGACAAATACAATATATCGGGCGTTACTTTTGAGAATGTAAGTTATTACGGTGAACCGATAAACGCCCTAAGCGAAAAAGTACAAATGAATGACTTTGTGAAACACGTACAGTTCGTAGGCAAACACATTGAATAAATTGGGGATATTCAGTAAATGTTCCCGTTTCTAATAAATCAAGAGAAAAGTTTTACTTTACGTGAGCTTTTCTCTTGATTTTTCCGTTCAACTCTCCCGGTCTTCTATCTTTTTCATAGAATATTATTTACATATACTTATTCTTTTCTTCCCACCCATGCGTTATGTACATGCCTTTTTTAGGTGAAGTTAAAAACCTCCCCTCTTTTCTTCTTATTTTAGTCTGATTATGCAGCCATCCTTTTTTTCCTCTCTACTTTTTCTATCATACATACCGCATTGGCTGTATGTATCCCAAAGAAAATCCAAAGTACTTCCGTTTTCCTGGTTCTGGCTTTTATCCTGGCCAGTGAGTAATGTTGCTTCTGCGTTCCAAAACTTCCTTCCAAGCGGGTAGCTCTTTCACGGCTGAGTTCCGACCGTAAAATCTTACGAAGCGGCTCATCCTTGGCAGCTCTGCCCTTACGCTTAAAGGAAGTACTTATATGATATTTAGTACAAAATTTCCGGTTGGCATTATTGGCATAGATTGAATCTGCCACAAGCGCCTTGACCCTAACCCTGGTCAGTTGTTGTTGCAGACGAATACAGTCTTTCAAACGTACTCCTTCATTAAAATCCTTAAAAGAGATATGTTCTATGAAAGAGATTCCATCTATCTGTATATTGTTGACTTTGGCTCCGAATTCAACGGATTTGGTTTCCTTGCCCCTGATGATGGGGCGAAGGTGATGCCGGTCGATACTCACAATACGGTTAGATACTTTCTTGCCTGCAAATAAACTCTTCCCTTGCTCAAGGATTGTCTGTATGACCGAAAAGCGTCTTTGGTAATCAGAGGATAGTAAGTGACCTGCGTTTAATCATACGAATCTGCGATTTCCTGCGTTTACGTAGTTTACTATAAGCAAGGTAGGCACGGCCTACATCAAGATGGCTTTCATAACAGGTGGCATCGGGAAAAGTTGGTATAGGACTTCAAGACCATCAAGGCTATTTTACCTTCGGGAGAAAAATAACTTTTACGCCCCAAAGCAGAGGACTTCAAATGCATTTGTCGGGCCAATTCCGAGAAAGGAAACAGAGCATGGAGGCGGCCTAATTCACTCGTTGCAAAACTTTGACGATATTTTTTAGCATATCGAACTCAGTAAAACCCAAACGAGGTTCGATTTCTGAGATTTTTTGTATCTTTACCATGTGTTTTTAGTTTAGATTACCCCCGTTTTGGCCGTCAAACCGTTTTTTGGGGGAATGCTTAAAGAGACAAAAAGGCAACCAACTCGCAATGAATTAGTTGCCTTAAATTTCCTTATTTTAGGAATATCCCCAATTAAAGACCTATTCAAATAAGAAAAGCTATACGGAGGTTGTGTCAACGTTTTGACGCAACCTCCGCATTTTAATCATCCTGCGGCAATTTACCAATTCCCCATTGCTTATTAGGCTTATCACCCAAATGCAATTCAAGAACACCACCGTTAGCAAAATCTTCATGATAGAACCAACACCTATCCCAGGGTTTTCCATCAAACGTAGCCCGTTGGATATACATATTTTTGTCGGAATTGCCCGTAGTTACAATTTGGAAAGTCTTTCCCGGATAGTACCTATTGTCAAGATGTATGGTCACTTTATCAAATATAGGAGAGGTTATCTCATAATAAGGCTTTACAGCGCAGCCTCCGTCCACTTCAAACAGTCCCATCGCCATTAAAACGCCCAAAGCTCCCATCTGCCCTTGGTCTTCATCATCACGATACCCACCATACGGGGTAACATCAGCATAAGCCGCTTTGACCTTACGCACCCATTTTTGTGTCAGCCATGGTGCCCGAGCATGATTGAAAAGATGAGCCATGCCCGTGCCTGGTTGGTTACCGTAATCAGTCCAATTACCAGATTTGGTATCTTTTGAACGGAAAAAACCATAAGGCTCACTCTTGACAAAGTTCTCATTCAAACGCTCGGCATATTTCTTATGACCACCATAAAGTGCTATTAAACCTTGCATATCGTGGGGAACATAATGAGAATATATAGCCGAATTGCTTTCACAAAAACCACCTTTCTCCGTCAACTCAAGTGGATCGAAATCAGGTAACCATTCTCCATCCGTCCCTTTAGGTTGCATGAATCCTGATGCTTTATTCCAAAGGTTCTTATAATTTTTTGAGCGTTCAAAGAACAATTCATAATCAGCTTGCTTGCCCATTGCCTTGGCCATTTGGGCAAGACACCAGTCTTGATATGCGTACTCCAAGGTCATAGATGCACCTGTAGTATGCATACCTACCACATTCGCACGTCCATCAGGCACATATCCCATTTTAATATAATATTCCATTCCACCTGAATGAGCATCCTTACTATGTTCGTAACCGGCATGGTCACGAATACCTCCAGGAAATGCATTCTTGCGTAGCCCTTCATAGGCCAAATCAGCATCATAATTACGAATACCTTTGTTATAAGCAGTTGCAAAGAAAGACACAGCAGGATCGCCTATCATTACATAGGTATAATTCCCCCCCGAAGGTCCGCGAGGAATAAGTCCCCCATTACGATACATATCCAACATTGTATTGCAAAAATCATCCATCAGATGCGGATAAGCCATAGACCAAAGAATATCAAGCGACCAATGGCTCCCCCACCACGCATCAAAATTATGATGATTGTAGAGAGGTTTACCACTTGCAGACAAAGGAATACGGCAAATACGGGGAAAGTCAGACGTTTGGTCAAGATAACACCCATCAACATCACTCACTACCTTACGTCCCAATAATGCGTGCCAAAGATCTGTATAGAACTTTATCTGTTGCTCACGGCTACCGCCCTCCACTTCTATCTTACCAAGCCAAGTATTCCACTCATCAAACGAAGCATGTTTTACCTCTTCAAAATTCCATGATTCCAGTTCCGCATAAAGATTCTTACGAGCCTGCTCTACACTAACGTATGAAATGGCAACCTTCAGTAGTACTTTTTCATTGGCCTTGGTACGAAACTTCACAGCCAATCCCACATTCTTTCCTGAAATTCGCTCAGGTTTGGTATTAGGCACTATTTTCCCTTCACGCCAAGTCACTATCTGCTCCACCGGCTTGCTCAACTGTGCATAAAAATAGACAGGTGTATCCTTAGGACGACGCCCTGTACGCTCCATTATTTCCCAACCAGCTATTTCCGTATCACTAATCTTCCAGACTTCCGAATAAGCGGTAGGACTGTGAGCCAAAAAAGCGCCAGTATCAAAAAGGACATAGCTCGAATCGCTTTGGGGGAACGTATAACGATGGAAGCCTACCCGCATTGTCGACGTTAATTCAGCAGTCACATCATAATTTGTAAGTTTCACCTTATGAAACCCAGGTTTGGCAATCTCACCCTCATGAGTAAATTCAGACTGATAGGAGTCCATGCCCAAATGCCCTTTAAATGGACCAACCGTAGGCATTACAGCAACACCGGACATCTGCCAATTATGAATATGGCTAAAACATCGTATATACTTAGAGCCATACATATAACCCGATCCCCATGAATGTTCCGTATCTGTATCAGGACTCAGACTGACCATACCAAATGGGCGACAAGCAGAACTAAAAAAGAACCAACGAGAACGATGGCTGTCCACGAATGGATTTACCAGTTCTACATACTTCCAATTTGTTTCGGGCTCATTAGAATAAACCTTTAACGACATTAACAATGATGACAGAAATACTAAAGCCAATAAACACTTCTTCTTATCACATTTCATCATACTGGATTTTAAAAATTAAATCTTTATAATTTCTGCTTCCTATAGTTGCGAACATTTCGGTTATCACCTGTATCAAGCACCAACCGAATAGCGGCACCACCGGAAGCACGAAGAGAGAAACGAAGCACCGACTGGGCATTCACAAGATACCGCTGACATCGCACACGAGTACGGGTTTTTACTGATTTATCTCCATCTGTATAAATCTCAGCTATATAAGACTTTCCTTGCGGCAAAAAATCGAGACTAATCTCCTGTTCGCGAGCATCATTATTGGTTATGGCACCAACAAACCACTCTTCACCTTTGCGGCGAGCTATGGTAACGAATTCGCCTATCTTACCTTGAAGCACCTGCGTATCATCCCAAGTAGTATAAACATCATCAAAGAATTTCAATTCAGGTTCATCTTGTGAATCAGAGGGTTTATCATACCAATACATATACTGAAGAGGGCTGTAATAGATTACAGAAAGAGCCAACTGATGAGCAGGAGTTGTTTGAATAGTACGAGAACGAGGTACCCCATAACTATCTTTATCCGTATGCAAACGCCCGAAGTCCTGACGATAATAACAGATAGTATAGTCTGCGGCACCTGCAACAAAACGCGTAAAGGGAAGAATGGTATTATGAGTCGCATCAGGGAATTCTTCATTTCCTCGAATACCTTCTTGGGTCATCAGATTGGGATAAGTACGACTAAAACCCGTTGGACGATATTCATCATGAATGTCCACCATAAGGCCATATTGCGCACATTTCTTCACCGCTTCGTGCATCCACCTTGTCCATATTTGAGAGCCGACCTGTACAAAACCGAACTTAATACCCGCTATACCCCATGATTTGTAAAGAGGAAGTATCTCGTCCAGTTGTTGTTGAAGAGCACGTTGATTTACATAAAGGATAACACCTATTCCTTTCGACTTGGCATAACTAATCACTTCTTGCAGATTAAGCGCATCAATCTGCTCATTGCGCCGTGGGTCGAGCGTTACGGTAGTAGCATCAGAAGACTTGTCATATTCAAAACCATACCAACCTGCATCAAAATGAATATACTGCAAGCGGCGCTTCACTGCAAAATCCACTAAAGCCTTACCACCTTCAGTGGTAAGTGTAACCTCCCGCATTACCTTCCCCGGTTTAATCCAGGATGTATCAGCGATTTTACAATCAGGATTCAGATTAAGCAACAAGTCATTGTTAGCGAGAATATCTCCTGGCCGGGAAGCGCACATCACAATTCTCCAAGGCGTATGATATGGAGCTATATCCTCCACTATTCCATACATTGAAGTAAGCAAAGTATAAGGTTTCTCATCCGAAAGTTTAAATTTGGTACGCACATAATCCACGACCTGAGCCTCGGCAAGACAAGCATATTGGCCTTCTGGCAATTGAAGCATCAACGGACGATCCGACTCATTTTCCCACCCTTCGAGTGGCAAAAGATTATAAGGGGTCTGTGCCCGTTCGGTATGCCAAGCAAGAGTGCCTTTAGGAAGTGTAAATTGGGTAAACTCATTTTCAATCTTCAAATATTCACCTCCTACAAAACGATAACGGAATGCAACGCCTTCGTTATAAGCTCGCACATCCAGCACCATTCTCTTCCGCGAACCAGTTTTAGCCAACTCTATCTCGCAAGCATTATATAATTCCTTCACAACGGCACGTTCACCGTAGACAGGTTTCCAATTCTTATCTATCCGGCTGTTACGCGAAGTGACTATTCGGATTCCATCATACCAATTTTCGTTCCATTCGATTCCTAACCGAGAAGGTTCTATCACCTCTTTCTGTTGATAGAAAAGCGAATAGCTCAATTGTCCGTCATCGCTCACCGTAAACTCATATTCGCCGTCGGGCGATGTAACCTTCACCGCTTCTGCCATAACAGAAAACGCAACCAACATACCCCAAAACGTCAGTGTTAATCTCTTCTTCATATCAATTCTAATTACAATATTGTTATTTTGTTTAGCTCCACACCTATCCGTCACACACATTTATAAATGACTCTCGGAAACGATACTTTCAACACCGACAGCCTTTATGTCTCCAAAATCGAGCAACAACGAAATATGCCTGTCACGTGTACCAAATAATGTTCCATTATTGGAACGTGCGTCTTTCACAGCAAACCAATAAGTATTACCATCCACTTTCACCGCATCCTTCTCATAAAAAGTCCAAAATTCAGGAGCACTCTGTACGCTATAGCTCAACCGAAGCCATCCATCTTTAACCTCTTCGGGTTTATGGCTGAATGTCACTTTTATATAAGGGAATTCTGAAGGATTATAGTGTATCCGGTTTTTCTGCATTGAGATACCTTTGTTCACCAATAAGAATTCATTGCCGACAGGCTCTAAATCAGGTGCTGCAATTTGCCACCCTTTCCAGCCATATTTAAGTTGTTCTGAAATTTGCCCTTCAAGAGGAACCGGTTCGTTTTTTCCTAAGTAAAAGAGTAATGTTCCAAAACCCGGATTATCACACGTCCATCCTATGCCTTCAGGGCGAATACGCTTTAGCACCTTTTCCGTATAAGGCATTGCAATTCCCCTTCGTTCCACATAATGATTATATGCAATTTCAAAAACAGCCCTGAATTTGCCCAATTCTGCTTCTCCCATATTTTGCCAGTTACAATATTTACCTGTAGCATCTTTCCAAACTTCAAAAGGAACATCCGTATAGCCCAAGTTAACTTTAGAAAGATATTCATATCCTTTCATAATACGATTATCTAAAGCCGCATAAAGATTATCCCCTTGTTTCCAAGCGCATTCTGCCAATTCAGCCAAAACACCTACTCCAAGCATACAGTGAGCTTGATCACGTCCCGATTCTTGCAATTGGCCAGTTTCTGCAATGTAATTAGGCAAACTTCCATTATCCCGACTATTATAAAAGAAGTCTACAGCCTGATTGTAAAGAGGTTCATCATTACAGAAAATACCAATTGCCATCACCATTTTGTTAACCGATCCTCCCCAATTACCATTTGCATAAGGTTTGGCTTGAACAAAAGTGGTAAGTACTGGAAGAAATACATTACGGAACATACCTTCTATACTCTTTGTATCAGCTTCGCTCCAACCTTTCACATATTGATTATCTTGATAAGTGTAACGCATTATTTCAGCTGCATTTATAAGCATGAATCCCTGAAGACCTGCACAAAGAGGATCATCAGGTCCATATATTTTCTGTAATGTGGATGCATATCCTCGAAGAATTTCCATAGCTTTATCGGCATGACGTACATCACCGGTAATGTTCCACATCAGAGCATTATAATAAGCCGCATTACAATCGCTTTCACAAGGAGCTTTGGTGTATCCATATTTTCCGGCACGACTGATATTCTCAAACGGCCCCTTCATTTCATACTCAAAGGATGCACCCGGCACTTTTCTCAATAAATCATACGAACCCATAGCCGGATAGGAATTCTCTTTCACAAGTCGAGTAATACGTTTTAAATCGTCTTGAGAATGAAGCAAACCGGGATGAATAAAGTTTCGGGCAGCAGCAGAAAATATCGAACATAGCATCACTAAAACGCTTGCACATTTAAGTAGTTTTTCATATATATCCATAACAAATACTCTTTTAAGATTAAAAGAACAAAGAGCTTGCACAATTTATTGCAAATAACAAACTGGCAAGCCCTATTAATTTATAGTTTCAATTTACTATTATTCCCATCCAGGGTTGTTTCCCAATTCTTGTCCGTTAGATAGGGTATTCAGCCAATTCACCGGAATAGGACGAAGACTATATTTGGCATTGGTGGCTGCACTTAATTGAGTTTGGATTAAACCACCTGTAATATGGGTTACGTCCCAGTTATACTCTAAAACTCTTTCGGCCAACTTACCAGTTCGAGTCAAATCATTCCAACGAGGTGCTTCACCAAATAATTCAAGTGCTCTTTCATCCAATACGTCATCAATAGTGACTGTACCTTCATATTTAGCCAAACCTTGTTCCTTCGCATTATGCATTGCACGCTCACGAACCGCATTGATACAAAGCAAAGCATTCACATTGTCTTTTTTCATTACAGCTGCTTCGGCTGCAATCAAGTAAGTTTCAGCCAATCGAAACAACACGATGTCACGACTTCCATACTGGCTACCACCACTTTCGCCATAAAGAGTACCTGCATCCTTGAACTTATATACCGGCAACCAAGCACGAGTGGTTGAACTATTGCCTTGCAAACCGGTAATAAAGTAATCATCTTCAGAGCAATCTTTGTAAGAACCGGAAGGATAATTATAAATAAACTTCATCGGAGAAGCAGCATTTGCCGCATCTTGCTCAGCTTTTGAATACACTCTAAAGCCTTCTTCTGTAGGTACAGGAAAATGAATCACCGTATCGGCAACACCTGTACTTGAAGACCCTAGCTGAGTAGTATTCATAAAGGCATTACGTCCATAAGTACGTCCATCCACCGAAGTAGCAGGATCTCCATTAAGCGGACTCATAAAAGTAACTTCCGCACGACGGTCTTTTTTCCAATCGAAAGAGGTATAAAGATACTTTGAGGGCATCACATCTCCGTAGTCATTGGCGTAGAAATTTGATTTGGCCAAACCTTCCCAACCTTCACGGTAAGAGAATAGATAATAAGTACTCTGTTGATTATTATTATTATTTGTACTATTGTTATAGTTTACAGCAAAAATAACCTCATCATTAGCCTCATTAGACTGACGGTGAACCATAGCATAGTCTTCAAGTAAACTATGCCCCGTCTTTTCAATTACATACATCGCATCATCATATGCATTTTTAAAGTCATTCACATCTGCATAGTCCTGATATCCACGAGTCAAATAAACCAAAGCACGCAAATGGCGAGCTGCTGCTTTTGAAGCACGTCCAAAATCGGAAGCTCCTTGTTTTTCGGGCAATGAAGAAGATAACACATCTTGCAAGTCTTTCAGAATCTGAGTATAAAATTCCGCGCCACTGTTCAGTTTAGAAGTTGTTGCTGTTGATTGAGCTTCTTCCAGTACCAAAGGAGCTTGCCCCCAATTCTTCACAATTTCAAACAAATAAAGCGCACGAAGAAATTTGACTTCTGCCACCCTCAAGTCACGTTGATTCGGATCAATTCCTTCAATAGGGTCTTCTGTTTTAAGAGTCACATTTGTAGCACGGCCGATAGCAGCATTTACATCTTTTAATGCTACATAAAGTTTAGACCACTGCTCATATACAGTTCCGTTTGATTTATCATAAGTCACTACATACTGATTCAAGTCGCTAGTAACAGTACCGTTAGGCTGTGTGCCAATATCAGTACCCAATTGAGTAAGTTTATGGTAACTATAATTATTATATACAGACTTCAAAGAGGCATACGCACCATTAACTAATGATTCATAACCTTTGGCTGTTTTGTAATAGTCTTCAGCTGACTGACTAGTCCAATTTTCTTCTTCAAGAAAAGACGAACAACTTGCGAAAGTAGCTACGGAAATAAGCAATAAGCCCTTTTTAATTATATTCTTAGTTTTCATTTTATTCTTTCTTTAATTTCGATTTGTTAAAAAGAAACATTCACTCCAAACATCACATTGCGTGTCATAAGGTCTGTGCTAGATACATTTGTAGGTAACTGTTCGGGAACAATAACATTATCAGCACAAATAATCATCGGATTTTGAACCGTACAATACAATCTCAAATTGGTCAAGAATGATTTAGAAATCAATTTCTTATCAAATGTATATCCCAAACTAACATGAGTTATTTTAAAGAAATCTGATGATGACATTGTATGTGAAACGTCCGACTTCTGATTTCCCCACGAACCTGCTTTGCTACGATAAGTTCCCATATTACCGGGTTGAGCCGATTCATTAGTAGGATTCTCTGGGGTCCAATAATCTTTCACCATATTATTTAAGTTCATATTATTGTTCTCAAGTGCATAAGACACATAGAATTGATTACGCATACGACCGCCCAATTGGAAAGAAGTACCTACCGATAAATCAAAATTCTTATAATTAAAAGTATTAACCATACCACCGGTCCAATCCGGGGTGCGCTTACCATCAATTACGCGGTCAGCATCATCTATTTTACCATTTTTATCTAGATCCAGTACTTTATATTGGCCAGGTTTACATCCATATTTAGCAGCCTCTTCTGCTTCGTCCAACTGCCATACGCCAATAGTCATCAAATTATAGTTGATGTCAATAGGTTGTCCTACCACCCAAAGATTGCTATAATCACCCTTCATTCCTTCGAATGACTTACCTCTTGAAGTCAGATCTTCTATATATTGCAGCTTTTCAATCTTATTATTATTATAAGCTATATTGAATGAAGTTCTCCATGAAAAGTCTTCTGTACGGATATTTTCCGTATTCAATACAAATTCAAAACCTTTATTACGAACAGAACCAACATTAGCCTTTACTGAAGAATAACCAAGAGTAATGGGAAGAGTTTTGTTCATAATCAAATCTTCTGTCAAACGGTTATAGTACTCAAAAGAACCTGATATACGGTTGTTCAAGAAACCAAAATCAACACCGATATTATATTCTGTTGTTCTCTCCCAACCTAATTCCATATTACGCAAATTGTTAGGCACGTAGCCAATTACATCATTCGTTCCAAAAGAATAGTACTGAGCGCCACTGATAGAACCTTGTGTCTGATAAGCACCTACATTATCATTACCAGACTGACCGAAACTTACACGCAATTTCAAGTTATTCAGCCAATCAATATCTTTCATAAATTCTTCTTCAGTGATTCTCCAAGCCAATGCACCAGCGAAGAAACCTCCCCATTTATGTCCTTCAGCCAATTTGGAAGAACCGTCATAACGCATACTTGCAGTCACATAATACTTGCCTTTATAATTGTAGTTCAAACGTGCCAAATACGACATCAATGATGTTTTAGTGTACTTAGATTGAGTCTTATTCGTTTTTGCACCATTTTGCAAAGCATACCATAAAGAATTATAAGAAAGACCGGCACCGTCACCACGCATAAATTCATTCTGATATTCGGTCATTGAATAAACACCTGTCAAATCAAAATGATGGTCCTTCATCAAGTCAAAATTATAAGTAACCATATTATCCCAAACCCAATTCAAAATGGTAGTTTTCTCATACCATGCAGTAGCTTGTGAACCTTGATTACGCTTAGTATAAGCACCTGCATACATACCATAGTCAATAAATTGAAGATCGGGAGAAAATGTAGAGCGTAACGCCAAATTCTTAATAGGATTAAACTCTACAAATAAATTACTCAGAACATCATATTTCTTATATCTCCATGACTGGTTTTTCTGAGTTACAAAAGGATTGAACTGTCCGCTACCATATTTGAATTCCTGCTCACCTGTCACAAGATTAGTAGGATGATAAGTAGGACGTAAACGATAAATAGTCTGCAAACCATCTTCATTACCAGTTTCTTGGTCAGAAAAAGTTCCATAAAGGCTTACCCCGAACTTAAAGTAATCATTAGGCGTTACGTCAACGGCAGCACGCAGATTATATCGCTTATAAAACTGAGGTTGAAGACAACCATCTTCATTATGATAACCCGCAGACGCCACATAGGATGATTTCTCTGTTCCTCCAGAAACTGAAAGTGTATGACTGTTCATCCACGCAGTAGAAGTAAGAGCATCAAACCAATCCATATAATTATTATTTTCAATAGCAACCAATTCTGATGCTGAAAATATTTTATCATCCGAAACATATTCTCCGTTACCTTTAGTAGCTCGAGAGTATTCCCGTGCAAGTTGGACATATTGCTGTCCATCCATCATATCGGGAGCATTCATATAATTTTTAAATCCAACGGAACCATCATAACTGACTTTAGGAGCTCCGGCTTTTCCTCTTTTGGTAGTCACGATTACAACTCCATTCGTAGCTCTGGAACCATAAATAGCTGTAGAAGAGGCATCCTTCAATATATCAATCTTTTCAATGTCATCAGGATTGATGTTTTCCAATTCAGCACCAGGAACACCATCAATTACAATCAATGGTTTGGTACTACCACTAACTGTATTCAAACCACGAATCAAGATATTATACCCACTACCAGGCTTATTAGATGAGCGTTGAATATTGACACCAGGCACTACGCCTTGCATAGCACCAGCTGCACTGGAGATACCAGCAGCCGTCAATTCTTTTGTAGAAACAGAAGCTACGGCACCCGTCAAATCAGATTTCTTAACTGCGCCATAACCCACTACAACAACTTCATCAAGCATTTCTGTATCTTCTTTCAACACTATCTCATTTAATTTTTTATCTGAAGCTGATAATTCCACAGATTTATAACCTAAATAAGAAACAACTAAAATAGCTTTAGATGAAGAAACGCTCAATGAAAAGTTTCCATCAATATCAGTAATTGTTCCATTGGTAGTACCTTTTTCTATAATACTTGCACCAATAATCGGTTCACCAGTAGAGTCAAGAATCCTACCTTTAACTACACTCGTCTGCATAACAGCCTGAACATCGTTCGCTTCGGCAAATGCCATCTGCGGACTCCCCGCCAACAAAGCTGATACCATTGCCGCTGAGAATAAAATTCTTCTCGATGAGAACTTTAGAAATTCATTCTTCATAAATTTATAAATTTAAAATTAACACTATATTATTATCAATACCTAATTAGATACATTGCTTCAAGTATTCGCGTACCTCTTTACGGCTGATGAAAAGATGGTTCTCCACCGTGCGGCGCGAAAGATTCAATTCTTCCGAAATATCTGTGACAGACTTGTCTTCAAAACGGTTCATGACATAAATCTTACGACGCTGCGACGGAAGAAATTCTACCCGCCGTTTCTCGCAAGCCAATAAATCATCGGCTACCACACAAGACTCCACCTCATTATGACCAACCTCCGTCCTATCATACATATAAGAGGTAATCTCTTGTTTCTTATAATAGCGACGCAAATAGTCGTTCACCAAATTACGCGAAATGGTATAAATGAAAAACTTGACAGTATCGGGACGGAGCATTTGTTTATAGTCCATCAGACGGACAAATACATCTTGAGAAAGGTCTTCCGCCTCTTCCTTATTATTCACCTTATTATATATATACAGGTAAACCGAAAAATGATAACGCTCATAAGAATCAGCTATCAATTGGGGGGATGTCATCATGCAGTTTTCCATAATAAATTAGATTACGATTCATGTTTTCCGTTCGATTGAACAATGCAAAAATAACTTCTATTTCAATAAAAACAACACTTCTGAAGGGCATACAAATCTCAACTAATACGGTTAGACTAAAAACAAAGAAAGTCGCTAATATATAGCGACTTAAGAATATGAGACTCACAGTATCAATTAATAATTTGAGACTATTCGTTGTTCCCTCCTATGCTTCGGATATATTCATTCGGAGTAATTCCCGTAGCTTTCTTGAAATAACGGAAGAAAGAAGCGCGGGAACTGAAGCCACAAAGTTCGGCAAGAGCACTCAGCGTATATTTGGAATACTCTTCCGTATTGACTAAACGTTTAAACTCGGCAATGCGGTAATCGTTGATATAATCATAATAATTGCGTTCCAAGTATTGATTGAAAAGATAAGAAAGTGTATGGGCAGACGTATCAATGGCAGCAGCCAAATCGGCTATCTTCAAATCAGAATGCTTATAAAGCTTGTCTTTATGCATGATTTTTTCCAGCTTGTCCGTCAGTCGCCTGCACTCTTCCGAGCTGACCTTTACGCTTTTATACTTTTCTTCAGATACCGATTTTGTCTCCACCGCAACAGATTGTTCTTCTTTCACGACCTGTACCTGCTCAGGGGCTTGTCTTTTTCCACGCCCGAAGAAATAATAGCCTCCACCGGCCAACAGTACTGCTACAACAATCCCCCAAGCAAGCCAACCACTGAAAACAGAAGCGATTTCCACCTTCAGCAGAGTTTCCGAATCCGGTTCCCCCATACGGCGCACCTTAAACACATAAGAACCGGAAGGCAAATCATAATAAGTCACTTCCGAACGCCCTGTAATTGCTATCCAACCGTCATCCCTACCCTCCAACTGGTATTCATAGGACATAAAAGCAGGAGAAGTATAGGAAAAGTCGGAAAAACAGAAAGTGACATTTTTCTCCGAAGGCTCCAACCCGATTCTCGAAATACCACTTCCAACGGTGACCATCGGATAAGTAGACGGCTTACCATTGATATGCACATCGGTTACCTTGACCGGATAAAAATCATGCTTCTTCTGATTCATGTGAGCAACATCCAAAGAGACCAATCCTTTAGAATTTCCAAACCAGAGATTTCCTTCCGCGTCACAAACCGGCGGGCATAGGGTAAAAATGGAACTCGGAATACCGTCTACAAAGTTATAAGGGATAAAATTGTCATTCTTGTCATAATGGAACAAACCGTCACTCGTCCCCATCCACAGCCATTTTTTACGATCTTCTATAATGAACATCCCGTCTCGCCCCTCCAAAGGAGTACCGGGATGCAAACGCCGGAAGCTGTTCATAGACAAATCGGATATGAACAGAGAGCCTTTGTCCGGAAAAAAATAAAGATTATGCCCGGAGTCCTCATAAACGACCCTGATTTTCTCCTTATGGATAAATCCCTCAGGAAATATATCCGTACGAAGCTTTTCAGAAGAAGGGTCCCAGATACATACGCCATTTTCCGTACAAATCCATCCTTTACGGGTAGAGTCAAAATAGATTTCGTAGACATTGCCTTCAGGAAGCCTGGAATTGGAACTGGTATAGTGAGCCACCTGCCTGCCGTCTTTATAACAATAAACGCCTTGAGAAGTTCCTATCCATAAATTTCCTTCCGCATCCTGCTTGATACAGAAGATATGTCCTTTTACAAAAGGTTGCTGTTCACCGTCAGGTGCAAAGTCACGTAT
The DNA here is from genome assembly GCF_003603495.1 of Bacteroides sp. AM41-16. NCBI lineage: Bacteria > Pseudomonadati > Bacteroidota > Bacteroidia > Bacteroidales > Bacteroidaceae > Bacteroides > Bacteroides sp. AM41-16. The sequence goes on along the minus strand of NZ_QTNE01000002.1, from coordinate 99,645 downwards.
GGTCAACCTTTCCGGATTGAAGATGTACATTCCTCCGCCGTAAGTTCCTACATAATATTCTCCTTCATAAAATAAAATACAGAATATCATGCCGGAGCGCATTTCGGGCGACTGGAAACTTTTGAAACGATTCCTTTTCTCATCAATATAGAATAAGCCGTCACGCGAACCTACCAGCTTTTCATGCCCATTGATGGCAAGGGCACGGATAGGCATGTCTCTGGAATTGAAATAAGGAGGGAAAGCATAAGTAGTAAACAAATCACTCTGATATAAAGTATAATCAAGTCCCAACTGGTAGAACCCTATCCAAATCATTCCGTTCCGGTCTACCAAAAGCGAATAAACGGAATTGGAACGCAAGCTTTCATTGTCACCCGTCTCATGCCGCATGGTACGGACCACCTTCCGCCGGTCTGTGGCTATGAAATGCACTCCATTGCCATCCGTTCCTACATACAACATATTTTTGCCGTCGCTGGAAAGGGAAGAGATGATGTTGCACCCCACCTCCACAAAATGCTCAAATTCTCCGGAACGGGTGTCAAAGGAAATAATCCCTTGGTCCATAGTACCCAGATAAATGGTAGAACCGATACGGGTGATATTGTTAAAAGCACACACATGCTTGCCGTCTTTTACATTATGATAGGCTTTCACTTTTCTGTCGGACAATCGTAACGAATACAGTCCCTTCTCGGTTGCCATCCATAGCATGCCCTGCTCATTCAATGAAAGTCCGGTTACAACATTCGAAGCAGAAAGGGCATTTTTATCCAGTAATATTTGCTCCAAGTTTCCTTTCTTGTATAAAAAGAGCCCTTTCGCACTACCGATATAGAGTGTCCCTTTTCCATCATGAAGCAAAGAGTGGACTGCACAATTTATCATATCGGGGACAATAAGTTCCAAAGCATCCAATTCTTTGTTCAAACGCCACAATCCCATGCCATTCCCCATCCACAATTGGTTATCTTCCATTTCGGCAATAACATTGACACGTTTCAATTTCTCATTGGAACCGGTTATCGGATAGTGTTTGATATGGCTTCCGTCAAAACGCTCCAAAGAATTACCCGTACCTATCCAGACAAATCCCAAAGAGTCTTTATAAATGGCATTGACCAGCAAATCAGACAGTCCGTCGGATACCGACAAGCCACGCAAGGTATATGTACTTGGATAGGCCCATGCACAGAACATTAACAAGTGAAAAAGAAAAATGTATTTTATTATGTTTTTCATTACACTGTAGTCTTTACTCTATGGTGCAAATATAACGAAAAACATCAACTGTATAGCTACCTCAAGCTTAAAAATAGAGGGAATGATATAACTATCTTCCCAAATATTCCAATCCTTTTGTAGCCTTAGCTTTGTATGTCTGTCCCTTTATTGTAATCGTACAATCGGCAGAGGCTTCATAATACCACCCATCCAGTTGATGTTCCAACAAAACATTTGCAGTTTTTTCAGATTTTATAGTAACCCGAGGAGTTTGCAGCAAAGTACCGTTTCCCAAAAACAATGTAGTTTCTTTTCCCGCCTTGTTTCCGCATAAAGCATAAACAGCTTTTGCCTTCATATCCCCCATGCCGCAAAGGTGCGACGCGTTGTCTGAGGATAAAATACAATCCTTACGACCATTCCTCTGTTCAACGCAAACTGCGACATGGCTCCCTTTGTCCTTACATTCCACCTCCGGAAAAGTGACAGACTCAATCTGTCCCGGTTCGTTTACCGAAGACGGCTCATAGATTGCCACAAACGGACGGCTCCATGCCTCTCCTGACTGTCTGGCAACAAATGTCAGGGTAGGCTGTTCCTTGATATTGTAGGGCATCCCCGGAGTACGGCTATAACCTTCAGTCATGGGAGACAAAGCGGTAAAGACTTTACGGTCTTTTTCCCCTTTCATCCACAAGTTCATGGAAATATCATCTCCGTCTTTCATGTCGATAGTGAAAGAGGCCTTTACATCCTTAGCCGTCTGCACTGCTTTCTTGTTGTAGATATAAGAATAGGCATACAAATGTGCGCCGGCAAAAGAGAGTTCTTCGGTAGGCTGTAACCCCAAATCGGTACCGTCTGTACCGGTCAGTGAAAGCGTCTGCCCAAGATTGTGATAAAAATAATCATGCATTTTGTCTCCACCCTGCACTTTACGGCTACGGAATATGTCAACATAGTAACCGGTTTCCGGTCCCGTGGTGACGATGCTCGTCAGACGGGTCTGGTCGGCACAACTCTCCGGTTCGCGGAAGTAAACTTCACTATATGTAATCGGATAAAATTCTCCTTTCTTTGATACCGGTGCCGGAAAGCAAGAGTTCACACGGAAAGCATGGTTACTCTTCATTACCGGATAGCTCGATATACCGTCTACACAAACCGTATTATGACTGGGAAACTGGGAATAATATTCCAAGTAATCCAATCCGCTATACAGATACAAGCCGATACCGGCATCGGGACCCAAAACATAGCCTTTGCCATAAAGCTCCATAGAGATTCCGTTGGCGTGCATGTGATTGCCTTCACTGCCATTCAGCGATACCATAAGGCTGTGGCGTGGATGCATCCCGTTGCGCTGCACCAACCATGACACATTCGGAGCATAGAACAACGGTGATACATAATCTTCTATCTTGCCAGCCTTAATATCAGGATTCAGCACCAATGGTTTATCGTCAAAAAAAGAATTGATGGAGACACGGGCATTCCGTTTCCCGTTCGCCTCACCCATATCTGGCTTCAAGCACTTCAACAAAGCCGTGAAATAATCCTCCTGCTCTTTCTTGCCATTGACCTGGGCATTCCCTATCATGCGGATTATTGGAGAAGTATTCAAATAACCGGGATGGGTATCACCAAATCCGCACATCATCCGGTTGGGGAACAGATATTGGGGAGTAGCGGCTACTGCTTTCGGAATAACCGGCAAATCCAGAGTCAAATCATATCCCAAATTACGGTCGAACAGATTGGTGAAGTTGGCATAGTCATTAAGTACAACACCACTGTAACCGGGACACTCCGCCCAAATACCGGTATTTGAGTCATAGCCATAATCCGCCAGTTTCTTCAGGCTCCATTGACGGATACTGGAACGGTTGAGCACATAATCAATGTAGTACTCACGCCCCTTACCGTCGGCATAACATCTATTATCTTCCAAAATCATGCCAATGTCCATGACATAACGCGCCTGCATCAGGTTCCAGTTGTTATGAGGCACTCCGTTTGCTATGATATTGTCTGCCCATTTCTTGAAAGCTCCGGCATAGATTTCCAGTTTATCGGCATAATTGCTATGTAAATAGCCGTAAAGAAAATCATAAAGAGGAACTATATCTTTAAGAATATCTTCGTGGATTACCTCGAAAGAAGTCATGCCCACCAAAGTTTGCTGGTGCCCATGATTCAGGTCAACGGGGACATTCCGATAATAGATGCCCTGCATGTAGGTATCAAAAACTCCGGCTGCCAATTTTGCATATTTCTCATCATCCGTCAGCCAGTAAAGGAAAGCTGCATCACGGGCAATGCCCATAATTTCACGGTTCAGGCTTTCTATGTTACGACCGGTTTTGGAAGGGTGCACACTTTCCATGGGGCGTCCCGGCAAAGAGTTGTTGCAAAACGTAACATTGCCACCGACGTCATCGTAAGGAACGACATCTTCCAACTTCGGACGACTGTGTGTAGCAAAGGTCCCTCGTGTCCCCGTATAGCGTACGGTTGGAACTGGAGCTTTTTCTCCACCGGCATAATCAAAGGTTTCACCTTTTACATATACATCCGTGGCATGCGATTCCCAATACATGGCAAGTCGCGAAAGCAACCATTCCGGCTGTGCTTCTGTCAACCGGACATAAACATCCGTCTTGCTTTTCAGCTTTCCGAACACTTCTTCCGCCCACGGTTCATTACTTATCAACTTCAAAGTAGTCTCTTTTCCACCGGCATCAGTCAGATAACGCGGATGCCCTTGGGGAAGATTCATAGACAGAGTGTTGAGCTGTGCCTGCAATAATACAGAAAAGAAAATTGCCATTAATAAAAGAATCTTTTTCATAGTATCTATCTTTTTTCCTTTTAATACGTACAATCTCCTCTTTACACTCAACCAATAAGTGTGTTTTTTCCAATTAATAAGAATATATCTAAAAAGGAAACAGCAACGGCAACACAAATACCATCACCACTCCCATAATAATCTGCAACGGGAGCCCCACTTTTATATAATCCATGAATGTATATTGTCCTGCCGGCATCACCAGTGCATTGGGCGGTGTAGAGAACGGAGAAGCGAAACACATGCTTGCCGCAACCGTCACGGCAAACAAGAACGGAACGGGACTTACTCCAATCTGAATCGCACTTTGAAGAGCAATAGGGGCCATCAGCACTGCCGTCACCGTATTGCTGATGAACATGGTCATCAATGAAGTGGTGAAATAGATACCTGCCATCAACACAATAGGACCATAACTGCCCAATCCGCTCACAAGACTGTTGGATATATATTCCGAGGCACCGGTTTTTTCGAGTGCAAGAGACATGGGGAGCATGGCTGCAAAGAGTACAATTGTTTCCCAGTTTATCGTTTTATAGGCGGCTTCCACATTCCTGAAACATCCCGTCAGCACCATCAGCAAGCCGGCAATCATCACCGCTGTCACCGGGGCCACGGGAATAAAGTCGAAGACCATCATGGCAACCATCAGCACCATGATAGCGGCAGCTATGGGCGCTTTATAATCCAGCGTCACTTTGGCGGCTTCTGCCAAAGGCTGCCCCAATACCACCCAATCGGAATCTTCCCTGCTTATCCGTGCGATGTCCTGCCACGCACCCTGCACCAGCAAAACATCGCCACTATGCATACGCTCACGTCCCAATTCACGTAATATATATTCCTTCTTACGACGGATGCCCAATACATTTACATTAAATTTATCACGGAACCCCGCTTCCTTCACCGTCCGGTTCACAATATTGGAAGAGGGCATCAACACGATTTCGGCAATTCCGATGTCATAAAAGTCAAGGGACTTGTCGGCTTTAGAGGCTTCTTCAGTGGTATGCCCGTCGAGCATTTCCATTAAAAAGTCTTCAGCAAAACGATTTACGTTCGATACCTCTCCCGTAATATAAAGCACGTCGCCCACCCAAATAGTCGTATCGGGTGATGCCAATTTCTGGGTAATAGTTTTCAGGAATCTATGTTGGGAAGAGTCTACACGCCGTACTTCAATGATATTCAGACCATACTTGCGGCGTACATCCAGGTCTATGATGGTTTTTCCTATCAGACGGGAGTCATTGACAGCCCTCAAACGGAACAGGTTGCTGGAAAGTCCGTACTCCTGTACCAGTTGGTCCAATGATTTACCCGACAATGTTCCGTCATTCTTTTTGCCTTTCTTGGAGAGAAACCATTTGGTCAGAGGCATTAAAACCAAAGTTCCCACTATCACGCACACAATGCCCACCGGCAAGAAGGAGAAGAAAGACAGCGGTTCAAAGCCCGCTCCCGTCAATGTATTCTGAATGACCAAGTTAGGAGGCGTACCGATAAGTGTCATCATACCGCCCATGCTGCTGGCAAAAGCCAAAGGCATCAATAGACGGCTAGGATTCATTCCGGCACTCAGTGCCAAGCTCACCACGATAGGCAGCATCAAAGCCACCGTTCCCGTATTGCTCACAAAAGCACCAATGGCAGAGGTAACCAGCATCACCAGCAAGAAGAGTTTCAGCTCGCTTTTGCCTGCCAGCTTTAAAATGCGCGAACTTATCATTTTAGCCAGCCCGGTCTGAAAAATGGCGCCGCCCACAACGAACAAGCCCACCATCATAATCACCACCGAGTTGGAGAAGCCGGAAAGGGCCTCTTCAGGAGTAAGAATCTGAAATATCAATAAACCAATCAGCGCACAAAGCGCCACAATGTCCGAACGGACTTTGCCTGCTACAAAAAAGGCAGCGGAGAGAACAAGGATAATAAGGGTAATCAGCATAAATATGTATATTAAGAATGCACAAATATACTTATTTACGCATGATCACACAACCCCTTACTACCTCAAATTACTGATTCAGAACTCGAATTTTTCCAACTTCATGGCAGCCAGCCCCTGGATTTTGGGCACCAGGGCCACAAAATGGTCTGCTTTTTCATGGGCAGACAATGACTCTGCATCTTTCCATGTTTCACAAATCATAAGAACATCGCTGCGAGTGGCGCTCTCAAACACATCATAAGCAATGCATCCATTGTCCTTCAAGGAATATGCGACCAGTTCTTTGGCAGATTCCAATACTGCGGCACGGTTCTCCGCACTTACCTGAATAAAAACATTTAATCTAATCATACTTGTATAAATTTTAAGTGCATCGCAAATTTAAGCAGAATAAATATCTCCACCAACAAAAGTAAATTGTTATTAATTCCTTTCCCGCCGGATGAACCAATCTTTGGCAAGTATGTTGTCTCATCAGAATTGATTCTAACTTTAACTATTAAAAACTGACTTGATTATGAAATGTAAAGATTCTAATTTCTGGATCGGACTGGGAATAGGTTCGGTTGCCGGTGCATTGGCCTACCACTTCTCCCGTACGGAGAAAGCTAAAAAGCTGGAAGATGCCATATGCCGTGCCATCCACAAAGCAAATGGCGAAGCCAAGGAGTTCATTAACACTGCTGAAGAAGAAGCATTGCACGTTGGCACCAAAGTAGCAGACAAGATGGCCCATGAGGCCCATGAGGCCGCAGAGAAAGCTGACAATCTGAAAAACAAGGTTCACAATTTTGCCGATGCTAAGAAATAAAACAAGCACTTGGAAACTTCTGAAGGGGTGTGTCAAAATTCACCACAGATTACACGGATTAACACAGAATGAGCTTAATCTACTGATAATCAAAGATGCTTATCTGTGCAAATCTGTGTAATCTGTGGTGAATACCAGTTTCGACACACCCTCTTTGCATATCGACCCATCAGTTCTGCAGACTGCGCCGATTCAAAATATCATTCATATGCTCCAATGCCCATCCTACCAAAGATTCGATATGCGGCATCAGGCTACATCCGGTTTCTGTAAGGTTATACTCCACACGAGGAGGAACTTCCGCATAGACTTTCCTGACAATCAGCCCGTCCGTCTCCAATGAGCGCAATGTAACCGTCAGCATCCGCTGGGAAATATCCCCTATGGTTTTCTGTATATCGCAAAAGCGCATCGTTCCATTCGCTTTCAGTGTGACCAGCACAAGCATTGTCCATTTGTCTCCCAACCTGCTCAGTACATCCCGTACCGGACAAGCATCCATACGATGAAAATTTTCCATTCCTTTATTTTACCAATCAGTTCAACCTCAACAATGACGGCTTTATGCTTAGTGTCCGGCATTGCACCACAAAAGTAATAAACTTACTCAAAATAACTATCGTTTCATACGATAATTAAAACATTCTTTATACTCGTAAATGCATCTGCCTCATCCGGATTATTTGTATTTTTGCAACATCGTTTCCTATTCATATGTAACTGCAAGACTCTTATGAACGTAAAAATAGAAGAAAGCTGGAGAAAACGCCTGCAAGAGGAGTTTGACAAACCTTATTTTGAGAAGCTGGTAGCATTTGTAAAAAGTGAGTATGGACATGCCAACGTGCTACCTCCCGGCCATCAAATTTTCCACGTCTTCAACTCTTGCCCGTTCGAGAAAGTGAAAGTCGTCATACTCGGACAAGACCCTTATCCTAATCCCGGTCAGTATTATGGAGTCTGCTTTTCCGTACCGAAAGGAATAGCCATTCCCGGTTCTCTGGCAAACATATTCAAGGAAATACATCAGGACTTGGGAAAGCCCATTCCGACTTCCGGAAATCTGGACCGTTGGGTAGCGCAAGGCGTGTTTCCTATGAATTCCGTCCTCACAGTACGTGCCCACGAAACCGGCTCGCACCGGAACATGGGATGGGAAATCTTCACAGACGCTGTTATCAAGAAACTGAGTGAAGAACGGGAGAATCTTGTATTCATGCTTTGGGGAGCGTACGCCAAAGAAAAAGCCGCTTTAATCAATAGCAGCAGACACTTGATTCTGACTACCGTCCATCCGTCCCCACGTTCTGCCGAATACGGATTCTTCGGTTGCAGGCACTTCAGTAAAGCCAACGATTTCTTACGGAGCAGAGGGATACAAGAAATAGACTGGTAACACGCTACAATACTCCGCTGACTCCGCTTCCAAACAAAGCAAAGTCCCCCAGGCACGGGTCGTCCGGAAAGGCCTCTGCCAGAGCTTCAGTAATCCGGCGGGCATTCTTCAAAGAAAATGTTTCTGTCTCGGTGAGTCCCAAAGCATAGGCCACACGGCAGACATGCGTGTCCAAAGGCACAATCAGGTCCCTGCAATCAAATCTCTCCCAAATACCAAAATCCACTTCCGGACCTTTCCTTATCATCCAGCGCAGAAACATGTTCAGTTTCTTCTGGGGGCTCTTTGCCGAGACTTCCAAAAATGCGCATAACCTTTCCATCGGATTACCTGCATACGTACATAAGGCATCCTCCAGACTGTCAAAAGCAGAATAGGCAGCATGCAAACGCCTGAAATAGGAATGAAAGTCAGCATAAGAAAGCATTCGGTAAAAACTGCTTCTGTCCGTAGCAGGGAAGTCATTCTTCCATCGGCAGGACAACACGTATTGATGAGGTGATACCCCCATCAACCTATGCAACTCTTCAGCCTTTTTCAATATCTGTTTACGGTTGCCGAAACTCATGATGGCAGTCAGCAGCCCACTGATTTCAATATCCTGCTTCCGTTCATAGCGATGTGGAAACTGTACGGGGTCGTTCTGAATGAAGCCGGCGCAATGATAGGCCGCCGCCCACTCCCAAAGTTGTCTTTTAATCTCCTCGGTCATCTGCAAGCATTTGTTTTTTCATCTGAAATGCAAAGATATTGCAAATCGAATGCAAAACTTTCATGCTTGCACGAAAAAGTTGTGCCGGGATATAGCTTATCTTATTTAAAGATATTGCATTTATAGCAACATCGGACAAGTAACCTATTTCTTTTCCTCCTATTTTTGCAACATGAAAAAGCCCAATAGAGCCATGCAGCAGAAAAAGACAACCCAGGAGGAATACCAAAAGTGTGTGAACGCAGTAGTGGATTATATAAATCTGCACCTCGGAGAAGAAATTGACCTGAAATCTTTGGCCAGGATTTCCCATTTCTCTCCCTTCTACTTCCACCGCATCATGAAAGCTTTCCTGGGTGAACCCGTCGGTACGTTCATTGTCCGGACGCGTACCGAAGCCGCTGCCCGGTTGCTTCGTTACTCGGACATGCCGATAGCGGACATAGCCTACCGTATAGGCTACTCTTCGCCTTCGTCACTGTCGAAAGTATTCAAGCAGTTCTACGGCATTTCACCATTAGAATACCGTAACAATAAAAACTTTGTAATTATGAAACCAGCCATTATTCGTCCGGAACTGGAACTGAAACACGAAATCAAAGAAGTTCCTGCCAGAAATGTGATTTACATCCGCCTCTTTGGCGACTATAAACTGAACGACTATTGCAGCGCATGGATGCGCCTTTGCCAGTTCATCCAGGAAGAAAAACTGCCTATGGGAGAAGTGATGCCCTACTGTATCTATCACGATGACCCCAAAGTGACACCCGCTGAAAAGCTGCGTACCGATGTATGTATGGTCCTACCCTCATTTGCAACGGCCAAAGGAGACATCGGATTTAAACAGCTCGCGGCAGGCCGCTATGCCATATTCCTATACAAAGGTCCATACGAACATCTGCAGGCCGTATACGATACCATCTACGGGAAGTATATCCCCGAAATGGAATGTAGCTTACGGGATGAGTCCAGTGCGGAACGTTACCTGAACAACCCCGCAGATACGGCGCCGGAGGAACTGTTGACAGAGATTTATATTCCGGTAGAGTAGGCAAACTGTTCTGCCGGAGCTATCAGACTTTCTCCCCGGAAGAGTTTAGGAGCCGGACAGCGAACAAGTATTCGTTCCTCCATGGAGTAAAAATCGTTCCACCATGGTGGAACGATTTTTACTCCGCGGTGGAATGATTTTTACCTCATGATGGAACGAATAAATATCAGGCAAGCCGGTCGATACTATATTAGATACCCATATCTATACTGTATTGTAAAAAAGGGACACTCCCTTGTCTGTATGCTTGTTTTTATTCATTAATTTTGCACGACGCAATGCGAATCAAGCAATTGACGCAAACAGATAATTTTAAAATCTCCATTAAAATCAAGATAAAAAATGCAAAATGTTTCCATAAAAGGGTTTATATATGCGGCTCTCTCCTCTGCCACCTTCGGGCTGGCTCCTTTCTTCACCATTTCATTACTCCTTGCGGGCTTCTCCTCTTTCGAAGTATTGGCCTACCGATGGGGAATAGCTTCACTTACCTTGGTCGTTTTCGGCATTATGCTGGGCGAGACATTCCGCATCAGCAGGAAAGACTGGGGAACGGTGTTCATCCTCAGCCTGCTCCGAGCAGCTACCTCCTTCAGTCTGGTCATCGCCTATCAGAACATATCCAGCGGAGTGGCATCCACCATTCATTTCATGTATCCGCTGGCCGTGGCACTGGCCATGATGGGCTTTTTCGGAGAAAAGAGGTCATTCGCCATTCTGTTTGCCGTGTTGGTGTCACTAAGCGGAGCTGGACTTTTGTCATCCGGCAAAATAGACTTTGAAGGAGGAAACACGACCATCGGGCTGATTGCTGCCGGTCTGTCCGTATTCTTTTATGGAGGATATATCGTAGGAGTAAGGAAGAGCCGTGCCGTGCAGATTCCCTCCACTGCATTGACATGCTACGTAATGGGGCTGGGAGCCTTGTTCTTTATTATAGGAGGATATCTGACCGGAGGCATCCGGCTGGCCAATGATACCTACACATGGCTGAATATTCTCGGACTGGCGCTGCCGGCAACAGCTATATCCAACATCACCCTGGTAAAAGCCATTAAATACATAGGGCCTACACTGACTTCCATTTTCGGGGCCTTGGAACCTCTGACAGCCGTAGTTATCGGTTGCCTGATATTCAATGAAAGCTTCACACCGGCCAGCGCCATCGGCATGGCGCTGATAATAACGGCCGTTACAGTCGTGGTGGTACACGAAAAGAAAAAGGAGAGTGAGAGTTGATTGTCCTTATTTCGCCTTTTTATAATCCGTGATGAAACCCTCCATCATCCACTTGGCCAAGGCCTGGCGGTTCGAACTGATTACAAAACGGCGCTGGTCAAAAGTGTTCTGGATATTTCCCAATTCCACGAATACGGAAGCGGGAGAAGTATTGGCTAACACATAAAGATTGCGTGCGCTGACAGTTCCGGTAAACCCACGGTTGGGCTGGTGCTTGTCATATTTCGATTCGAAAGTTTTCTTCATGGTCTTAGCCAGACGCTTGCTGTCGGGCTTGCTTTTAGAGTGGTAAAAGAACACATCGGTCTGATGGCTCTTACTGCGACTGTCCACATGAAGAAAAATGGCACGGCAATATTTATAGTTCTTGCGGTCCTTCTTGTAAAACTCATTGATTTTGGCGCAACGTTGCCGGAGACGTGCCACTTGGTTCAAGGGTATGGGAGCTCCCATGCACGTCTCACGTTTGCTGTTGGAAAGGTACTTGTCATCACGGATTCCGTCTTTAGCATCCTGGATAATGATACGGACTTCCGCCCCCTCTTGCATCAAGTTACGGGCAAGGCGCAAAGCCACATCATACGCATACTCATCTTCATGCAGTTCTATTTTGCCGATTCTGCCGATAGCTCCGGGGTCGGGGCCTCCATGCCCGCTCACTACATAAAAACAAGCGCCCTGCAAACGGTTGGATGTCACTTTTACACTGGCAAGCGCTTTCCCGAACAAAGGTTCATTGATTGTCTTCTTCCCATTGCCAACCGGCTTTGATAATGGGGGCAGTACATACTTCACTCCCAGCCGCAATTCCTCCTTCCCTTTAAGAAGTTTCTTGTTCAGCTCCAAAAACTCCTTATAATAGGCTCTCCCCGGGCGCTTGTTACGTTCCAGGAAAACAGAGATTCCTTCTCCACGTCTCGGACTATCCCGCTCTTCCTGAGCCGAAGCATTAAAAGCAAACAAAGTACAAAAGAAGATGGTCAGTAAACAAAATATGCGTTTCATATTCCAATTATTCATCATTTATTCGGTTCGCTACAAATTTCCAGCCGCTAATTTATAGCATTTTACCATACTTAAGCACAAAATTATAATTTTTTCCCTACTTTTGCGACAACTTACGCGATAATAGATAAGAAACTTTTAAAACAGATAACATTATGGCAAAGCAATTCAAGCCGGAGACGCTGTGCGTACAAGCCGGATGGACTCCTAAAAAGGGCGAGCCCCGTGTACTCCCCATCTATCAAAGTACAACTTTCAAATATGATACCAGCGAACAGATGGCACGCTTGTTCGACCTTGAAGACAGCGGCTATTTCTATACCCGCCTGCAGAACCCTACGAACGATGCAGTAGCCGCCAAGATTGCCGCCCTCGAAGGTGGTGTGGCCGCTATGCTGACATCCAGCGGACAAGCAGCCAACTTCTATGCCATTTTCAATATCTGCCAGGCAGGAGACCATTTTGTTTGCTCCTCTACCATCTATGGCGGAACATTCAACCTCTTCGGAGTAACTTTGAAGAAATTGGGCATCGACGTCACTTTCGTCAACCCAGATGCCAGCGAGAAAGAAATTTCCGCTGCTTTCCGCCCCAATACCAAGGCCCTATTCGGCGAAACCATCTCCAACCCTACGCTCGAAGTGCTCGATATAGAGAAGTTTGCACGCATTGCCCACAGCCACGGCGTGCCCTTGATTGTGGACAACACCTTCCCTACCCCTATCAACTGCCGCCCGTTTGAGTGGGGTGCCGACATCGTAGTACACTCTACTACCAAATACATGGACGGACATGCCACCAGTGTAGGTGGAGCCATTGTAGACAGCGGTAACTTCGATTGGGATGCACACGCCGACAAATTCCCCGGACTGTGCACACCGGACGAGTCTTACCACGGACTGACTTATACGAAAGCCTTCGGCAAAATGGCTTACATCACCAAGGCTACAGCCCAACTGATGCGCGACCTGGGCAGCATCCAGTCTCCACAAAACGCATTCCTGCTGAACCTGGGTCTGGAAACACTACACCTGCGTATGCCCCAACATTGCAAGAATGCACAAGCGGTAGCCGAGTATCTTGCCCAGAACGATAAAGTGGCTTGGGTGAATTATTGTGGTCTGCCGGGCGACAAATACTACGAGCAGGCACAGAAGTACATGCCGAACGGCTCTTGCGGCGTTGTCACCTTCGGCTTGAAGGGCGGACGGGAAGAGTCTATCAAGTTTATGGATTCACTGAAACTGGCGGCCATCGTGACTCATGTGGCCGATGCACGTACTTGCGTGCTGCACCCAGCCAGCCATACACACCGCCAGTTGACAGACGAGCAGCTGATGGAGGCAGGTGTACGCCCCGACCTGATTCGCTTCTCGGTAGGTATAGAGAATGCAGAGGATATTATTGCCGACATCGAACAAGCGCTGAACGCCTAAAGGAATAAACAAAAGGGAGTGCATTGTCCGAAAATGCACTCCCTTTTCATTTCAATATTCTCTATTACTCAACATTCAATATAATCGTCAAACTTTCCTTGCCTTGGTAGAAGGTCTTTGCTTTCACTACCAGGGAACCACACTTCACCGGTTCTTTCCATAAGGTTGACTGGGCAGTAGGTTCCGAACCATCAGTTGTGTAACGTACTTCAGCACCATCAATGGCCACATTAGCATACAGATTTCCATCTTTTACCAATAATCCCGGCTGAGGCAAGCGGAAGTTAATCCCATTCTTTGCCCAATAAGGCATTTCACTCTTGCTGATTTTCTCATAATAAAGTGCCAAAGCCTGATTGAAAGCCTGCTGCTCCCGCACGCCGGACAGGTTTTCCCATACCGGATGAGCATTCCAGCCACGTTCTGCCAGCCCTAAGATTTTGGGGAAAAGAAGATATTCCACGCCATCAAAACTACGGATAGTTTCGGCAAACAATTGCCCTTGTACACCCATAATATGCTTCTTGCCTATCTCTGTCAAAGCAGTCTTCCCCTTTTCCGCATTATCCAAATCAATGGGATTGCCTGCCATATCCACACGCAGCGAACGATAAATGCTGAAAGGAAGCATAGAGAAAGAGACAGACTCATCCACATAACCTCCCCAATCGAGTCCACGCTCGTCCGGATGACCATTGTAAGCCATATCCATATAGAAATTGCCCACGTTGCAAAGGATGACCGGGTAACCGTTATTGGCTGTCTGATAAACCACTTCATCAGAGCCCGGTACAGTATTCCAGCAATACACACCGGCAGCCTGGCCCCTCAACTGTTGATGAGCCTCTTCGGTATGCCCCAAAGCAACTTCCTGCCAACCACTGAATTTCAGTCCGTTCTTCTGCATCACATCCGCCATTTGCGTAATGAAATACTCCGACAAATCATGAGCTTTCGTCATGCCTTTTTCCTTCATCAGCTCTTGGCATTTCGGAGAGCCCATCCACACGCCGCGAGGCACTTCGTCACCACCCAAATGCACTGTGGACAATGAAAGACCGGCTTCCTGATACATCGCATTAAGTTCCTGAATCACCTTCTCCATAAAACGGTAGGTAGAAGGCAAGGCGACATTCATCACATTGTCCGTATAATATTGTACAGAAACATAACGTGAAGTATCTTCCGGTTCACTCAATATATATTCTGTAGCTTTTCCCGGATCAGTTTCAAAATATTTGTTATAGCGTGCCTTCATGGAGACAATGGCAGCGCGGGCATGCCCCGGAGATTCTATTTCCGGAACAATGCGGACATGTCTTTCGGCAGCATACTTCAGCAAATCAATAAATTCCTCGCGGCTATAATATCCATTGCCTACAGTCTTTGCATCAGGGTCATAGCCACCGTCATAACATGGGTAGAGGCACTGGCTTTCGTCAGTGGTATGCCCGCGACGGCTACCCACAGCAGTCAGTTCCTCCAAACCGGGAATCTCCAAACGCCAGGCTTCATCATCACAAAAATGGAAATGCAGGACATTCAATTTATAAGATGCAAAAATATCCACCAGTTTCTTCAAGTTCTCCGGAGCGGTGAAATTACGGGCAATATCTATCATTTGTCCACGATATGCCAAGTCCGGATAATCCCGAATGGAGACTGCCTCCAGCAAATAAGGTGTCTGCTTGCCCTTCAACATTGACAAAAGTGTCTGTGTACCATTAAAAATGCCATGAGGAGTGGCAGCACTGATTTTTATCAGGTTGTCACCTATATTGATAGTATAATATTCATCATTTACGGCCTCCTTCCTATCAAGCAGTTCTTCCAGCACAATCTTCACGGAAGCATTTCCGACAACTTCCAAACCATACAAACCAGTCAGTTTCTCTTTCAGCAACTTGGCTTCACCGGCAAAGTTCTCCGGAAATGCCAAAGCTACCTTACCTTCCAATACGACATTATCGCCTTCAATGGCTACCACTTTCTTTACAGACGGAAGAATGTCTGACTGCACCAAAGCAGGAGCACCAGCCAAGCGAAGATTGGATTCATAAATCTTAGTCGCATCCGGATAGCCGCTCATTGACTCGGGAGAAGGAAGCGGCAGCGCCTTCAAAGCCACGGGCAACGGACTGCCCTCTTTACCATCCACAGTCTCCACCCAATAAGTTCCTTCCGGTACATGGGAGTTCCGGTCCAGCTTGTAAGTGCAAAGGAAAGTAATCCGCATGGAATCACCGGGAGCCAGCGAAGCAAATTCGTCTGTCGGATACATTTTGAAAAAATTACCGTTCACTACCTCTACCTTCACTTCAGAGGCTCCTTCCTGCTTCACCCCTCGGGGAAGCTGTGAATAGTAAATCGTCCAGTTCTTTTTTAGAGGTTTTTGAGAGATATTCTTGAGAATAAAGGTATTCTCATAATATCCGGGTTCGATGTCACTTGCACCCATTTCCCAGGTCAGAGCAACCGGTGCCTTAGGTTCATTACTCGTTTTACATCCAGCAAATAGTGCCATTACACAAAATAATAATCCTGCCAGAGGAAGTTTCAAAATTCTCATGCAACTCATGTGTTAAGTTAATAAATGGGGGTAATTTCTAAAATCTGATGCCAAAAATAAGCATTTTAAGCTAATTAACTGATAAAAGTAATAGATTTTATTGACAGCGAGCTACAATTTAGAACTTTTATACCTACATTTGCAGCCAAATTATAACCAATTTAACTATTCTACCATGGCTAAAATAACCAAAGAAGCAGCCTTGCTCTACCATTCGCAAGGCAAACCGGGTAAGATTGAAGTAGTACCCACCAAGCCTTACAGTACACAAACCGATCTTTCTCTCGCCTACTCTCCGGGCGTTGCAGAACCGTGCCTCGAAATTGAGAAAAACCCGCAAGATGCATATAAATATACAGCAAAAGGCAATCTGGTAGCTGTCATCTCCAACGGAACCGCCGTGCTCGGCCTGGGCGATATTGGCGCCCTCAGCGGCAAACCCGTCATGGAGGGTAAAGGTCTGTTGTTCAAAATTTATGCAGGTATCGACGTATTCGACATCGAAGTAAATGAAAAAGACCCCGACAAGTTCATCGAAGCTGTCAAGGCTATTGCCCCAACATTCGGAGGTATCAACTTGGAAGACATCAAAGCACCCGAATGTTTCGAAATAGAACGCCGCCTGAAAGAGGAATTGGACATCCCCGTGATGCACGACGACCAGCACGGCACCGCCATCATCTCCAGCGCAGGATTGCTGAACGCCCTGGAAGTGGCAGGCAAGAAGATAGAGGAAGTGAAAATCGTCGTAAACGGTGCCGGGGCTTCCGCCACCTCATGTACCAAACTGTATGAAGCGCTCGGTGCACGCCGTGAGAATATCCTGATGCTGGACAGTAAGGGAGTCATCACCAGCGACCGCGAGAATCTGACCGAGCAGAAACGTTACTTTGCCACCGACCGTCGCGATGTACATACTCTGGCAGAAGCCATCAAAGGCGCCGATGTATTCCTTGGACTGTCAAAAGGTAATGTGTTGACCCAGGACATGGTTCGCAGCATGGCAGACCATCCCATCGTGTTTGCCCTTGCCAACCCTACTCCGGAAATCTCTTACGAAGACGCCATGGCAGCACGTCCGGACGTACTGATGTCCACCGGTCGTTCCGACTATCCTAACCAGATTAATAATGTAATCGGTTTCCCCTACATCTTCCGCGGTGCCCTCGACACGCAGGCAAAAGCCATCAACGAAACAATGAAAATTGCTGCCGTACACGCCATTGCCAACCTTGCCAAGCAGCCCGTGCCTGATGTGGTGAACGAGGCATACCACGTAAACAACTTCACTTTTGGTCCCGAATACTTCATCCCGAAACCGGTTGACCCGCGCCTCATCACCGAAGTGTCCTGCGCTGTGGCCAAAGCTGCCATGGAAAGCGGTGTAGCCCGCAAAGACATCGAAGATTGGGATGCCTACCGCCTGCAACTGCGTGAGCTGATGGGTTACGAGAGCAAACTGACCCGCCAGCTCTACGACACCGCCCGCCGCAACCCGCAACGTGTGGTATTTGCCGAAGGCATCCACCCCAATATGCTGAAAGCTGCTGTGGAAGCCAAGGCTGAAGGTATCTGCCATCCTATAATATTGGGCAACGACGAAGCCATCGAGAAGCTGGCAAAAGAACTAGACCTTAGCCTTGAAGGTATTGAGATAGTAAATCTGCGCCATCCGGATGAAGCGCCGCGCCGTGAACGCTATGCCCGCATTCTATCTGAAAAACGTGCCCGCGAAGGCGTCACTTACGAAGAAGCCAACGACAAAATGTTCGAACGTAACTACTTTGGTATGATGATGGTGGAGACGGGTGAAGCAGACGCTTTCATCACAGGCCTTTACACCAAATACAGCAATACCATCAAGGTCGCCAAGGAAGTCATCGGCATCCGTCCAGAATACAAACATTTCGGCACCATGCATATTCTGAACTCCAAGAAAGGCACATACTTCCTGGCAGATACGCTGATTAACCGTCATCCCAATGCCGAAACGCTGATTGACATTGCCAAGCTGTCGGAATATACCGTCCGCTTCTTCAATCATACACCGGTAATGGGCATGTTGAGTTACTCCAACTTCGGTGCGGATAAGGAAGGAAGTCCGGTAAGTGTACACGAAGCAGTGGATTATATGCAACAAAACTATCCTGACCTTGCCATTGACGGAGAAATGCAGGTGAATTTCGCCATGAACCGCGAAATGCGTGATGCCAAGTACCCGTTTACACGCCTGAAAGGAAAAGACGTAAACACACTGATTTTCCCGAACTTGAGTTCTGCAAACTCTGCTTACAAACTGTTGCAGGCCATGGATACAGATGCCGAACTGATTGGTCCTATCCAAATGGGATTGAACAAGCCTATCCACTTTACCGATTTTGAGAGCTCTGTGCGCGATATCGTTAACATCACTGCAGTAGCAGTTATCGATGCTATCGTAGACAAAAAGAAGGCAGTCAAATGAGACGACCGTTATCAAAATTCCAAATAGTTTGCATTGTGCTGCTTTGGGCAGCACTTTGCTACATTGTTTTGATATCTATCGAACGAATTGACGGTCCAATCATTCTAACGCTTGCCATTTCGGCGGCTTTAGTATTTATTCCCGTCATAAAGTCTCTAAAAAGAGGATAAATAATATCTTTTTATTCCATTTTGCGGTATAAAACAATAAAAATGTTGTCTTATACCGCATTTTCTTTATAAAATGTTTGCTCGTTTCATTTTTATGTGTACTTTTGCAACCGCAATGAGAGGAAAAGGAAACAAACCGAAAATCGAATTGTTTTAGGTAACATATAGTAGCAACCAATAAAAGAAATAGATTATGAATGCAGCTAAGGTATTAGAAGACCTGAAAAGACGGTTCCCCAACGAACCGGAGTATCATCAAGCAGTAGAAGAAGTTCTTTCTACGATTGAAGAAGAGTATAACAAGCATCCGGAGTTTGACAAAGCCAATCTGATTGAACGTCTTTGCATCCCCGATCGCGTTTACCAATTCCGTGTTACTTGGGTAGACGATAAAGGTAACGTACAAACCAACATGGGCTATCGTGTGCAGCACAACAACGCTATCGGCCCTTATAAAGGCGGTGTTCGTTTCCACGCTTCTGTAAACCTGAGCATCCTGAAATTCCTTGCTTTCGAGCAGACATTTAAAAACTCATTGACAACTCTGCCCATGGGTGGCGGTAAAGGCGGTTCGGACTTCTCTCCGCGCGGCAAGTCGAATGCTGAGGTTATGCGTTTCGTTCAGGCTTTCATGCTGGAGTTGTGGCGTCATATCGGCCCTGAAACAGACGTACCTGCCGGTGATATCGGTGTAGGTGGTCGCGAAGTAGGTTTCATGTTCGGTATGTATAAGAAGCTGGCTCATGAATTTACGGGTACTTTCACC
Source organism: Bacteroides sp. AM41-16 (assembly GCF_003603495.1). Classification (NCBI taxonomy): domain Bacteria; kingdom Pseudomonadati; phylum Bacteroidota; class Bacteroidia; order Bacteroidales; family Bacteroidaceae; genus Bacteroides; species Bacteroides sp. AM41-16. The sequence goes on along the minus strand of NZ_QTNE01000002.1, from coordinate 79,997 downwards.
GGTAAGGGCCGTGAGTTCGGCGGTTCGCTGATTCGTCCGGAAGCTACCGGCTACGGTAACATCTACTTCTTGATGGAAATGTTGAAGACTAAGGGTACTGACCTGAAAGGCAAAACTTGTCTGATTTCCGGTTCCGGTAACGTAGCTCAATATACGGCCGAGAAAGTATTGGAATTGGGTGGTAAGGTATTGACCATGTCTGATTCTGACGGTTATGTATACGATCCGGACGGCATTGACCGCGAAAAGTTGGATTACATCATGGAACTGAAAAACCTCTATCGTGGACGTATCCGCGAATATGCTGAACAATATCCGGGTGTGAAATATGTGGAAGGAGCCAAGCCTTGGGGCGAAAAGGCTGATATCGCTTTGCCTTCTGCCACTCAGAATGAATTGAATGGCGACCATGCCCGTCAGTTGATAGCTAATGGGGTAATGGCAGTATCCGAAGGCGCCAACATGCCCTCTACACCGGAAGCCATCAAAGTATTTCAGGATGCAAAGATTCTGTATGCTCCGGGTAAGGCAGCCAATGCTGGCGGTGTATCAGTATCTGGTCTCGAAATGACTCAGAACTCCATCAAGTTGAGCTGGAGTGCAGAGGAAGTGGACGAGAAACTGAAGAGCATTATGAAGAACATTCACGAAGCTTGCGTGCAATATGGTACAGAAGCCGACGGTTATGTAAATTACGTGAAGGGTGCCAATGTGGCCGGATTTATGAAGGTGGCGAAGGCTATGATGGCACAAGGGATTCTGTAAGAATAAAAGCCATAGTTGTTATGAAGAAAGGCGAAGGGAGTTGCACCTCTTCGCCTTTCTTCATAATAGCAACCTATTCAGTAGGGACATATTAAGAATTTCCTTGTCTTTCCCTCATTTTTTATTCGGTTTCGGACTCATCCATAATTCTAACAACCCTCCATTAGCAAACACATCGTGAGAAAACCAGAATACATCATGATTTTTCACATAATTAAAACTTCAGTACCCCCTTAATCGGATAGTGATCAGAAATAAAAGTTTTTCCTGCATATTTTTCTCGAATTGTAACGTATTCCGTACACATTTTAAACCCTTTATAATAAATATAATCTATAATGGAGCTACGGGTCCCCCATCCATTGAAAGTACCAAAAGAATCCGTTTTTTTAGCAGAAGTTCTAGCATCTATCATTTTTTCATTCAGTTTTTGTATGGAAGAATCTGTATGCTCCATATTAAAATCTCCGGTCAAAATTAATGGAAAATTATCAGGATTAATCTTCTGTATCTTTTCTAAGATGAGATTCAGACCTTCCTTCCGTGCCACTCTTCCGACATGGTCCAAATGAGTATTAACGTAATAAAATTTCTCCATTGTCTTTTTATCCTTCAAAAGTGCCCATGTAGCAGTACGGGTACATGCAGCATCCCATCCTATAGAAGGAATTTCAGGAGTTGAAGAAAGCCAAAAATTACCCCACTCCAACAATTCTATTTTTTTCTTATTATACATTATTGAAGCATGCTCTCCGTCGTGCTTACCATCAATGCGTCCAACACCTACAGCCTCATAGTTCGTGCAATTCTCAAGAATAAACGCCAGCTGAAAATCCAAAGCTTCCTGAACTCCCAAAATATCGGGTTTATGCTTTTTAATCATTTTTATAGTAGCTGGCTTTCTGAATTCCCATGCATTAACACCGTCCTCTGCCGTACCATACCGCATATTATAAGAAATAACAGTAAGTTGTGAACTATTTTTCCCCCTTTTTGCAGAAACGAACTGAGGTAACATAAGGGTAATTACCATAAAAATAAAAAAGGACTGTTTCATATTAATATCTATAAAAGAGATGAGAGTGTAAAAAACCAGACCAAACAATGTGCTTATCAAGGTTCCAATACACTCTCATCCAGATTATTACTAATTACGTGCTATAGTTGTGATTTCTTTAATTGTTGTATAGTTATAACGATTGGTACCGCTAAAGCTTTTTGTAGTACGAGCACCTACACGCAAAAAGAATTTACGCGAATAATCAGGGAATTGTCCTTTTGTCTTAATAGTAATTTCTTTACCTAAAACATCGGTTAAAGCTGCCCCTAACAACTGAGTAGAAAAACGCGGACTGAAGCTGAAATCTCCGACATAACTCGTTTCGCTCACAAATAGCCAAGCTTCGGTAAGCGGTTGTTGGTAATCCGGATTATTTGTACCACGAGTAATTATAACCTTCACCTCCACAGTACCATCTGCATTGACCTGAGGTTCGCCTACCCATTTCACGCGCAACAGCGGCTCAATCTCATAAGTTTTCTCTACAGTACCTTTTATATCAATAATCTCTTCATCCAATGGTACAAAAGCACCTTCAGGAATAATACCATAATTGCCTGCAAATATTTTGGTATTCTGGAAAGTACCATCCTGCATACAATTAAAATCATAAGGTTCCGGAGTATCACTCCAGCTATACTCCATCATACGGATACGAATGCCGGTATTACCAATAGCTGTTTGGAAAGGTTCTTTGGTTTCCTTATCAATAAAAGCACCACGGAAAGTTTCTTCAGGTTCTCCATAATTATCCACATCGCAAGAGGTAAAATTTACCAATAAGCATAAGGACAACAAAATATATGTTAACTTTTTCATAATTGAATGTTTCGTTTCTTATAATTAATAACCTGGATTTTGTTTACAGTTCGGATTCTTGGTGATTTCACCAGTCGGAATCTGCTGATAATAATTACGTGTATCATAAGTATAAGTATATCCATATTCCTGCTCCTTGATATCCATGAAATACTTCATGGCATCTGCTGCAAAGAATGGCTGCAGAGTGCGATATCTGCGTGTAGACTGCTCATCATCAATAATACGCCAACGCTTCAAATCCCAATAAGTTTTATTTTCGAAAGCAAGCTCTTTACGACGCTCTATACGCACTACATCAATTGAAGTTTCTGCAGAAGAAGCAAGCAACGTAGCACCTGCACGTTCACGAATAAGATTCACACAGCGGAAAGCCTCCTCTACATAATTCTTACCGGCATCATCGGTAACACTACCCGCAGCTGCAAGTTCCATAGCCGCCTCGGCACGATTGAGCAATACTTCTGCATAACGGATATCAATCCAATCTGTAACAGACTGATTCCAAGTTGTATTCTTCTGTTCAGGATTCAGATACTTACGAATAAGGAAACCGGAAACCGTACAGCCTATCTCCTGATTCTTCACTGTACCACTTTTCCCTGCACGCTTCATCATTGTACCATCCTTTAACTGAATTGCATTAGCATCCGTATTTTGCGATTCGCGACTGGCCAATTTCAGCAAACTCGTCGCATCGTTAGCATAAGCACTATAATCATCATAAAAGCCATAGGTATCTTCTGAAGGAAGAAGAGGAGAAATTTTATCACCTTCTCCAACCCAAATACCACGACGGATTTCAATGGATTCACCCTTGAACTCGTCACCCGGCAGCAATACAGTAGCACGCAAACGAGGTTCGGCATTCTTGAAAGGTTCCATTGTTGTTTCATACAATTTATAATAACCTTCCGTGTTCATGTTGGCAAAATGCCCATCGGCATCTTTCTCAAAACCTTCAAACATTTCTACAAAATCCAATGTAGGACAAATTTCTGTGTTGCTACCACCGGTAGAGGTTTGCGTAGGCTGTGCAAAACAATCATATGAATGTACACAGTCCGGGTAATCAAAATATTTCACGAAAATATTCTCTTCCGTATCTTTCAAGAAAATATTCACGAAATTAGTATATTGTGCATCTTTATTATTAGTTGCCCAGTCCCCTTTGTAAAGAGCATAACCTCCTTCATCAACAATCTTCGATGCTTCATAAGCCTGTTTAAAATAATCGGCAGCACGATTTGCTGGAATTCCGCAAATACGCGCATCATTATAAACTTCATTCACATCATTATATTTGGCAATACTTCCGGCATAAAGCATAGTACGCGATTTAAAAGCTGCAGCTGCATATTTATTGGCACGTCCTTTTTGGTTCTTTGCAGACAAATGCGCAATAGCGTAGTCCAAATCACTGGAAATAAAATCCCAGACAGCCTCTTCCGAATCACGGAACAATTGTGTTTCAGGAATGCTTACTGTAGCCGGATAATCAATTACTGTGTTAACAATAGGTACACCACCATAACGCTTTACTAATGCAAAATAAGTATAAGCACGAATGAAATACGCTTCGCCCAACAAACTTTCAATTTCAGCAGCAGAATGTGAATCAGCATATTTGGGAAGTGTTTCTATAAAATAGTTCGTTTCACGTATTAAGGCATACGCAGCATCCCAATAGTTTGCTGTTTCAACCTCTGCCCCCTTCGTGTCACGGCTAATAGCTTCACCAGTCAAACAAGAAGGTTGCGCAAAATTAGAACCTCCCGAAAAGAACATGTTTACATGCGAATAGCGGAAGTCTTCTACAGGCAACGTACTATACAAACGGGCCATATAGCTTGTAACCCCCGCCGTACTTCCAAAAATATCATTATCACCAACAATATTCATTGGTGGGATGTCCAGATCTACACAAGAAGTCAATGACCCCATGCATAATGCAAATGCGAAGATATATTTTTTAATTTTCATGTTGATATTCATTTAAAATTTAAGATTTGCTCCAATAGTAACTGTTTTATTTAAAGGATAGTTATATCCATAATTTCCTGACGGGAATTCAGGATCACAATATTTCAATCCGGTAATGGTAAACAAGTTATAACCGCTTAAATAAACACGCAGCCCTTGTACACCAATTTTAGTCAACCATGATTTAGGAAGACTATATCCCACTTCAATTGTTTTCAAACGCAGATAAGCAGCATTTTGCATATTGAATTCTGAATTCCGGTTCGGCAGTGAACCAGTGTAAGCATAATGACCGCTAATCCATTTAGTTGCCGGATCGTAAGGATCTGCATGACTATCAGCAGGACGCCAACGATCCATAAATTGATCCAAAGCATTTGTATTAGCCCACAATGGATTGTAAAGCAACTCATCATAAGAGATATGACGTTTGGCAGCTCCTTGCAACAACAGACTTACATCAAAACCTTTCCAACTTGCATTAAACGTCAAACCGAAATTTATCAAAGGACGGTCTCCCGTGTTCGTCAAAGGATGTTCGTCCAATTCATTAATCCAACCATCACCGTTCCAATCCTCATAGTTATAATCACCGAGTACAGAACCACGTCCTATATAAATAGAATTGTAATAAATTTGATCCCATGAAGTAAAACGTTCGCCGGCCCCATATCCCCACCAAAGATCTGTAAAACGATCGTTTGAATTTTGTTTCCAATTCAAATAAGAATTACCTTTCCGCGCACCTTCCACATGTTTATTTTCTGAACGGGCATACGCAAAATTTCCTTTATCTCATAACTGAACTCATTGATGGTATTACGGTGGCTTATTTCTATTTCATATCCACGGGTCATATCTCCATTCAGATTCTCTTGTGGCAATGCGGCTCCCACTACTCCCGGAAGACTCGCTGCCCGAGTGGTCAGTAATCCATCACGATCACGTCGGAAATAATCAACAGTCAATCCCAATAGGCCATCCCATGCTTCCAAATCAAAACCTATATCAAAAGTTTTAGCTTCAATCCATGAGATGCTTTGATTAGCCAATCCCTTTGTTGCAGAAGCATTGACAAATGAGCCATCAAAAATGGCACCACCCGGCATCGCATATGCTGCCCCACCTACCGGATACGTATAACCATTAAGGAACTGATACGCTAAAGCACCATCGTCACCCATCTTACCCCAAGAAGCACGTATTTTAAGGTTATTAATGAAATTCAAAGAAGATTCTTTCCAAAACTTTTCTTCAGAGACACGCCATCCCCCTGACACTGAAGGAAACATAGCCCAACGTGAATTTGCAGGGAATTTTGAAGAACCTTCATAACGGAAAGCAAATTCAATAAGATATTTGGACTTATAATCGTAAGCTACACGCCCTACCAATGCTTGATTGGCATTATCAAACAAGGCAGAAGCAGCAGTACTCTGTCCAAATTGCTGGTTATCAGCATTTCCGGCAAAAACTTGATCTATAGGAATAGAAAGTTCCTTTTTACCATTAAAGTTATCCCCCTTATAAGTCGATTCCTCAAACAGCAGCATCGCATCAATATTATGCCCATTAAACTCACGAGAGTAATTAGCTTGTACTTGCCATAAAGTATTATCTTTTGAATAGAATGTACGACCTACTTTAGGAGGATCATTACGCGTCCATACCTGATTATCTCGATATGATTTCCAAGTATTTTCAAACTCCTTATTATCATTCATTATATAATCGTAACTATATAACCCCTTTAGTTTCAATCCTTCTACCCAAGGTACATCATAACTCAATGAAAAACTTGACTGAAACCATTTGCTCTTATAAGTTTTATATCCTACAACATCCTTATCCATCATCGCCACCGGATTCATCAAAGTAGAGTTTGAAGGCTGGGTAAAACCGCCATTCTCCTGATAAATGGGATCCATCGGCTGCATCAACCAAAGACCACGAATAATATCATAAGCACCATAATGCGGTGTATTACGCTCATCCATCAAACCTGAAAGATTAACATCCAATTTCAGATTCTTAGTAATATTGGCAGAAAGATTACTACGCATTGTCCATTTATCGTAATTCATATCATCTGTCTGCAAGAAACTTTGTTGCGCTTGATAGCCAACACTCGCATAATAATTTACACGTTCCGTCCCACCTGAAATATTGATGGAATGTTGTGTCTGAGGCGCAGAACCACGTAATACTGCTGATTTCCAATCTGTAGTCTGTGCAGCGGCTATTTCTTCATCAGAATAAGAAGCTCCCCCACCATCTACATTATGACGTCCCTTTTCATTAGCCAATGTCATCCATTCTTGTGAAGTAACCAAATCTGGGAAATTGGAAGGCATTTGCCAAGTAAAGCTACCCGAATAATTAATTTCCGGTTTCCCTTGCGCACCTTTTTTGGTGGTAATAAGAATCACGCCATTGGCAGCACGCACACCATAGATAGAAGCAGAGGCATCCTTCAAAACAGAAATACTCTCAACATCTTCCGGATCAACGCGTGCCATATTATCGCGAGGAATACCATCAATTATCACCAGTGGATTCCCCAGTCCACGGATATCCATCGATGTATTGAAAGCTCCCGGCTCACTTGAATTTTGAACCACACGTAAACCGGCAATCTTACCAGTCAGCATATTCTGTAAACTTTCATTTTTTGTAGAAACAATGTCCTTCGTGTTTACGGCAGACACAGCACCGGTCAATGTCTGTTTCTTTTTCACTCCATAGCCTACCACTACCAGTTCATCAATCAAAACATTGTCACTTTGAAGGATGACATTATAAACCTTCTGTTCTGCCTTGATGGCAATCGTCTGTGACTTATATCCGATAAAACTTACTTTAATCGACGAATTTGGCGTCACCTCTAAAGAAAAGTTTCCATCAACGTCCGTCACACATCCATTTTTTGTCTTGGTATCAATGACAGTCGCGCCAATCACCAGCTCACCGGTGTTGTCCTTTACTGTACCCGATACCTTAAAAGAGTTCCCTTGTGCATACAACGTCACTGTCATGAACGACACCATTGCACACAACCAAACCTTTAAAAGATTCTGTACCACTAACTTTTTCATACTTATTAAATTTAAAATTGCAATTTGATGATTATTCTATTATTACTTTCAACATGATATATTCATAAGGCTTCATCCAAAACATCTCGTCATTAAAAGGTCTTAAGGCCTTCTGACGATAATCACATACACTTACTTCACGCGGCCTTATACTACCCCAAACAAATGATGAACAAACACTCTGCTTACCCATATTGTGCAGGCAGACAATATACCCCTTTCCATCGTCAGCAGGTTTGATACTGGATAATGCAATACGATGGCGTCCTTTCAACCGAAACAACTGCTCTATATTCTGAGAAGAACGACTGGCTACAGCCACCAATTCCATCTCACGTTCAGCTCCTCGCTGTTTCAATTTCAGGTCAAGCGGATTACAAGGCTGCAAAGAATAGCGAAACTTCGCTGTGCCTCCTTGTGATGCTTTATAATTAGTCCTCCATGTATTCGTCATTACCCATGAATAGACAATCGGCGATATCTTGGCAGACTGCCACCAGCCATATCCATGACGGGGATTCAGGCGATAATCAAGCCCTGAGGGCGAACCCAGTTCAACAAAAGGCGCATCAACGGTGGTCAGGCAGACTGCATGCTCCAAATCTCCCACAGCCAATCCGTTTTGCAATGAATAATAATGTTTGTTTACTCCCTCCAGTTGCTCACGCTCAGGATGAATTTCACTCATGGCAAGATCCATTGTAATTTCAGGTTGCTGAATATTGAATGGAAAAACAAAACGCACATTTTCAAAATCTAAAATATCCTGCTTATCCAACGTATTACAAATATCTACCCTATCTATCCCTTTGTAAACTGTCACATCACGCCATAAAGTATTACATCCTGGAGCTTTAGACTCTATACGCAGTGTAGCAGCAACCGCTCCATCATCCAACACTCTTATATTTAATATCTGTTCGATTCCCTGTGGGTCAGAAGCATATCTTCCAGTATATAAATAATCATTCAAACCGCTATTCGAAGCATATTCATAAGAGTCACCAACTCTTTTGAAAGAACTAATTGTACCTTTCACCTCATCAATTTCAACGCGTACAATTCCATTATTTAATATTTTATTCTCTGCAATCATGGAAACGAAACGTCTTGAACTCTTTTTCTTCGAGACGATTTGATATACCTCAGAAGAAAGTGCTGGTATATTTTCAGCAACAAAAGCCCAACGGCCATCATACAGACGCTGTGTCTCTACTTTTTCACCAGTCCTGGTTATCAATTCTTTTTCATTCAAATTGACCATTGAATCCAAAAACACTACATCCGTACGATTCCAAAGATTTGTATTCAGCACATGTACAAAATCCCCACCTTTGTCGACATGCAATGGGCTTAAAGCCTGTTTATATAATATTTGAGACTGATTACTTGCATTATCAGCATAAGCTTTTTTCCCTTCCCACAAATCTTTTGTAAATTTAGAATGCGGGTCAGTTCCACTAGCAGAAGCCCCCCAAGTGTGCTCAGAAAACAGTATCACATTTTTCCATGCTTCTTTAAAAGCTTTATCTGGGAAAGCGTCTGTTTTATGAAGCATACTCCAAATAGTTTCAGTCTGTGCCAAGCGTGCAGCAGTAGTACGATTCATTGCTGTCTCACAAGCAGTAGAAGCCGCTCCGTCTTCCCAAGTGGGAGTCATGTCACCAGCAAAGACGGGTAATTCAGCGCCATATTGTTCTTCGAATTTCATAAAGAACTCACGGGCAGTTGATATACGGAATTGAGGAGACTCATAACGTTCATTCCACTCACGGATTACATCAGACATTGATTGATCGGGAGGGCCGTTATCACCATGAACTGTATAACGTAAATAACAAGTTTGATATGGAAACTCCTCAGTTTCTAATTCTGTTAAATAGTCCCAGATTGGCTCAAGTCCACAAACTCCGATACGGTTAGCCAACCAGCCATGAAACCATGAGTAACCGCGCCCTGCCTGCCATACAAGTACTTTATCAGTACCTGATTGAGATTGCCAATAAAAAGGTCTATCACCCCATCTGACATGTAAAGCAGCAGCACGGTCATTTCCTATCCTCCCATAAAAAGGTACATAATTTGGTCCGGGTGAATAATATTTCACTCCATTCTTAGCCATTGCAGTGACCAATCCCCAAGCTTGCCCAGGCACATCACTCATCATTGCAGTATTCAGCTCTACTCCCACTTCATCACTAATCCAATGTGCATCATCAAAAATATGCATCAATTCTTCTTGTCGGCTAATCCCAGTCAAAATACTTCCCAAAGACATATCAACATTAATAATACCATCGCGAATGGCCTGCTTCAAACGTTCAGCCTTTTCAGTTGCTGCATATTTTTTCAAATATGCAGCAACTGCCCATGTAGCCTCCGTATTCCAACAGTAACGTGAACCTTCCGGATATTCTTTAGTACGCTCAGCTAAATCGAGTGCGCGTTCCAAATTACGCCATTGAAGTTTCATCACATCATCCTGGCGATGTGTATATCCGATATCCAAATGAGAATGCGGAAAAAAGCAAACAGTCCACTTTCTTGCTCCTGGCACTTCATATTTACGTTTCACACAACCTTGACGGCTATTCACCTTTATCTCCAAAGAAGAGGTCTCTTCCATATATCCAGCAGGGAAATATCCTTTGTACTCATCCACCCCAGTCTTTGAAGCCTCTATTTCAGCATTCCATATTTTATCACCTAATTGACACGTTAAGGTAGCCCCAGCATACAATGGAGTATTAAAACGTAATAAGAATTCTCGTTTAGGACCTTCAGCACTCTTTAGATAGCCTTGCCCAGCCACAAAAGAAATATCATCAAGCTTTCCCAATGATTGTACTGAAACCACTGTTTTTTTATAAAAACGAATTTCGCTCAAACCATAGTAATCCACATTCTGATGCATATCAGCAGCTTCCTGTATCACAACCGGATTCTTACGATCATAATGATTACCTTCTCCATCCAACGCAGCCGTAAAGCATATATAACGTGCTTTTATACCTTTAGTATCCAAAGAAAAATCCACGGATCCAGGATTACGTCCTACCGATTCAGGAATTAAATAATATTCCAAATCACCATTCTTTAGTAATTGCCATTTATTCCCATCCTCTGAGTACTCTATATATACCTTATTGAGTCCACGCCGAGTATGCTCATTCTGATTATAGTTCCATATCTGAATCAAATCTACTTCAGGACATTTTCTACTTTTACCAAAATCACACAAAAACCAGACAACTCCTTCATGAGTAGACTTATTGTAACGAACTGGCTTTTTAGAAACTTCAGACAACCACATGCCATGTCCCAGGTTATTAGCCACATGATAGCACCCCTGCATTCCATCTCCATTAACTACGGAACAAATAGTTCCTTTATTCAATTCGCTGCTGGCAGATACTTTAATTAAGCTCTCATCCAACTGTTTATACACAACAATACGTTGTGCATATCCGGTAATGAACATCATTAATAACAAAATAACGGTAATGATTTTTTTCATTCCACAAAATATTAGTTTTTAATAAAACTGCTAAACATATAAAGTAGTCTCAACAAAAACAAACCTCATTATATGTATGAACATATAGATGCAGCAAATATATATAATAAATTCAAAAAGCAAAAGTAAAACAAAGTTTTTTTTATAAAAAAATGAGATGTAATAAATTAAAAGTCAAACTAAACTTAAATTAATTTATCACTAAATTATTTATAAAAGAATACATATTAAAACTTAAACTACTAATAATTAACTAATTATGTTTAAAAACATCTTTAACTACAATATTAAAAAACAAACATTTCAAAGAATAACATCCCAGCAAAGCCCGTATTTATCAAAATGATTACACAACACACTTCAATGTTCACACATTAATTATAAGGTATAAAATTATATTTTCATTAAATCATCATACCAAAGAAACCATACAACACAAAAAAGCGTCTTCGTTTTCGAAGACGCTTAAAAAATAAAAATGATGATGTATTAATAGTATCAAAAAACGAATCACTTTACACAAGAAGTTACTTTTATACCAAAAGCGCAATACGTTAGATATAATACGCAGGCCAACGTCACCACAACACCACCGATAATACCTACAGTACCGATGGCAAAACCGATAACTGGAGTTACCACTCCACCTCCGGCAACCGCTGTAATCATCAGACCGGAAATCTGATTTGCCTTCTCCGGACGCGCCTGCAAAGCCATTGAATAAATAATAGAGAAAACAGATGAAGCAAAAAAGCCTACTGCACCAATACAAACTATATTCACCACATCCTTTTCCACTCCCATTAAAACTAACAGCGAAACGACACAAGCTACAATATTTATACGGAAATATTTCATTTCTGCAATACGGGTCAACAAGAACGCCCCTAACAAAGCACCAATCGTACGACTAAGGAAATAGACTTGAGGAGCAAATTTTACTTGCTCATCAGACCATCCAAAACGGATAGACATAAGTTTCGAACTAATAAAGTTTGTCGCCACATCCACGCCTACAATAAAGAAAATTCCTAAAAACAGTAATAGAATAGTCCGGTCTTTCAACAAAGCAAACGTATTCCTCATGGAAAGATCACTGTTCGACACAACATTTCTTTCCCGTTCAATAGGGGTTGCAATCAGCCAAACTGTCGACAATAAAGTGATGAAGCCAAGAATGGGGAAGCAATAATACCATTTATCCATCCCCCAATAATGGACAGCCAGCAATACAATCTCCGGACCGACTAAAGAAGAAGCCGCTTTTATTACCTGCCCAACTGTCAAACTACTTGTCAGGAAAGCTTTGTTAGTTATAACATTATTAAGCAACGGATTTAAAGAAACTTGTAAAATAGCATTTCCTATACCCAACAAGGCATAAGCCACCATGCAAGTTACACCATCATACGCCAATAATGGCAGAATCATACCTACAATTGTAATCACCATACTAACAAGTACGGTATTCTTACGTCCCCATTTATTCATCCGATTACCTATCGGAATTCCTAAAAACAAGAACCAAACAAACACCATTGAAGGTACAAACCCGGTCATCATAGGTGACCAGTTAAAACTACGCTGAACATAGTCTGATGAAATACCGACAATATCACAGAAGCCCATCACAAAGAAACCGAAAAGTACCGGAAAGGCTGTCATTATAGAGTTTTGTTTTTTCATTTTCATGGATTTTTATATAAAATATCTATTCTGTCACTCCCACGTCTTTACGCAGTTTTTCCAATTGAACAGTCAGTGCTTCCCGTACTTTTACATACTTCGGGTTATCATATACATTATTGACCTCCATCACATCTTTTTTCAAATCATACAATTCCCAAAAGTCAATAGCTTCATCATTCCCACTACCCTCTCCATACCAATGAATCAATTTGTAGCGTTTAGTGCGAATGCCATCATGTTTGCGTACACTACCCACTGCCGGATAATCGTAAAAATGATAGTATAACTCATTTCGCCAATTTTCCGCCTTTCCATTTTTAAACAACGGTAATAAAGAGCGCCCAGACATCTCTTTCGGCACCTCCACTCCTGCAAGGCTCAGGAAAGTCGGTGCCAAATCAATATTCTGCACCAGCTCTTTGCATACCGAATGTTTCTTGACTAAAGAAGGGCACGAAATAATCAGAGGTGTACGGAAAGACTCCTCATACATAAAGCGCTTGTCATACAGTCCATGCTCTCCCAACAGAAAACCTTGATCAGAGGTATAAACTATCACTGTATTATCCAGAACTCCTTTTTCTTCCAAATAATCAAGCAAACGGCCCACTTGTTCATCTACCGAACGGATAGTCCGACAATACTCTTTTACATACCGTTGATATTTCCACCGAAGCAAATCCTTTCCAACCGGAGGATTTTTCAGGAATTCTTCATTTTTCTTGTCATAAATAGCTTCCCATGTGGCACGCTGTTTGCTATCCATCTCAGCCATTGCCATCAGCCAACTGTCTCTAATATATTGCAATGTAGGTTCGTTCTTCAATTCTCTCACCTTAAAATCGAACGCATACCCCATGTGCCGATCAATTGTCAGCTCCTGAGTTTTCATCTGCGGACCACGTGTCGTATAGTCATCAAATAGCGTTTCAGGTTCTGGAAAATCCACATCCTCAAATAAATGCATATTGGGAAAGTCAGGCATCCAATTACGATGAGGTGCCTTGTGATTTACAAGGACACAGAAAGGCTTCTCATCGGAGATGTTTTTCTCCAACCACTCTATGGCATGATCGGTTATCAACGTGGTAGCATATCCTTTTTCTTTTATATATTCTCCGTTTGTATCAGGACGACGGAACTTGGGATTATAGTATTCACCCTGATCAAAAAGAATGTCATAATGGTCAAACCCCTTCGGCTCAACATTCAAATGCCACTTTCCAAAGACTGAAGTTACATATCCTTTTTTTTGTAGCAGCTCGGTAAACCATTGTTTCTGTGGATTCAAACAGCACCCCAACCTCGTCTGTCCGTGCTGATGACTATACAAGCCCGTTAAAAGGGTCGCCCGGCTTGGAGCTGAAATGGAATTCTCTACAAAAGATTGCGTAAAAAGCATGCCATTCCCAGCCAAACGATCAATGTTAGGTGTCGGAGCCAACTTTGAAATAGGATGTCCGTAAGCACTTATGGTCTGGAAAGCATGGTCATCCGTAAAAATACAAACAATATTCAACGGTTTATTGGACACTTTCTGGGCCCAAATAGGTTGTACTGCCGATATTATCGGCAGTACAACCATAGAAGTGGAAAACAGATTATTTTTCATAACATATTTCTCAGTGAGTCAATTCCTCATTAGGTGAAGCTCCCAAACCTAAAACCAATTTTCCTCCTTTTACGACCTCACTAAAGGGCAATTGTACAGTATCTTGCGGACGGTTGTTCAAAGATATATCCTGCAAATAACAATCACCTACCGCCTGCTTCTTAGCTTCGATTACAAATTTCTCTCCCGGATAATAATCTTTATTCAAACGGACAGTGACTTTGTCAAACAAAGGGGCACCTATCTGGAATTTCGGATCAATCTCCGTCAATCCCTTTACATCAAATAAGCCCAATGCAGACATTACGTACCAAGCCCCCAATTGTCCTTGATCCTCATCCTGTCCATAACCATAGCCATGTATACCTTCGAGGCCATAGAACTCATCCAAAATAGCACGTACCCACTTTTGAGACAGATATGGTTTACCCGAAAAGTTAAACAACCAAGAAATATGCAAATTAGGCTGATTACCATGATTATACACCGTCTTCAATCCGGCGAACGCATCCACTTCTTTCCCACCTCCAAAAATATTTTTCTGTGAAAGCAAAAAGATACTATCCAGACGATTATTAAACGTTTCTTGCCCTACCAAATCTACCAATTCGTCTATCTGGTGAGGAACATAAAATGTATATTGCACGGCATTTCCTTCTTGAAATCCCTTCCAAGGAGCCAATGGATTAAAATCTTCCAGAAAATTTCCTTTAGTATCCTTGGGACGAATCAAACGGGTCTCCGGATCATAAAGATTCTTCCAGCCATTCGACAAATCAGAGAGTAACTTATAGTCATCCTCTTTACCCAAATGTTTGGCAAATTGGGACACAGCAAAACTACTGAAACTGTATTCCATTGTATGTGAAGCACCAAACCCAGATCCTTCCTCACGAGTCACCATATCAAACCGTTTTTCATAAGGAGAATATCCACGTTCCACAAACTGACGTACATCCATCTTACCTGCACCTTCAAGTCTTCCACGCCATTCCACTTCATTCTTCAAAGCAGCTTCATATCCCTGCTGTACGTCAAAATCACGAATACCGCAATTATATGCAGCAGCAATAGCCAAGCTAGTAAAATTCGTCCCTACTCCAGACACATATTTACTGCATGCGATGCCATCACCCAACCAACCGGCATCCTGATAAACCAACAACTGACTTTTTATCCAATCAGAATAATATTCGGGATAAGCCAATGACCATAATTGCGTCAGATTCCAGAAACCACCCCAAATGGCATCCGTATTATAATGCTGATGTACCGGATTACCTTCTTCATCAAGAGCAATACGACCGACCGTTCCATTATTTTTAGGATAATATCCATTTGCATCACTAGCCAATCCACGCCCCAAAAGCGCATGGAACAATCCGGTGTAAAACTTCACTTTATCAGTTTCCTTCCCTCCTTCCACATAAATCCTGCTCAGAGATTCATTCCACACATCTGTTGCATTCTTCTTGGCTTGGTCAAAGGTAACATCCGCAGCCTCGGTTTCCCGGTTGAAACGAGCATTCTCTATGGAAGTATAGGATAGGCCCACTTTGACTTCCACAGCCTCTTGTTCTTCTGTAGAGAATGTCATGTAAAGACCCGCGCCTGGTCCTTTTTCCTGATGTTTACCCGGATTAACCACATCTTTTACAAAAGTACCTACCTGAACCGGCTTCTTATTAAGAACAGCCGAGAAATACATACGTACATCTGCCCCTTTCTGATAAATATTAACATATACGGGGGAAGTGATTACATAACCTTCCACCCGGCCATCTTCAAAATATTGTACTTCGGCATCTTTCACCTCACCACTTTCTCCTTGCTTGTTACCTATATCGAAGATAAGGTTTGCCAGTTCTGTTTTGGGATAGGTATAACGATGAAATCCCACTCGTTTCATAGCAGTCAATTCAGCCTTTACTCCATAGTCCTTCAACAAAACAGAATAGTACCCGGGAGCTGCCACTTCATCTTTCTTATCGAAACGTGAACGATAACCGCCATCCGGATTTTCCAACTCACCCGGTACTGTCTGCAATTCTCCGACAGTCGGTGCAAATACGACACCGCCTACCTGGAACTCGTGAAAATTGGCAAAGCCTTCGATGGAAGTATGACGAAAATCATACCCCACTGCTTGCCAACCACCGGGATTTCCCAAATGCGCATCGGTAGAAGGAGCCAGTTTTGCCATGCCAAACGGAATAGCAGCCGGTGTATAAAAGAACCAACGACAATGCGCAGTTCCAATGTTTGGGTCTACATAGTCCACCAAAGCTTTAGTGCTTGAAGTACTTGTTGAACACCCCATAATGATACTCATACATATCACCAAAAAACAAAGTCGTTTCATGATATTAATTTATTAAGACGGTAGACACTAACATTATTTATTTTCCGAGCATGGAGCAATCCCCCATGACTTATTCGGTTTATCACCCATTTCCAGTATCAATTCTCCACCTTTTAGCAATTCTGCAGCGGGGAAATAGAAACGTTCCAACTTCTCACCATTCAGAGTGGCACTCTGAACGTACTTATTTTTTCTGGATACATTTTTAGCCTCAATTGTAAATGTTTCACCACGATTATAGCGTTTGCCCAAATCAATAACCACTTTCTCATACAATGGACTGGCAATTTCATAAATAGGTTCGACACTGCAACCGCCATCAGTCTGAAACAGTCCCAAAGCCGCCATCACAAACCAAGCACTCATCTGGCCCTGATCTTCGTCACCCAAATAGGCATTGGCAACGCCACAACCATAATATCTATCAATAATGGAACGGGACCATTTTTGTGTCAGCCAAGGTTTATTGGCCCAATTGAACAAGAAAGCAAAATGCATGGACTGCTGGTTGCCCTGAACCACCGGATAATCCCAATATTGGTCATTGGGAGCATTGTATCTCCAAGGTTCACTTACTTCAAAACCCCAGTTCAGACGATCCACAAATGATTTTTCTCCCATTATGTCAATCAAGGCCGGTACATCCTGAGGCACAAAGTAGCTAAGCTGCCAAGAATTACCTTCTACATAGTGGTGATTACGTCCGGTTTGAAATGCATCAAAATCAGGGATAAAGTTACCGACCGAATCACGCATGTGAGCATATCCATTTTCCGGATTAATAGCATTTTTCCACCAATATCCGCGATCATTGAATGTAGCATATTCCGAGAATTTACCTAATGCTTTCGCCATCTGTCCCACAGTCCAATCATCGTAAGAATACTCCAATGTATTAGAAAAACGTCCCAATTCAATAGGTACGTATTTATATTTCATATAAGACACCAAATCGCGATTACCGGCAAAACCACCTGCAACATGTGTAGCTGGAGTAGTCTGCATTTTTTTCATGGCTTCAAATGCCTTTTCCACATCATAATCACGAATACCCATCTGATAGGTAGATACCATCTGTGGAATTTCGTGTTCGGCCACCATTACCGGAATATATTCCATTCCGGCAGGACCTTTTGCCAACCACCCGTTTGCATCGTACAATGCCAACTGAGAGTTCACCCATTTGGAGCTCCATTCGGGTGTCACTAAATTCCAGAACTGATTCAAATTCCAGAAAGTGTTCCAAAAAGCATCACATCCTAAAGCTACATGTTCAGGATTTGTAAATTTACGTACCTTTTCGTCCGGAGACACCCATTCGCCATTCACATCACTCCACAAATTTCGGCAAAGTGCACGATACATATTAGTGTAAAAGCGCACCTTCTCCAGACGGTCATTGGTAGTTATATCCAGACGGTTGAAAATACCATTCCATACATCTTTCTGATTTTGCACTACCGCATCAAAATCCCAACCAAATCTATCAGAGATTTCCTTTTGCAGATTTTCAGAAGCATTTGAAATACTCACCAACGAAATACCGGCACGAGCCTGCACCACCGGATGCTTTTTCGTATCAAATTCGACATAAAGTCCTGCATCTTTCAAGTTCTTACCAAATATATGGCCTCCATCCAATATTTGCTTATTCTTCCAGCCACCTACTTTCTTAATCGGTGCATCAAACTCTATTACGAAGTTCACTACATATTCCTGATCAGCGTCATTACTCCACACATAAGGACGAGGAGAAATCTGATGAGAGCGTCCCTCAATTCTATAATCACTTACCTTCTTAATATCTACATCCAGCAGATTATAATCATATTCAGCTTGCACATGAAGGTCAATCATTACACGTCCATCTTTATCTTTCGGGAAGGTATATTTCTGGAAACTTGCTCTTTCTGTAGCTGTCACCTCCGCCCAGATTTCTGTATCGGTCAAGAAGACCTTATAATATCCTAACGGAGCTTCTTCTGTCCTCTTGTCAATACGCGAACGGTAACCTTCATCTGGACGGAACTGATCGCCAACCTGAGTAAACAACTTGCCGTTAGTAGGCATTAACCCTAATCCGCCCATTGTCCACTCATGGATATGACTGAAACAACCCAAAGTTTCAAAAGTTGGTTGATAACCGGCCTGCCAGCCCATATTTTGATTGTCCGGACTCAGCTTCACCATACTGAAAGGCATCCAAGGTCCCGGTGCAATCATCCATCGAGAATGTGCCGTACCTATTTTGGTATCTACATAGTCAGCAAATGTCTGTATCTTTTGCGGAGAACGTATAATAATACCCTTTTCCAGCAATTGTCCATCTACAAACACTTGATATTCACTCTTTCTACTTTTTTTCACAGCAGGCATAGGTACTTCAAATACATAACGTGCCGTGTCCAACTGCGCAGAAAAAACATCTATACCGTCTAATTTTACACTCAATTTCGGGTTACCGGATAGATGCTCTACATCAACCAATAAAGGCTGTATTTTTGCTCCATCCATTTCCATTTCATATTCTGCCGGAGCCACATTGCGCAAGAAAGCATATTCATTATTCTTTTCCAGAACAAGTTCGTCAGCACCTTCCAAACGTATCTGATCGAAAACAATCCAGCCCCCTTCAAGAACAGAAACAGTGACCATATTTCCACCTTTTTTCAAATCATTGGCTGAAATTGGAAATTCAAGAATTTGTTCCTTGGCATCTTGAAGATTACCCTCCAGTACTCCTTTCGAATGCCCTTTAATTTCAAACTTCTTTTCGGCAGAATTCACCATAACTTTAACCACCGAACGGCTCGGATTGGCATCCACCAAGTCTACCACCAATTTCCATTTGCCATGTTTCGGCAATTTTTTAATGCCAAACAATATATTTGCATCATGAGTTCTCCAACCGGAAGTACTCCATGTACCTCCCCAAGTATCATCAGGCCCTGGCAACACATAAGGGAAATCATTTTTGTCAACAGAAGTCCCCACTAAAAAGTAACGATCTTCATAACCAAAATCATGAGCCAGGAACTTTTTATACTCAGAAGGGCCCAAAGCCAGTTCTGTTCCGGAATTATCCGCAACGCCAATTTGCCATACCACTTTTGCAGCAGTTGCACACATAGCGCAACAAGCAACGATAAAAAAAGATATTATTTTTTTCATATTCATAATGAGTCTTATTATTTTTTGTTATCCGTGAAAACAATCTTATCTACTTAAAAAGCAAACTAACCCTTATATCTTCTTGTCTATCTGTTGTAAAGCAAAAGCATATGCTCCCAGTGCAATAGCCTTGTTTGCTCCTAAAGTTGAAATCGCCACCCCTATACGTTTAGTACAATCATAGGATACTTTCTTGTCAGTAAAAGGTACCTCAACCCAAGAACTTGTATCTTCTAAAAACTTCTTATATTCGTCCGGCTCCATCAAATTACAAACTTCCATCTGCAGACAATCGAAATCCCGTCCGGAGAAAGTCGATATGGAACGACGCATTTCACGCATCATACCTGGCAGAATATATTTAGCTGCACCAGCAACTCCTCCTCCTATAACCACCATACCATCTACAATATGAAGTGCACTGACAATGGCAGCACCCGCCATTTCACCTAATTCATCAAAACTCCGCACAGCCGCTTCACGATTCCCCGTGAGTATGCCCTCGGCAATGTCATATATATCCTTTGGAGTCAGATTATCAACCGCCTCACCGCTCAGTTCTCCGTACACACGGCGTACTGCACGGATACTGACACTTTCTTCGGCTATCAAGTCGGTATATTTTTTATTTCTCATAATCCAGACATCACCACCACAGCCGTTATCACCGGTCAGCAAGCAATTATCAATCACCACTCCTGCTCCAAAACCGGTTCCCAACGTAATGCCTAACAAGTTTTTATAACGTTTAGGATTACCGACAGCCTTAAGTTCCTCATTAATGGAAGGTAATATTCCGGCCAACGCTTCACCGTAAGCAAACAAGTTACCATCGTTATTTATATATACCGGAATACCAAATTCTTCTTCCAGAAAAGCTCCCAAAGCCACACCTCCACGAAAAACCGGAAAGTTCGGTAAATCGCCTATCACACCATTCTTATAGTCTGCTGGACCAGGAAATGCAAAACTGATAGCTACCGGCTCATTTTCCAATTGTCTTTTCACTGCAGAAAAGCCTTTTTTCAAAACAGTCAGACATCCATTCAAATTGTCCGAAACCGCTGGCAAACAAATAGTTTCCACAATATCCTGATTTCCCCGGATAGCTGAAAAAACGAAATTCGTGCCTCCTGCATCCAAGGTCATTACTGTACGTTGGTCATGTCTATACATATTATATCAGATTTAATTAATACCATTTTCCGGTTAAAACCTCACATAAGCCTTGATGGTTCCACACTCTTTTCCCACAGACTTGCCACAAGGAGTTATTGTATATTCACCCACACTTGCCGGAACTATGAAGGTTTCAGCATAATGTACCACAAATGGTTTAAAAGCGCTTGTCGGACTTTCAACAACCACTTCTTCACCTTCCACCAAATTCAGTACATTCACACTATTATTCGTATGATGTGTAACAGATTTGGAAAACCAGTGACGGCGTGTTTCAATGAATTCATTCGGGTGTAATCCAGTACGCTCCTCGCTCCATCCTTCTCCTTCGGCAATCTGAGTGAAATGATTTGCCAGATATTCTTTTACATATTCCGTATTACGTTTCCAGTCTATTACTTCTTTACCTCTTTCCACATTAATGGGGCGCGGTTTGCCATCCAACCCCAAACGTTGCCAATCCCAGAGTTTGAATGTAAACAAATTGGGTGTTGAGCTGATTTCCAATACAAGTGCCTCCGAACCTGAGCAATGCACCGTACCTCCCGGAATCAAATAATGATCATGTTTTTTAGCAGGCAGTTTATTTACATACTTTTCTGTATCGAAAACGATTTCACCTTTCTGAGCCTCACGCAAATCACGAATCATGTCATCTTTATTAATACCATTCTTCAAACCAAGATAGACCGAAGCTCCTTCTTTAGCATCCAGCAGATAATAGCTTTCGTCCTGAGTATAATACATACCAAAGTTTTCACGGATAAACTGTGTGGTAGGATGCACTTGTACACTCAAATTTCCACCACCTACTGTATCTAGGAAATCGAAACGAATCGGGAAATCCTTACCAAAACGCGCTTCTACCGGTTCACCTAAAAGCTCTCTAGATTTCAACAAAACCAAATCTACCGACGGCAATTCAAAACGTACACCGTTCACCTCAAAATAAAGACTATTCTCTTCGGGCACACAATCGAAACACCAACCATAATTTTCTTTTTCAGGATTTAATCCACACACTTCTTTCATCCATTGTCCGCCCCATGGTGCCGGGTCAAAGAAAGGCACTACGCGAAAAGGAGTCTTAATTGTTTCTTCTATTCCTTTAAAGAAAGTCTCCCTATCAATCATTCTCGGATCGTTTGCAATGTGCGTATCCAACCAGAAATCGGCTTTATCAAACAAGCCTTCCTTATACTTATCAAGAACTCTCCAATCATTAAAATACCCTCTCTTATATTGTAAAGACACAGCATCTTCACGATTATCCACTCCCAAAGCCTTTACTTCGTGAGCACGAAAACGCTGTTGTATCTCCCAACGGGCCATATCAACATACACCAGCGTTGCTTCTGCCTGAGCTATCATAGCAGCACCCGAACCGACCACAATCACTCTATCATTTGCCGCTACCTGCTTCCGGGCTACCTCCAGCTTACCTGCATCAAAGTAGTCTTTCAGAGATAGGTTCGTCACATAACCAAAAAGAACATCCTTTGTCATAAAACGCTCTGTCATTTCCTTAATCTCATTCTCCGGCTTCATCAAGTCACGTGTATTAATAAGTAAGGTAGGTGACAGCGATTTCAATTCATTTATAACTTCATCTTCACGCACTCCTGCATAGAGTTCAACAGCTAGTACCTTTCTACTCTTAAAACACTCCATCAGTAAGGTATGAATATCATTCCATCCCCGAAGAATCGTTCCCGAAATCTTTGTAGAAGGGAACTTGTCGTAATTTACTTTTCTCATAATTATATATACTTGATTTTATTATATGTATGAACATATTAGTATTTTGTGCAAATATATACTCTTTAAAAATAAAATAAAAGAATCTTCTCATATTTTTTTGATAAAAAAAGAATTATCTTTGCAATATTAAAAAAAATAACAGAAAAAGTATAACCATGAAATTAGACCCAAACTCAGAAAAACCTCTTCACATTCAAGCAGAAGAAGTGCTGAGAAAACTTATAGAATCAGAGGAATACAAAAATGGGAAACTTCTTCCCAATGAAGTTTTATTGTCTGAACAATTAAACATATCGAGAAATACACTTCGCCAAGCAATCAACAAACTGGTATTCGAGGGATTATTGGTCAGAAAAAAAGGGCATGGTACAAAGGTTGTAAAAAAAGGTATTATAGGAGGAGTAAAGAACTGGTTGAGCTTCTCACAAGAAATGAAAATGCTAGGTATCGAAATTAAAAACTTCGAATTGCATGTCAGTTTTAAGAAAGCATCCGAAGAAATATGTACCTTTTTCAATATAGACCCTGAAAAGGGAACAAAATGTATGGTATTGGAAAGAGTACGCGGTAATAAAGAATATCCTTTTGTCTCCTTCATCTCTTATTTCAATCCGAGTATACCACTGACCGGTGATGAGGACTTCACCCAACCTCTTTATGGAATACTTGAAAATAAATATGACATCATCGTAAAAACCAGTAAAGAGGAAGTATCCGCACGGTTGGCCGGAGAATATATCGCAGAAAAACTGGATATCAAATCCAGCGACCCTATATTAATAAGGAAAAGATTTGTTTATGATATCAATGGAACTCCCATTGAATACAATATAGGATACTATCGTGCAGACAGCTTTACCTACACCATAGAGGCAGAAAGATAAATATACAAGAAAGTTTAATCTATAACAGAAATGACTATGAATACAACAGAAATCCCCGTACTGCTGTTGACCGGTTATCTGGGTAGTGGCAAAACGACGTTGGTAAATCACATCCTTTCTAATAAACGTGGCATTAAGTTTGCCGTTATCGTCAATGACATAGGCGAAGTGAACATTGATGCAGACCTTATACAGAAAGGTGGCGTGGTGGGAAAGAAAGACGACAGCCTGGTAGCTCTGCAGAATGGCTGTATCTGCTGTACGCTGAAGACAGACTTGATAGAGCAGATGTTCGAAATCATGAAGATGCAACGCTTCGACTACATCGTGATTGAAGCGAGTGGCATCTGTGAACCGGAGCCTATTGCCCAAACACTCTGCTCCATTCCTCATATGGGAGGAGCGTATACTAAATACGGTATTTGCCGCTTAGACTGCATTACCACCGTGGTGGACGCCTTACGTCTGCAAAGTGAATTTTCTTGCGGAGATGATTTGACACGCAAAGGCATTGATGAGGAAGATATAGAAAACCTCATCATTCAGCAGATTGAGTTCTGCAATATTATCCTGCTGAACAAAGCAGCAGAAGTACAGCCCGAGGAATTAAAACGTATCAGGCAGATTATCCACACCTTGCAACCCGGTGCCCAAATTATAGAGTGCAACTATGCAGATGTAGACCTGGATAAGATTATCCATACCCACCTCTTTAACTTTGAACGTGCCGCAACTTCCGCCGGATGGATTCGTGGCATAGAGCAACAAGTAAGCGAAGAGGAGGAAAAAGGGGCGCATTACCATCACGAAGATGAACATCATCATGAAAGCGAACATCATCACGAGAAATGTCATCACCACCATCACGAAGGAGGTGAAGTAGAAGAATACGGTATTGGCACATTTGTCTACTACCGCCGTCCTGCATTCGACATTCATAAGTTCGACCACTATGTCGCTACCAAATGGCCCCGCAGCGTTATCCGCGCCAAGGGTGTCTGCTACTTCAGCCACAACCGCGACATGTCCTTCCTCTTTGAACAAGCAGGTATACAGAAGAAAATAACTGAAGCCGGACAATGGTATGCCACCGCTCCCGAAGAAGACATGATAGAACTGATGCGCCAAGAACCGGGATTGCTAAGAGACTGGGACGAACAATACGGCGACCGCATGCTGAAGATAGTATTCATCGGACAAAATATGGATAAAGAGCAAATCATCCGCGACTTGGACAAATGCCTTGAATAACTTCCTAAAAAAGTGCTCCCCGTCATTCCGATCTTAAGAACAACGGGGAGCATCGTCCCAGACGCGTAACTCTATTTTAAGAATCAAGAACCATATCAATTCTCCGTAAAACGGAACATTTTGAAATACACCTTCTGCTCTGTGTCGGATACATTCACCAGCCTCATCTTCGCAACGCTCAAATCTTTGAGAGATGCCTTCACCTGCGTTCTGTATCCCGGCTTCAAATCCACCGCCTGCCAGTTTGTGCCATCCGAAGTTACTTCCAGTTTAAACTTCGAATCAGCAACCTCCGCATCTCCCAAATCGATAAGCACCGAACTCAACTGGCGGGCATAATCCATCGAAATGGTCAGCACACCGCCTGCCTGCCAGTTGATGACTTCATTGGACGGAATAATTGTATTCACCTTTCCCTTCTGCTGAATAGGAAGCGAAGCCAACTGATTCACGTCGCTCTTCAACGTGTAGGGAGAATAAACAGCCTTTGTATCAAGCCCGGCATGGAACGCTGCATTATAGCCCGTTGTCGCCGCTTCGAACAAAGCATTGAAAGTAGGCATCAGATGCAGGCTGCCGCTCTTTATGCCCGCTTTATATTGGGCATCCGTCTCACCCATCAGCACCAGCAGGGCGCGGGCGTGTTCGTAGCTACCTATAAATGCATCCTTCTGCTGGCGCAGGCGTATCATGTTCAGCACCTCCGCACCATACTCTCCCACTTGTTTGAACTGAATGAGCCAAGGCCTTATTTCAGTTATCAATGGACGATTCTCATTTCCCGACGCAAGCAATCCATCAGCGGCAACGATTATCTTCCGGCATTCCTCAGCTACCTGCCGATAGGCATCTTCATCTATCTCGTTTTTCTCTTGATAGGCTTTCAACAAGGCAGAGAGAGCAGGCTGAATGGCAACGGACTCTTCACGACGGAAGCGATGTCCATTCTGTCCCGGGTCGGAATTATGAGCAGCGAAGATTTCCAAATATTCGGCATGAAGTGGCATAAGGTCTCTGACTGCATGTTTCCAAGAAGTTTCACTATCATAATTCTCCATATTCCAAGTATAATCAGCTACACTGTACAGAGAGATTTTGGAAGCCTCGGCATGTTCCATCGGATTGGAAACAAAAGCAGACATATCATCTTTTATATCAAGCCCGTTTCCATAAACCGGCCCTAGCAGCAAATGGTCTTGTACATAATCCGAAACGGGGAAATTCCACCAAATGTACGCCTTACGTTTCAGCAGCGGATTGACGAAGTCCAGCGTAGACTTATCTATAGTAGCAACTACCATATCACCGGTCCACATCACCTTGATACCCTCGTTCAACTTATCACCAAGCGTAGTGAGATAGCCCCCCTCCACATCAGTCCATGACTTGTTATACTCCGTGGGACACAGTATTAACGGCGCAACATCCCGCTTGACTTTTACAAAATGGTCATCAATATAGTTCAACAGTTCAGCCTGCTTGTCCGCCTTTGTCCCTTCACCCGAAATATCATCAAAGAAAACGGCAAAACCACGCACACCCAACTGGTACATGCTTTCGAACTTCTGCAACAATAACGAGCGGTCTTCTTCATTCCAGCGAATATCCTGACCCGGATGAATGGCCCAATAGAAAATAACATTGTTCTCCTTCGCCCTATTCACCAATACTTTCAACTCTTCTCCTTCTCGAGCAGGATAAGGCTTGCGCCAGTTGGGAGTCCGGTGATAAGGATCGTCTTTTGGTCCATAGATATAGACATTCATTTTGTTCCGACCATAAAAATCAAGCTGGCGTATACGCGCCTCCTGACTCCAGGGAGCACCGTAAAAACCTTCTACCACACCCCGATAGGGAACATCAGGATAGTCCGTCACTTCAACCAAAGGCAGCTTGTCTAAAGCAAGCAACTGCGCAAGAGTCTGTACACCATAGTACGCTCCCCGTTCGTCAGCACCGGCTATGACGATGCAGTCTTTTTCTATTTTCAGGAAATAACCTTCGGATTTGCGTGGAATCCGATGTTGGTATTTCTTAATAATCTTATCTCCTTTCACTCCTATATATACACGGAAAGAAGCGCCAAGCACCTCTTCCGGCATCAATGAACGGAGTAAAGGCAACGCAGGTCCGTCCTGCACGGAATTGCCGGAAAGGATCTGGTATTGTCGGGGAATATCAACAGAATCTTTTTGCGTAATATATTCTTGGGGAGTAGGTTGCAAATGAAACTCTTGCGCACAAAGCGTCGCTGTCGTCAGCATACCGAATGCTCCCAGTAACAGTAGTTCTTTTCTCATAAGCGGATTATTAAATTAAGGAATATCTATGTATTAAGAAAACTCTTCCATGCATTCAAGGTTGATACGTTCAAAAATAAGAAATAAATATGAAAACACGTACAAATACAGACATTTATTTCAGTTTAAAGATTCATTCTGCATCCGTTTGAGTTCATCGCACACAGCCGGATGCAGGAAGTAGCGTACGTCTTTTCCCTCCTCTATGGCCCGACGGATAAAAGTGGAGCTGATTTCGAATACCGGAGAAGAAACTGTCCGCACATTCTGCGGTAAAAAGGTGGCCTCTACCGGATAGCCGGGACGGGGATAAACCAGAAGATGATTTTCGGCAATAATGCGTTCCGACTCGTACCAACGGTGGAACAGCCTCCAGTTGTCCGAACCAATGACAAGATGGAAAGTGTGTTGGGGATAAGTCCGTTTCAGTGCGTCCAACGTATGAACAGTATAAGAAGGCCGAGGCAGATGGAATTCAAAATCGGAAGTGCGAAACTTGGGATAACCCTCAGTGGCTAGCTGCACCAGCTTCAAACGTAACTTGTCATCCATCAGTTCGTTTTCTTCCTTCAGCGGATTGTGGGGGGTGACCATAAACCACACTTCGTCCAGGTCCCCGTATTCGCAAAGATAGTTGGCGAGGGCCAAATGTCCGATGTGTATCGGGTTGAACGAGCCGCTGAAGATTCCTATATTCATTTATTCTTATTCATATACAACCTTACAAAGGACGTCTTTGCAACGCACGCCAGGCAGCCCAAGCATTGAAAATCGTCACTACAGAGATAAGAAACATTGAAATACTGGAACGAGGCTCGCCATGATGTATATACAATACACCCACAACAAGGGAGCAGACGAACAGAACGCTATTAATAATTAGCAATGCCTTGTTCAGCTTCGGGCTATTCTTCCTCCTCGGTGCCAACTGGTTGTACACTCCTCCACGTTGTTTCATTCGTTCAAGAATTGAGAGATTACTTTCAATACTTCCGCTTTGGCTGTCTCCAGGTCATCGTTCACAATCACGGTATCGAACTTCGGTGCAAAGCCCAGTTCGTATTCGGCTTTCGCCACGCGGCTCTCTATCACTTCGGGAGCATCTGTTCCGCGCCCCACCAAGCGTTTGCGCAATTCCTCCACTGAAGGTGGCTGAATGAAAACAGACAAAGCACGCTCACCATAGAATTTCTTGATATTGCAACCACCCACTACATCCACATCGAACACTACATTCTGTCCGGCAGCCAATTGCTTTTCCACCTGCTCCTTCAGTGTTCCGTAAAAACGGTCCTGATATACCTCTTCATACTCCAGGAATTCATCATTGGCTATGCGACGACGGAACTCGTCAGGAGTCAGAAAGAAGTACTCCACTCCATCTTTCTCCGTTCCGCGGGGCGGACGGCTGGTCGCTGAGATGGAAAATGCCAAGTTCAGATTTTGAGTCAGCAGATAGTTGATAATCGTTGACTTGCCGGAGCCCGAAGGGGCTGAAAATATGATAAGTTTTGCCATCGAATTATTTACGATTTGACGATTTACTATTTGATACTACATGACGTTCAATACTTGTTCCTTGATTTGCTCCAATTCATCTTTCATCTGAACGACAATCTTCTGCATCTCCGCATGATTGGACTTACTGCCCAAGGTATTGATTTCGCGTCCCATCTCCTGGGCGATGAACCCTAACTTCTTGCCTTGTCCGGTTCCGGTTTCCAGCGTATTGATAAAATATTTCAGATGATTGCCAAGACGCTGTTTCTCTTCGTTCACATCCAGTTTTTCGATGTAGTAGATGAGTTCCTGCTCCAGACGGTTCTTGTCATAATCCACGCTCAAGGTCTTTTCCAGTGCATCGGTAATACGCTCCTTCACTTTGGCCACACGCTCTTTCTCGTAGGGAGCGATAGTCTCCAACAAATGGGAGATATTGGCGATCTTCTCACGGAACTTCTTTTCAAGGGCAGCTCCTTCCTGCTTACGGAAGTCCACCAGCGCACCGACAGCCTTTTCCACAGCCGAATAGACCACAGCCCATTCCTCCTCACTCAGTTCCTGCGTATCATTCTTCGTCATCACATCCGGCATACGGAGTAACGTGGCAAACCAGTCCGTCGCATCCGGCACAGGTATTCCTAGATTTTCTGATATAGCACAAATCTGCTTGTAATATCCCTCAACCAATGTCTGGTTGATGGGAGTGGCGCTTTCCGCACTCTCTTTCTTTTCTATCCAAAGGCTGAAATCCACCTTTCCGCGCTCCAGTTTCCGTGATATTTCATTACGGATTTCCATCTCCTTCTCACGATAAAGCGGAGCAATGCGGGCAGATAGGTCCATTGCCTTACTATTGAGCGACTTTATTTCAACGTTGATTTTCTTATCAGGCAGTTCGACGGTTGCTTTGCCGTAGCCTGTCATGGATTGTATCATAATGTTATAGTTTTGCGCAAAATTACACGATTATTTTAATTAGTGAAAATAATCACGTAAATTTGCCACAATAAAATCAAGAATAAAAGTTATGTCATGTATCTTGCATATTGAAACGTCCACTTCTGCCTGCTCCGTAGCCGTGAGCGAGGACGGACAGAACGTTTTCAAGAAAGAGGACCTGAATGGCCCTTCACACGCCGTTTCATTGGGAGTCTTTGTGGACGAGGCGCTATCCTTTGCCGATAGCCATGCCATGCCGTTGGATGCAGTCGCCGTGAGCTGCGGCCCTGGTTCGTATACCGGGTTGCGTATCGGCGTGTCGATGGCAAAAGGTGTCTGCTATGGACGTAACCTGCCACTTATCGGGCTGGAAACCCTGAAAGTTCAGTGTGTACCGGTATTGCTCTACCACGATGAGTTGCCCGACGACGCATTACTCTGCCCGATGATTGACGCCCGCCGCATGGAAGTCTATGCTGCCATCTACGACCGTGCCTTGAAATCGGTGCGCGACATTGCAGCCGATATTGTGGACGAAAACTCCTACCTAGAATTTTTAGAGCAACATCCCGTCTATTTCTTCGGTGACGGTGCAGCCAAATGCAAAGAGAAAATCACGCATCCCAATGCACACTTCATCGACGGCATCCGCCCGCTTGCCGGCATGATGTTCCCGTTGGCAGAAAAGGCAATAGCCGAACAAGATTTCAAGGATGTGGCCTATTTCGAACCCTTCTATTTGAAGGAATTCGTAGCCGGCACGCCAAAGAAACTTATTTAGGGTTTAGCGATTAGGGATGAATACCATGCGGTATCACTACGTAGCCCATTAATCACTAATCACTAACCACTAATCGTTGAACATTAATCACTAATTAAAGATGCAATATAACACTCAACAAAAACGGATGCCCCTACCCGAATATGGTCGCAGCATCCAGAATATGGTAGACCACGCGCTGACAATCGAAGACCGTGCAGAACGCCAGCGTTGCGCAAACACAATCATCAACATCATGGGAAACATGTTTCCCCATCTGCGCGATGTGCCCGACTTCAAACATAAGCTATGGGACCACCTTGCCATCATGGCCAACTTCCAATTGGATATAGATTATCCGTACGAAATTATCCGCAAGGACAATCTGAATACCAAGCCGGAGAGCATCCCCTACCCCAGTACCAAAATCCGCTACCGCCACTATGGCCGTACACTGGAAGTACTGATAAAGAAAGCCATCGAATTTCCGGAAGGAGAAGAGAAGCAGAACTTGATAGCGCTCATTTGTAACCACATGAAGAAAGACTACATGGCATGGAACAAAGATACCGTCGATGACCGTAAGATTTCAGATGACCTCACCGAACTCTCTGACGGAAAACTGCAAATGACAGACAGTATCGTCCGTCTCATGGCCGAACGTATTGACCAGAACTACCGTCCGAAAGTGAACAACCAGAATAACCGGAACAACAACCGGAACAATAAACGGAAATACTAAAATTGAATGATTAGTGGTTAGTGATTAATGCCATGCGGCATCACCATGCAGACCACTAATCACCAACCCCTAATCACTAATTTCATGGCATCATTTGTAATCGAAGGAGGACACAGACTTTCCGGTGACATTTACCCCCAAGGAGCAAAAAACGAGGTGTTGCAAATTATCTGCGCCACATTGCTCACTGCCGAAGAGGTGACTGTGCACAATATCCCGGACATACTGGACGTCAACAACCTTATCCAATTGATGCGGGATATGGGAGTCAGCGTATCTAAAAAAGGCATTGACACTTACAGCTTTCAAGCTGCCAACATTGATTTCGCCTATCTGGAAAGTGACGCGTTCCTGAAAAAATGTTCCAGCCTGCGCGGTTCCGTCATGCTGGTGGGGCCGATGGTGGCACGTTTCGGCAAGGCCATGATTTCCAAGCCGGGCGGAGACAAGATAGGACGCCGCCGTCTGGATACACACTTTATCGGTATCCAGAATTTAGGAGCCGACTTTGTCTATAATGAGGAGCGTGGCATCTACGAAATCTCAGCCAAACAACTGCATGGCAGTTATATGCTACTCGACGAGGCATCTGTTACGGGAACTGCCAATATCGTAATGGCAGCCGTCCTTGCCAAAGGCAAGACCACCATCTACAACGCCGCCTGCGAACCCTACGTGCAGCAACTTTGCAGAATGCTGAACCGGATGGGAGCTAAGATAGAAGGCATCGCCTCCAACCTCCTGACTATCGAAGGAGTAGACGAGCTGCACGGAACCGAGCATACCATCCTCCCCGACATGATTGAAGTGGGCAGTTTCATTGGCATGGCAGCCATGACCCGTAGCGAACTGACCATCAAGAATGTCTCCTACGAGAACTTGGGAATTATCCCCGACAGTTTCCGTCGACTCGGCATCAAGATGGAGCAGTGGGAAGACGACATTTACGTGCCCGCACAAGAGACGTACCAGATAGAGTCCTTTATCGACGGCTCCATCATGACCATTGCCGACGCACCCTGGCCCGGACTGACACCAGACTTGCTCAGTGTGCTGCTGGTGGTTGCCACCCAGGCAAAAGGTAGTGTACTCATTCATCAGAAAATGTTCGAAAGCCGTTTGTTCTTTGTGGACAAGCTGATAGATATGGGAGCGCAAATTATCCTCTGCGACCCGCACCGCGCCGTTGTCATCGGTCACGACCACGGCTTTAAACTACGTGGCGGCAACATGACCTCGCCCGATATCCGTGCGGGCATCGCCCTGCTGATAGCTGCCATGAGTGCGGACGGCATCAGCCGCATCCACAACATAGAGCAGATAGACCGTGGGTATCAGAACATCGAAGGGCGACTGAATGCGCTCGGAGCAAGAATAACAAGAATAGAATAAGATGATAAAGAGAGAAGAAGTATATAAGATAGGTATATTCAACAAGCCCCACGGCATTCACGGAGAACTATCGTTCACTTTTACGGATGACATCTTCGACCGGGTGGAAGCCGAATACCTAATCTGCCTGCTGGATGGTATACTGGTGCCTTTCTTCTTGGAAGAATACCGTTTCCGCTCCGACACCACCGCCCTTGTCAAACTAGAAGGCGTGGACACGGCAGAACGCGCCCGCATGTTCACTAATATTGAGGTCTACTTCCCCGTAAAGCATGCAGAAGAGGCAGGACCAGGTGAACTGAGTTGGGACTTCTTCGTCGGTTTTCGTATGGAGGAAGTACATCACGGCACGCTGGGAGAAGTGACGGACGTGGACACATCGACCATCAACACACTGTTTGTGGTAGATTATCAGGGAGAAGAACTGCTGGTGCCGGCACAAGAAGAGTTTATCATAGACATTGACCAGAAGCACAAGGTCATCACCGTAGACCTGCCGGAAGGTTTGATAGCTTTGGACAAAACAGAAGAGGTATGAAAAAGAAACGAAGAAAAGCATTTTGGAGTAACATCAAGTTCAAGTACAGACTGACGATTACGAACGAGAATACCCTTGAGGATATCATCACGTTGCGCGTATCCAAGCTGAACGGACTGTCCGTATTGCTCTCCGTGCTGTTCGTATTGTTTCTCATCGCCTCCCTGATCGTAGCCTTCACCCCGCTGCGCAACTACCTGCCGGGATATATGAACAGTGAAATCCGTGCCCAGGTAGTGGAGAATGCCTTGCGCGTAGATTCCCTCCAGCAACTGGTGAACAGACAGAACCTCTATATCATGAATATCCAGGACATCTTCCAGGGCAAGATAAAGGCAGATACCATACATTCCATCGACTCGTTGACCCACCTGCGCGAAGATTCGCTCATGGAACGTACACAACGGGAAGCCGAATTCCGCAAACAGTACGAGGAGACAGAAAAGTACAACCTGACGAGCATCACCGCTCGCCCCGAAATAGACGGACTGATTTTCTACCGCCCCACACGCGGCATGATTTCATCTCCCTTCAATGCCGAAACAAAACACTTCGGCACGGACATTGCCGCCAATCCGGGCGAAAGCGTATTGGCCACCTTAGACGGTACCGTCATACTGAGTACCTACACTGCCGAGACGGGTTATCTGATAGAAATACAGCACAACCAGGACTTCGTGTCAGTCTACAAGCATTGCGGCTCTCTGCTGAAACGGGAAGGCGATGCGGTGAAAGGGGGTGAAGCCATCGCACTGGTAGGAAACACCGGCGAGCTGTCCACCGGTCCCCACCTTCACTTCGAGCTGTGGCATAAGGGCAGGGCCGTAAATCCCGAGCTTTACATCGTATTTTAGTCTCCAAATAGTAAATTGTAAATAGCATAATAGTAAATGAAACAGATTGCCATACTCGGTTCTACCGGTTCCATCGGTACACAAGCGTTGCAGGTCATCGAAGAACATCCCGACCAGTACGAAGCATACGTATTGACCGCCAATAACCGCGTAGAGGAACTCATAGCCCAGGCACGCAGATTCAAGCCTGAGGCAGTGGTAATAGCCAACGAATCGAAATACACGCAACTGAAAGAAGCGCTTGCCGACCTACCTATCAAGGTATATGCCGGCGCAGATGCCCTCTGCCAGATTGTGACCGAAAATCCCATTGATATGGTATTGACCGCCATGGTGGGATATGCAGGGCTGAAGCCCACCATGAATGCCATCCGAGCCCGTAAGCCGATAGCCCTTGCCAACAAAGAGACGCTGGTGGTGGCGGGAGAGCTCATCAATGACCTGGCACGCTTCAGCGGTGTCCCCATCCTACCCGTCGACTCCGAGCACTCCGCCGTTTTCCAGTGCCTGGTCGGTGAGATAGGCAACCAAATAGAAAAAGTGATACTGACTGCCTCCGGAGGTCCGTTCCGCACCTGCACTATGGAGCAACTAACAACCGTCACCAAAGCGCAAGCACTGAAACACCCCAACTGGGACATGGGCGCCAAAATCACGATAGACTCTGCTTCCATGATGAACAAAGGGTTCGAGGTAATCGAAGCCAAATGGCTGTTCGGTGTACGTCCCGACCAGATAGAAGTCGTGGTACACCCGCAATCCGTCATCCACTCCATGGTACAGTTTGAGGACGGTGCCGTGAAAGCACAACTGGGAATGCCGGACATGCGCCTGCCCATCCAATATGCCTTCTCCTATCCCGACCGGTTGAAAGCCTCTTTCCCGCGCCTGGACTTCAAGCTGTGTACGGAACTGACGTTCGAGCAACCGGACACCACCCGTTTCCGTAACCTCGCCCTGGCCTACGAAGCGCTGCATCATGCAGGCAATATGCCTTGCATTGTCAATGCCGCCAATGAAGTGGTGGTAGCCGCCTTCCTGCAGGACAAAATTTCGTTCCTTGGCATGAGTGAAGTAATAGAAAAGACCATGTCGCGTGTATCCTACTTACAGAAGCCCACCTATGAAGACTATGTGGCTACGGATGCCGAAGCCCGACGGATAGCAGAAGAGCTGATTTGATAGATACACCGGAATGAAAAGAATTATAAAAAACATCTACTCATTTGATACGTTAAATAAGAAAACGTACCTTTGCGAAAATTATAAAAATCGTAAAACAGCAAATAATTAGATGGAAACATTCTTGATTCGTGCCCTGCAACTCATTATGAGCCTCTCGTTGCTCGTTATTGTTCATGAGGGGGGGCACTTCATTTTTGCGCGTTTGTTCAAGACGCGGGTAGAAAAGTTCTGCTTATTCTTTGACCCTTGGTTCACATTATTCAAGTTCAAGCCCAAACACAGTGACACGGAATACGGTATCGGATGGCTACCCTTAGGCGGCTATGTAAAAATAGCAGGTATGATAGACGAATCTATGGATACCGAACAGATGAAGCAACCCATGCAGCCATGGGAGTTCCGTGCCAAACCGGCATGGCAACGCCTGCTGATTATGGTAGGCGGTGTATTGTTCAACTTCCTGCTCGCATTGTTCATCTATTCCATGATACTTTTTACTTGGGGCGACGAATATATACCAGTACAAAAAGCCCCATTGGGTATGGATTTTAACGAAACAGCCAAAGCCATAGGCTTCCGCGACGGCGATATCCTAATATCTGCCGACGGGGTACCGTTCGAACGCTATGATGGCGACCTGCTGACCAGTATTGTCGATGCTCGCCAGGTAAGCGTATTGCGTGATGGGGAAGCTGCTTCAGTCTACATCCCCGAAGACATGATGAACCGCTTGCTGGCAGACAGCGTGCGTTTCGCCAGTTTCCGTTTCCCTTATGTAGTCGACAGCCTGATTGTAGGATACCCTGCCGCTTCCGCCGGTCTGCAAGTAGGTGACAGCATCACCCACTTGGATGGAAAGTCAATAGCCTACTACGACTTCAAAGAAGAGATGCTGAAGCGCAAGAAAGCCAATGCATCCCATGAGGTAACCTTGACATACGTCCGTAACGGTGTGACAGACACCTTGAGCATGATGACCAATGCCGACTATGAAATAGGCGTAGCAGCACGTACGGCAACCGACAAGCTGCTGCCCGTTGTCCGTAAGGAATACAGTTTCCTTTCCTCTTTCCCTGCCGGCGTATCTTTGGGGGTAAAGACTCTGAAAGGCTACGTAGGCCAGATGAAATATCTCTTCTCCAAGGAAGGAGCCAAGCAACTCGGAGGTTTCGGAACCATCGGCAGTATTTTCCCCGCCACGTGGGACTGGCACCAGTTCTGGTACATGACGGCATTCCTCTCCATCATCCTTGCCTTTATGAATATTCTGCCCATCCCCGCACTGGACGGCGGACACGTGTTATTCCTCATTTACGAAATCATTGCACGCCGCAAGCCCAGCGACAAGTTTATGGAACGTGCACAGATGGTGGGCATGTTCCTCTTGTTCGGTTTGCTGATTTGGGCAAACTTCAACGATATACTGAGGTATTTCTTTTAAAGAACAAGACATAAAAAAACGCATCATCCATTCGCAGTAGAACGGATGATGCATTTACATCAAACAGATGATGTGTTCGGGGCAAGCAGACGATGCGTTTGAGCCAAACACATCATCTGTTTTTTCTGTGTCTTATACCAAATGGCCGATCCACTCTTCTCTATCGCCCGGAAGCAGGTCTATTACCGGAACTTCAACCATTGTATAGCAACCCGGCTGCTGACGCATAGCGGCACGCGCCACACATACCAGCACTTGTGCCGTGAGGGCAGGATTGTTAATACGCATGTTGAACTCAAATAGCTGGTTCTGCGTCTTGCCGGACACACCCTTACGGGTCAAGTTTACCCCATGCCCCATATCGAGCAGTGCATCCACACTCGGAACCAATTTTACATGTGTTTCGTCATTCACGAAGTACGGGTCGGCTTTGATGGCTGCAGCCACCTTATCAAATTCGTAACCATCCTTCAACTCAATGTACACCATACGACGGTGAATGCCGGTTCCTGTAGGAATAGTCATGGAAAGAGCGGCTTTCACACCTTCGATGGCCTTTACAGCCACGGTGTGTCCCATGCTCATACCCGGACCAAAATTAGTATAGGTAATGCCTTTCGGAGCAATGGCTTCCAGCATAGTGCGGACAATGGAGTCACTACCCGGATCCCAGCCGGCAGAAATGATGGATACCGTATTATGCTTTTTAGCCTCTGCATCCAGTGTGCGGCGCAAGGCAGTGATACCCGTATGGATATCGAAACTGTCCACAGTATGAATGCCTAAAGCAAGGATCTCCTTTGCATACTCTTCCACCTTGCGGGTAGGCGTACAAAGGATAGCAACATCCACGTCTTTCAGTTCCTTGATATTCTTCACAACGGGATATGCACTCAGTTCCGCAGGACAGTTTTCAGCTCCGGCACGGCGTACTACACC
Organism: Bacteroides sp. AM41-16; assembly: GCF_003603495.1. NCBI lineage: Bacteria > Pseudomonadati > Bacteroidota > Bacteroidia > Bacteroidales > Bacteroidaceae > Bacteroides > Bacteroides sp. AM41-16. Next base: position 42,256 of record NZ_QTNE01000002.1, on the reverse strand, counting down.
GGCAATTTCGAAATCGGGAGCTGCTTGCAGGGCTTCGAGCACATAATGCCCGATATTACCATAGCCAACGATGGCCGCTCTTACTTTTTTCATTCTTTTTATGAATTTATTTATCAGTTTTCTACTTTATCGGCGCAAAAGTAAGCATTTTAATTTATTATATCGGCAGAACTCCCTGCTGTTTCACACAGTTTTTCTTTTTTTAGTGAGTGAAAGTCCAATAATAATTCATACATTCGCAGATGATATGTACGCAAGGCACATTTGGGGCCAACAAGCAAAAGAATTATGATAGAATACATCAGAGGCGGAATTGCCGAACTAAGTCCGGCAACCGCAATAATAGACTGCAACGGACTGGGATACGGCGTCAATATTTCATTGAATACGTATGCCGCCATCCAGGGCAAGAAAGAATGCAAACTATATATATATGAAGCTATCCGTGAAGACGCCTATGTCCTCTACGGGTTCGCTGACAAGCAGGAACGCGAACTATTCCTGTTGCTCATCTCCGTTTCAGGCATCGGCGGAAATACAGCTCGCATGATTCTCTCGGCACTCTCGCCATCCGAACTGATAAATGTCATCAGCACGGAAAACGCCACTCTACTGAAAACAGTCAAGGGTATCGGGCTGAAAACAGCCCAACGGATAATTGTGGATTTAAAAGACAAAATCAAGACCGGCAGCGTTGTAGCCGGCAACGCAGGGACCATAGGTACACTGGTATCGGCAGCCAACGCACAAGTACAAGAAGAAGCCGTAGCCGCCCTTACCATGCTGGGCTTTGCACAAGCCCCCTCACAAAAAGTAGTGCTTGCCATTTTGAAGGAAGAACCAAGCGCACCGGTGGAACAAGTCATCAAATTGGCATTAAAAAGACTATAATATTTATCTAAAACAAACAAATCATGACAACAATCAACATGCAATATTGGTTGGGGGCCAATGAACGCACCCACGTACTGCCAACGGACAAATGGTACCTCGACTTTGCCACAAGCATCCTGCCCCTCGTCAAGACCTCTCCCTTGTTCAACAAGGAAGACCTGCGTACCCAAATTGACGCAGCCATCTCCCTCGGCATGTACTTTCAAGATGCCATTGCCCAAAGCGGAGGCTGGAAACTTTTCTCCGAAGCCTTTCAAGGAGTATACGGAACTTACCTGCCGTTCTATCCACTGGGTGACGATTATACGCCCGATGAAATAAATCAGGAAGACATTGCATTCGTACTGTGGACATTGAAATCACAATTCAGTATTTTTGACAAGGAATACACCTTGTTCAGTCCTTATGACAAAGACCTGCTTGCATTAAGCCAAAGCGCCTATGAACTGATGGATGCACGTTTCGAAGAAGCTCCCATCAGCGAGGGAGAATCTTCCTTCCTTTGGGTAATGGGACTTGATTTACTGGATATGCCCATTACTCCGCTGCCGGAAGTCACTCCGGAAACCAAACTGAGTAAAGATGCCGCCCGCTGTCTGGAATACAGCCAGGGGAAACCGCTGCTATACTTCACCGATTACAAGGAGCTTTGCACTTTCTTTGTCGATGTCTTGGGATGGGAAAACAAACGGTCCGCACTATTGCCCGACCTGGAATACCAAAAAGAGTTCGTGATTTATGCCAACGCCAAAGGTATGCTCGTAGCCCACAACGTGGCCGCCTATTTCTGTGAAGAACATAACCCGATGTACGATGCCAAACGCGCTGCTGCAGAGGGTTACAAGATGTTCTGCCAACCCGGAGAGTGTCCGTTCGACCTGCTGAAATACGGAATGACCAAAGGAATTCTACCCGATGTGGAACTTCCCTTCCTGAAAGGAAAAGAAACACTGCATCAATATTGGGACTTTATAGCCCGCTACTACTTATGTGAATATTATGAAGGCGAGTAACCATTCCGGCATAAAGCCCAAACGAAGCAACAAGGCCAAGCCAACCGGAAAACGGATTGGTAAATCCAAACCTTCGAAAGCGAATAATCAGCTTAACAGAAGGGTGAAATAATGGAAAATGGATAATGGAAAAACAAACAGTGCAGCGTATTTATTGAAACCGCATGGCAATTTTCCATTATCCATTATCCATTATCAATTTTCAAAGTTCCACAATCTCTTCCTTACACAACGTCAGTTTCTCCACTCCTTCCGCTGTTACAACCCAAGAGTTTTCGATACCAACGGGACCAATGCCCGGCAAAACAATTTTCGGCTCCAATGCAAAGACCATACCCGGCTCCAACTCCTGCTTCATACGCGGAGCCAATACCGGCATTTCATTGATTTCCAAACCGATGCCATGACCGATAAACTTGGCCTTTTGAGTGGCTCCCATAAAGTTGTCGGCAAAGCCTGCTTTGGTGACAATATCGATAGCGAGATTGTAAAGGTCCTCACAAACAGCACCCGGTTTCGCTTTTTCTACAACAGCCTCTTGTATGTCCAGGCAAACTTGATGGGCAACATATGCCTTTTCCGGCAGCTTTCCGATAGAGAATACACGGCTCATGTCTCCCATATAGCCATAGAAGTTACCCCCCATATCAACCATAAAGCTCTGACCGGGCTGCAACAGTGCACCGTTCACACTGATAGGCAGTGACGGGTCAAGTCCCTCGCCTCCCAGAGCAAAATCATAGGGGGCAGGCGCAGTAGCATTATCTCCTGCCAGCAGACTTCCCATAAAAATCTCCATACTTTGTCCGAAGGTACGGAAAATACCCAGACAACCTTCCAAACGCATCAGGCGCTCTATTTCGATGGATAACTGGCGGTCTGTCATTCCTGGTCTATAAACCGAGGGTATTTGTTCGTAAGCTTTAGCATGTGCAATGCCGGAACGGCGGAACATCTCAATCTCTATTTCAGTCTTGACACTTCGGGCCTTCCGGATAAGTGCCGTACCACAAGGAAGCACCTCCGTTTCAGGGAAACACGCAGCCAAACGGTTATATTCCGTAAAAGACAACTCATCCCCCTCCAGCATCAACCTCGCAGGTATGGGCAAACCACATTCCTTTAGTAAGTCAGGCAGTTGTTCCGGTTTACGGATAGGATGAATATGTTCCCCTTCAATATTGTTGGGACGTTTGATGAATAAACGAGCGGGAGCATTCAACGGCAGATACAAGTAACCGCTGACGACACGTCCGTACGTATAGATTAAGTTTACATTACAAGCGATAAGAGCGGCATCAATCTCTTGTTGAGCCATGAGAGAGCGTATTTTATCACGTCTCAGTTTCAATTCAGGTAGTAACATCTCTTTGTCATTTATGGTTTCTCGGATACAAAGATACAACTTTTTTAATTGAGAATAAAAAAGTACTGCCCCATACCTTCACAGGCGTAGGGCAGCACAAACCACAAATACAAATACAACTAAACAAAGTTTCTCTCTTAGATAATTCCCTGACCCATCATGGCATGAGCCACCTTCATGAAACCGGCGATATTCGCTCCCTTCACGTAGTTGATGTAGCCATCAGGTTCTGTCCCATATTTTACGCATTGAGCATGAATTCCGTGCATGATGGCGTGGAGTTTTTCATCCACTTCGGCTGCACTCCAGCTGAGGTGCATGGCGTTCTGCGACATTTCCAGTCCGCTGGTAGCCACACCACCTGCATTGACAGCCTTACCCGGTGCATACATAATCTTATTTTCAATAAAAAGGTCGATAGCTTCGGGCGTACATCCCATATTGGAGATTTCGCCTACACATGTCACCTTGTTGTCAATGAGGTGTTGTGCATCTTCGCCGTTCAGCTCGTTCTGGGTAGCGCAAGGCAGAGCGATGTCCGCTTTCACTTCCCACGGGCGTTTGCCTGCTACGAAAGTAGAGCCGGGGAATTCGTCGGCATACGGTGCTACGATATCGTTGCCCGATGACCGGAGTTCCAGCATATAATCTATCTTTTCGCCACTGATACCATTCGGATCGTAGATGTAACCGTCTGGACCGGAGATGGTAACAACCTTGGCACCCAATTCGGTAGCCTTGGTAGCAGCACCCCAAGCCACATTTCCGAAACCGGAGATGGCAACGGTCTTGCCCTTGATATCAATACCTTTAGTTTCTAACATCTGGTTCACGAAGTACAAGCCGCCGAATCCTGTTGCTTCAGGACGAATCAGCGAACCGCCAAATTCCAAGCCTTTACCGGTAAATGTGCCCGTAAATTCGCGAGTCAACTTCTTATACATACCGAACATATAGCCCACTTCGCGACCGCCTACACCGATATCACCGGCAGGAACATCCATATCCGGACCGAGGTGACGCCACAACTCCAGCATGAAGGCCTGACAGAAACGCATGATTTCAGCATCGCTCTTTCCGCGCGGAGAGAAGTCGGAACCACCCTTACCGCCACCCATAGGCAATGTAGTCAAGGCATTCTTGAAAGTCTGCTCAAATCCCAGGAATTTGAGGATAGAAAGATTTACGGAAGCATGGAAACGAATACCGCCTTTGTACGGGCCAATGGCATTGTTGAACTGCACACGATAACCGAGGTTCGTCTGAACTTCACCTTTATCATCCACCCACGTTACGCGGAAAGTAAAGATACGGTCAGGTTCAACCAGACGTTCTATAATTTTCGCTTTCTCGAACTCGGGATGTTGGTTATAGATATCTTCGATGGAAAGAAGAACTTCCTTTACGGCTTGAAGATACTCAGACTCGCCGGGGTGCTTTGCCTCTAAAGAGGTCATGATACGTTCGATATTCATAATATTACGTTTTAAAGGTTATTACCTTGTTGACTTTACGCTATTCAAACAAAATGTCAATGAATAACACCGCAAATATAAGAAAACTTTTCAAAACAGCTAAATTTTACGGTTATATTTTGATTAAAGAATGATAAAATGTCAAATCCCCAGCATTCTCTATTCATACCTAAATGGTCTATTCTTTTCCTATTCTGTCAACAATTCGCCATAACGGCATAAATATAGAAAAATTATAATAAAGCAAATAAGAAATGACGAATAATTTACGAAAAAAGACACAATCCTCACGGACTATGCCTTTCCAATTGCTAACTTTAATTCTTAAATGCTTGTATTAAATCCGCAACATAATAATTACTATGTACGGACAAGCTTCATAATTTCTTCAATCCTTTTACCTCTTCTTTTGTTGCTTCTCGAACACTGATAGCCACCCCTCCACTACTTGCCAGAGGTTGACGCAGCACACTCTTTGACGTTACTATGCCACGACGGATGTCATAGCTCTGCGGATTATCTTTCCAGTCTGCATCCCGACCATCTGCATAAACGGTAACAATATATTTCCTTCCTTCGGGTAAGAAAGAGAAAGGAATAGTTGCCGTACGAGGATGTTCGTCGGTAATAGCACCTACATACCACTCTTGTTTTCCTTTGGCTTGACGAGCCACTGTGATATAATCACCCGGTTCGGCTTCCAGATACCAAGAATTGCTCCAATCCACCGCTACATCCTTAATAAATTGAAACGCATCGGGAAAACGGCGATAATTATCCGGCAGGTCTGCTGCCATCTGTAACGGAGAGGGCATCGTTACATATAGAGCCAATTGTTTTACCAATGTAGTACCCGCCTGACCTTTAGGTTTCGAACTATTATAATACGAAAGTTTTGTCTGGAAAATACCAGGAGTGTAATCCATCGGACCACCCTTCAACCGAGTAAACGGCAAGATACAAGTATGATCCGGATCATTGCCCCCCATAGATTCAAACTCACCACCACGGGCAGATTCTTGCGCTACCCAGTTGGGCCAGGTCCGACACAAGCCGGTGGGACGAACAGCCTCGTGACTATCTACCATAATCTTATAATCAGCAGCACGCTTCACCACATGTATATAATGATTGTTCATCCATTGTGAGGAATGATATTCACTACGGGGAATGATTGAACCCACATATCCGGTCTTTACAGAATTATAGCCATTATCTACCATAAATTGAAAGGCTACATCCAGCTGCCGCTCATAATCGGCAGCATTAGCAGCCGTCTCATGATGCATGATAATCTTTACTCCCTTTGATTTGGCATAGGCATGTAGTACCGCAACATCAAAGTCCGGATAAGGTTTGTCAAAAAGGAACTGACGATCCTTACGATAGGATGCCCAATCTTCCCAACCTTCATTCCAGCCCTCAACCAATACCGCATCAATACCATTCTCCGCCGCAAAGTCTATGTACTCTTTCACATGTTCAGTATTGGCCGGATGATGTCCATTAGGAGTTAACTTTGAATAGTCGGTTATGCCGGGTTTAGCCTTATAATAGTCGCTATATGCCCATGTACCTCCTCCACCAGTAAACATCTCCCACCAGACACCGATAAATTTCTGTGGCTTAATCCAAGAAGTATCTTCCAGCTTACAAGGTTCATTCAGATTAAGAATCAACTGAGAAGCAAGGATGCTACGTGCATCGTCACTAACCATAATTGTACGCCACGGGGTATGCAACGGTAATTGCAGATATCCTTTCTTTCCTAATTTATCGGGAGTAAGATGAGCAGAAAAGTTAAACTCTTTATCATCCACATTCAGCAACATGGCAGAATAATCTACCAAGGCAGCTTCATGAATATTGATATAAAGTCCTTCGGTAGTCTTTATCATAAGGGGTGTTTGTACTGTGAATGAAGTCGCTTTAGCTTCATATCCTTTTTTACGTAGATTACGTTCCATAGCTTCGCGCACTTCGGAAATGGCCGCAGTAGTATAGGCAAACTCATTCGTATCATAATCACCGGGAATGCAATAGAGTGTATGATTACCGGTCAGATTGAATTCCGTCAGTTCGTCTTTTACCGTCAGATAATTCATGGTTTTCTGCTCCGGCAACTCATAACGGAATCCGAGTCCATCGTCAAACAATCGAAAACGTACAATCATCATACGGTCGTGCTTTGCCGGTTGTGAGAGAGTGACAGTAAGTTCATTGTAATGGTTACGGACTTTTTCATACTCTCCCCATACAGGCATCCAAGTTTCATCAAAAGTAGAATTTGTTGCATCAAGAATCCGGAAGCCATTTGACAAATCCGCTTCTTCCATAAGTATTCCCAAGGCAGAAGGTTCTACAACCGGCTCTCCTTTGTAATATAAGCTATAGACCGGCCCCCCCTCGGAATCAAGCACAACATTGAGTTTCAGATTCCCATTGGGAGATGACAATTCGTGTGCCATCGCCACACAAGCAATTCCCAGAAATACAACTGTTAATAATACATGTTTCATATACATCCGTTATTGTTGATATATAAAATATTGATAAGGTTCCATCGTCATTACTGTAGGCAACTCCACATCCACACCGGCAATCACATCGGTCATGGTCTTGCCAGCATGCTCCATAGGTACTTTCACTTGTACAGACTCATTGGCAGTATTCACCATGACCAACATGCCATGACTGCCTGCTGCCCGATAAAATGAAGCGACATCTCCGGTAGTATAAACTTCCAGTTCACCACCACGTACACTGCTCGTAGCTTTATAGGCTCTGATGATTTCTGCCATCTCTTGCGCAAAGACTTCATTGGACTTCAAGTCTATAACTCCGTAATTGAAAAAGTTAAGTGACCGCGGATAGGCTACTTCCTGCGAACTATAAATAAGAGGTATCCCCTCGAGCATAGTCGTTAATACAAAAGCAGACATGGCACCACGCTCACCGCCATAACATTCTATCGGTGATGCCTCACTTGCCTGGTCATGATTAGTAGAATAGCGTAACCGTAACGTACCCTTCGGCATTCCCTCCAATTCGGAAGTATTCATAGCATAAAGGTCAGTAAGTGAGCATTTACCGGCATAATAGTCTTTCAGTTTACTATGGAAGTTCCAGCCGTAGAGCAGATTGAAACCATTGTTCATTAAAGACGTTTTTCCGCCTTCGGCAAGCATCAGCAAATTATTGTCAAGTGTACGGAGCTCGGCGATTGCTTTCTTCCAGAAAGCATCTGGTACCCCCTCGGCATAATCACAACGGTATCCATCAATACCAATTTCTGTTACCCAATACTTCATGGCATCAATCATGGCTTGCTGCATGGTTTCGTTGTCAAAATTCAAGTCAGCAACATCCGCCCAAGGCTGTTCTTGAGGTTGTACCACATTGCCATTTGCATCCTGTGTATACCAATCCGGATGCTCAGTCACCCAAGCATTGTCCCACGAAGTATGGTTGGCAACCCAGTCAAGAATCACTTTCATTCCTTTGGCATGGGCAGCATCTACCAGTTCTTTCAAGTCTTTTTTTGTTCCGTAACGTGTATTCAGCTTTTTATAATCCTTTATACAATAAGGTGAATTCACACTTTTCAGTACTCCCGGCTCATTTACAGGCATCAGCCAAAGCACGGTAGTCCCCAGGCTTTGAATACGGTCAAGCTCTGCTTTGATGGCAGAGAACGCATTTTCTTCGGCAAAAATGCGGGGATTTGCCTCATAAATCACCATATCCGAAGCCATGTATTCTTCCTGTGGGACGGGAATCGGTTCCATGTCACTCTGACTATCACTACACCCCATACAAGAATGTAGCATCGTAAAGAGCAGTGTCGCAATTATTACTTTTTTCATATTTCTACTTTTTATCTATACTTATACTCATTGGCGGAACTGATATCTGCAAAAGGAGCATCCAAACTCTCCAGTGATGGGCATTGGCAGAAAAGATACTAAGACTTAATACTAAAAATCCCGGAAGCCAATACTAAAAAACAAAAGAGCTAAGAGATAACTTCTTCCCAAGGCTTGGTTTTTCTATCCCAAGACTTGGGATAGAAAAACCAAGCCTTGGGACATATATCCGCAAGATTGAAAAGAGATATCCTATCCCCAATCTCATTCCACCAATAGGTCATTTAACATCTTCATTACTATACAAAACTCATTTCAAGAAATTATTCTGATTAGAAACAAAAGCCGCTTCAGATTCCGGTTCAGAGTCTCCGTCCGGATTGTTAGGGTCAATCTCCTCACCAGCTATGTCCGTAATACGGAAATAATAATCTCGATCAAGCGTCACTGCTGCGAGGTCAAATTGTGAGCCTCCATTGTTATTATTCATTATCAGATTGTAAGTCAATCCCTTATTTGCTTCACCTGTATCGTAATAATTATACGTGACACCTTTTATCTCAACACTACCGGTTGGTAATATTCCTGGCCAACTGCCAAAGAGTTCCGGTATATCATTTCCCCACGCATATATGGTTGTTTCTGCCCATCCGGACTGGTCTTCAATAAATATGGCATAACCATCATGGATAACCACTGCATCCGGATCTATTTCCGTCCAACCGCTTTCTGTGATTTCCAAATATATGTCACGGTCAAGAGTAAAGTTCTGTGGTCCATCAAATTGTGAACCTACTCCATTATCGTTAAATATCAAATTGTAAACCAATCCCTTATTTGCTTCACCTGTATCGAAGTATTTATAGGTAATTCCTTTTATCTCAACGCTACCAGTAGGTGAAATACCGGGCCAACCTCCAAAAAGTTCCGGCAAATCATTTCCCCACGCATAAAGTGTCAGTGCATCCCAACCTGTATTGTCCATCACGAACACAGCATAACCGTCATGAATCACTTCACTTGGGTCTTCCGGCTCCTCAAAATAAGCATTCCAGCGGGTTACCGTTATATCAGTGCGAGTACCTACCTTAGCCGAAATTTGATGTAAAGCATCCCCATTCTGCAAAGTACGCTCTATACCTTGTGTCTTAGAAACGAAATAAAAGCCATCGGCAAGTGTCTTTCCATTAACAAAATCTTCCGGATAGAGGTATATGCCCCATTTAACATCATTGTTTGCAGCTTTCTCCATCTGCCACTTAAGGTCTCCGGAAGCAGCATCCTGACCTCCATTGAAATCGCCTGCAATATAAATTATTTCATCGGCACCAGTTCCTTGGGGCATAATCACCTCCAGCAAGATAGCATCGCTACGAAGTTCAAATTGCGGCAACTCATGGTCAAACACAATTTCCTCCTTGTCACAACTACTGATGAAAGCTACAAAAAGCAACAAAAGCCATAGCGGATTACATATATATTTTTTCATTGTTACTATTATTATAGGATGATTAATAATTAGGATTCTGTACCAGTCCCGGATTTACCATAAGGGCAGACTGGGGCAAGGGATACCACTCGTATTTGCGGTCACGTTTAGCCGGATAGCTTAAACCGTCGTCCGTGGCACGGCCAAAGAACCACCATTGCCCTTGCGTAAACTTATCGAAACGACGCAAGTCTGTACGACGACGACGCCCCTCTCCCAAGAATTCAAGTCCCCATTCACTCAACATCCAATCCATATCAAAGGATGTAAAACCAGGACCGGGCTGCTCGAGAGCCGATTTATCTGTAAAATAGCGTGTTTTAACTCTATATACCAGTTCTTTAGCACCTTCCGTATCACCTGCACGCATTTTACATTCAGCAAGAGTATAGACCACTTCACTCAAACGGAATTCCACCTCATCGATGTTTTGGAAATCAATGCCTGCACTCTCCGGATAAACCGGATATCTTACCAAACGGACACCTGAATTCGTTTCACCCCAGCGAGGTGACATGACAGTCTCCAGATTACGTCCTAAATTAAGGAATGTACCCACCTGATCCACATAAACCAAATCCTGACCGTCACGGTCGGCATCTGCTTTCAAAGCCGCACCCTTACCATAGTTGGCTTTAATAGCCCCTTTCAAAAAAATGCCTTGATAGTTTCCTGTTGTTTCATTATACACATAGTTCTGCTTACGGATATCTTTATCGTGGAAACGTTCATAAACTGCACCTAACTTATCACCGTAGTCGGTAAGAAAGCTCTTAGGATTGTCAGTACCACCATACGGCTGTACATTTCCAGAATTATCCCATGAAGGTGCCAAACATACACAATTCCATCCGCTCTGGCTGTATGTACCTCCAAAGTAATCCCAACAATTGTAAGGCATGAAAGGCATGTTACGCATCCAACCGGTATTGACCTGACCGACTTCCATCGCCAATGCCATTACAACTTCCGGACATTCTACATTGTTTATCGAATAAATATCACGATAGTCATCGGTAATACTGTAAGTACCATAATCGCCATTCAGAATATTTTGGCAAAGAGTGGCACACTCATTATAACTGTTTTGTTTGATAAACACCTCAGAATTCAGCAACAAGCGCATCTTAATCATACGATTGGCAGCTTGGTTCATGCGGTTACGAGTCTTTCCAGAACCATCTTCTTTCATAAGATCTGTAACTGACTCATCCAATTCCTGACTGATAAAATCGTAGATAATCTTGCACCCCTTATCAAAATCAGTATCTGCAGAACCAGGGATTTCCGCACCCGAAGAAATGTTCAAGGGAAGTGCTCCACCCCAAATCTCAAAGATATTGTAGTATGCCCAAGCACGCAGGGTACGTACTTCGGCAATATAACTATTCAAAGCATCCTCAGTCATGCGTATAGATGCGGGGCTGATTGCCTGCAAATCTGTAATAAGCGTATTGCAAAGCCCAATAGTAGTCCACGCATTCTCCCAAGTTTGGCGAATAATGGTTGATTCTGACGTCCAGGTATGTGAAGACAAAGCAAACTTCAATGCCTCATCCCATCCCCAAAGTCCACCGTTCCAACTGCGCCATGCCACCTGGTCGGCAGAAAACTCCTGCAAATACCAGAAGTATTCCAAATAACTATATGCAGCTTTTGAATAGATGGCTGCCACTGCCCCCTGAACACTCGTCTCATCTTGATAATAAATTCCGGCATCCACACGATCGAACACTTCCTCGTCCAAATTAGTACAAGAGAAAAGTGAACATGACATAATCATCGCCAATAACCAACGACATTTTATATATTTCATATCTTTCATATTTTTAATAATTTGTTTCTCATTTATTTAAAGCGAAGAGTCACACCTAAACTCAATTGAGTTGCTGTAGGATAAGCACTATTACTATCTACTCCCGGCTGGATACCATTCACGTCTATAATTGAAGGGTCATTACCTGAGTATCCGGTCAAGGTAAACAGATTCTTGGCAGACAGATATATGCGCATATTATCCAGTAACTTACGGTTCTTAGGAGTAAAATTATATCCCAAGGTTACATTTTCCAGTTTTATGAAGCTACCATCCTCCAGGAAATAGGAAGATATTACTCCACCACCGGTACGGATATTCTTATCTTCCAGATACGCAGAGCGAAGAACATTATCTGTACCACATCCCTGAAGCCCCATACCATATTTACGCATGTTGAATACATCAAAACCGAATGTACCGCGGAAGAATACACTCAAATCAAAGTTTTTCCAAGTCAGGTTGTTACTCCAAGACAAGAAGTGCTTGGGAGCACCATTGCCAATATAACGTTTATACTTGGCATCAGCCTGAGAAATAGGTATTTGCTCATCTTTATCATTCAAAATAAGCATATTGCCATTTTCGTCAACACCTGCATATTCATAACCGTAGAACTGCCCTATCTCTCCCCCTTCCTGCACACGGAAGAAATATTCGCTGGAACCAGTTCCCGGTTTTAAGTAAAGGTCGAGATAAGATGCCTTGTAAATATCGTTAGAAAGTTTGGTCAACTGAGTCTTTCCATAAGAATAATTGATTCCGCTCGTCCACTTCACTGCTGTTTTAGTAAGGATATCACCATCCAAAGATACTTCTATACCGGTATTTTTCGTTGTTCCAACGTTAACCAAAATAGTGGAATAGACAAAAGGCGGTTGAGGTGCCGTGTACGTATAAAGCAAGTCTTTAGAACTACGGTCAAAATACTCCACTGAACCACGTAAACGATTCCATAGAACAAAATCAACACCCAGATTAATCGCAACGCTCTTTTCCCAAGCCAAATCCGGATTAGCATTACTAGAGGGAGCATAGCCCGTTACCCAACGCCCGTCAAAGAGATAACTACCATTGGTATTGTAAGTAGAAAGTGATTTATAAGCATCAAAATCCGAACGACCGGTAATTCCGAAAGAAACACGCGGTTTCAAACTGGTCAACACTTTCCGGGTATTCTTCATAAAGCCCATCTCCATCATTTCCCAAGCCAAAGAAGCTGCTGGGAAGTACCCCCACTTTTGGTTAGCACCAAATTTGGAAGAGCCTTCATAGCGCAACGAAGCCGATGCAAAAAGCATATCCTTCCAATTATAATTCAACCGACCAAAGAAGCCAATAAGTGTCGATTCAGAGCGACCGCTATATAAACTTGCCAAACCATCCTTCAGATAAGAGCCACTGCCCAAATCCCAATATTTCGTATTATCAAAAGAGAAGTCGTTGTTACTACCACCAATCTGTTCCCAGATAGACTTCTCATAAGTATAGCCCACTACAGCCTTAATATTGTGGTCGCCCAAGTTCAGTGCATAATTTCCCAACCACTCCAATCGATTGGTGTACCATTTCTGATACTTCATTTCCGCACGTCCTTTATAACCATTCCAATAGGACTCCGAACCGGCAGACGAAGCATAATATTGTTGCTTCATGTCATTGTAATGCAATGAGTAACTTAATGTTGTATTCAACAAATGCTTTTCTGTCTGCAAAATATTCAGTTTAGCCTCAGCCGTACCCAACAAATACATACGCTGGCCGTTGTTATCTCTCAAAGCAAGCTCCGCAACCGGATTGGTTGCACCCGTAGGAGAAGTAGGCTGATAATACGAACCGTCTGCATTATATACCGGCATTGTAGGATTCATTGTGAGTGCCCTATCGAAGAAACCATCATTTCCCCAGGTTTCATTTACACGACGTGCACTCAACGAACCGTTGAATTGTAAGCGATTCTCCAGTACACGCTGTTCCATAGAAAAACGACCTCCAAATTCTTCACGACCACTCACGATGTCAAGTCCATTGGCACTTTTGTAATTGAAGGAAGCACCATAGAAACCATTCTTTGTGCTACCATCAATAGATATATATTGGTTTGTGTCGTATGCTACATCACGAGTAATCAGTCCATACCAGTCAGTGTCGGCTCCATAGTCTGTACCTCGTCTCGAACGACGGAATTCATCAGCCGACAGAATATCCGGAGAGGGCTTGGCTACATTAAAAGCGATGTAACTGTCATATGTGACTACCGTTTTTCCAGCTTCACCCGAGCCACGTTTCGTTGTAACTAAAATCACACCATTAGCACCTCGCGTTCCGTAAATAGCAGCTGAACCCGCATCTTTCAATACCGTAATAGATTCAATATCCTGTGCAGCGATGTTACGGATATCGCCACCTGCCACACCATCTATGACAATCAAAGGACTATTACTTGCAGAAACAGATGTTGCACCACGTACTTGTAATGAAGAACTGGAGTTAGGATTGGCAGCTGCCTGCGTATTGACATTCAAGCCCGCGACTTTTCCCGATACCATTTCCATCGGGTTATTCATAGCCCCCAAATTAAAATTTTTCTTATCCACTTGTACAATGGAACTGGAAACTTCTTTTTTACTCAATGAACCGTAACCCACTACTACAACTTCTTCCAACACCTGCTGGTCATCATGCAAGACAACATCAATCTTGTTTCTACCGGATACGTTCAGTTCCTGCGTTTGGTAACCTACATAAGAAAAAATAAGTATTGCATCAGGATTGACATTCAATAACACATAGTTACCGTCAATGTCAGTTATCACCCCCGAAGTTGTACCCTTTACCAATACACTTGCACCGATAAGACCTTCACCCGTTGCATCGGTCACCTTTCCTTGTACCTGAAGTTGTTGCGCAACAGCAACACCAGTCATCATAAGAAAACCCAGTAAAAGGATCATGCGCTTTTTAAGGCATCTCTTTAGACTTTTCTTTTTCATCTTATTAGAAATTAGTTAAACAATAAATAGATTGATGCAAATGTATTATCAAAACAAACGCACGATTTGGGCTGAGATAAAAATCTAAAGTCCTACAACAGGCAATCAACTATAATACAACGCATTACGAAAATGCTATTGCTACTAATTTCTAAATCATTTCTAGACTTTTTAAGGCAGAAGAAAGCCTCAAAAGGAGGATAAAATCAAAAAGAAGTTATTTTCATCACTCGTTCTTCAAAGTCCTCTTTACAAAGAGACTTGTTTTTTAGCTTGGAACGATAAGTATAGATGGTAGTTATGGAATAACGCAAAAATTCTGCAATACGCGCACTGTCTGTAATACCTAAACGAATCAGTGCAAATATGCGCAGTTCGGTAACAAGCAATTCTTCATTTTTAGGATGCAATTGTTCTTCAACTGGCAACAAACGATTAAATTCTTCTACAAAGTTAGGGAATATCTTAAGAAAAGATACATCGAAATTGTGATAGAACTCTTTCAACTCTTGATTTATGAAACGGTCGGACTTCAATGTACGATATAACTCCTCAAGTTTACCGGCAGCAGCCTGCTTGTTCAATATGCGGCGATATTCTTCCATCTTACTTATATAAGAGGAACTTAAACTGAGGAAACGTCCCAAATACTCTTCCTTAATATGATTGGCTTCCGTAAGAGTCTGATTAGTATGCAATAATCGTTCATTAGCCTCATGTTGAGACTTGTTCAGCTTCTTCAATTCACTATTCAATATACTCAATTGGGAATTGGCAGCAACAACTTTTTTACGGGCATAAGACAATTTTTTCATTTGCCATAGCACACACAGTACTGTCAATAGAAGGAAAACAGAAAGGATACATATGCCTGTAATAAACATTCTCTGCCGCTGTTGCTGTATTTCCTTTTCTTGCTGATAAGCACGATCTATGAGCGGAAGCATCTTGGAATTCTGCGAACTACGCAACCGAGTAGTATAATAATTAGCATCTTCCATACTAATCTTGATATAGTGATTAGCACGTTCCAAATCGCCCATTCCATAAAGTAATTCCGCTAATGCGCACAAAGAATAATTTTCTTTCACCACTGCCCTAATGTCAGCAATGGCACTGCTAATACGTGCTTCCATTTCTTTTTGCTTGTTCCCCACGACATGATAAGCAAAAGCCAGAATTGAAGTAGCTACTGCATACTCACGCGTATTGGATTTCAACCGAGGTAAAAAATTCTTCAATAAACATATAGCCTCCTGACTTTTTCCCTGGTCAATGAGCTGAGGTGCATGCACGACTACATATCTATAAGTATCTTCCGGTACTAGGCTGATTATAGAATCCCTATACAAATTTGCTATCCGAAGATAATTGTTCACGTAGTTCCGATCAGTGGCGTACTCTGCCTGATAGAGATATAGGTTTTCAAAACATACATAATAGTCCACTATATTTTCACCCTCCAACGTGTTACGAGGAAGCGATTTCAGCAATTCCATTGCTTCAACAAAAAGGCCCGAAGTATTTAGAATATGTACTTTATTTAATATAGAACTATTTATCCATTGCCTATTATTTAGCCGTGTGGCAATAAGAATATTTTCATTTATATAATGTAATGCAGAATCACTAATATAAGAATTATATTCGGCAAAAAGACGATTTTGTATCAGATAACGCTCCATGTCAGTAAGCCTCCCTTGCTTCAACTCATCCTTTATCAAAGAAATATACCGTTCTTTTTCTTCCTCGTATTGTCTACGCATTACGATAGTCTTATCCAGAACAGACAAAAGGCTATCTATTGCAGATGCATACATACCAAGCGAACATGGCAACAGCATTATTATTAAAATCAAGATACGCATCATAGGTTAACATTGTGACATAACTTCGCAAAGTTACAATTTTCTTCTGTTATGAAAATACGATTTTAGTATTTTCTTTGGCATTATAAGTCGTACATCATAGGGATTATACATCTACCGAAATTCATATTTCCTCTACTTCGGATAGCTTTTAAAGCTTTTATGGCAGTTTTCAAACCTCCTTCTGCCTAATAATGGCTAACATTGCAACCGAAACCAAAGGTTGACATCAACATGAGAAAGACATTATTATTTTTATACCTTTTATCTCTCGGCAGTATTGCCGCATACGGTCAGACACGTCTGACCCAAGACCCCAAACTGGAACGACAACTCCACGAAAGCGGACTGATACATCAACCCCTCCCCCTGGATATTGAAAACTCTTTCGAAACCAACGGATGGAAAAAGGAGGTCTTGCAAAGCGCTCCTCTCACCCGCTCGGCAGGTACAGAGGGATGGAGTCATTCCGGCGCAGGAAGCATGTCCTTCAGTACGGAAAAGACCGTTTCCGGCAAAGGCAGCATCAAACTGCAATTCCCCACATTCACCGGGAAAAGGGCGACCGGCTCTCCTTCCGACCCAGACTATGCCACCTACGGAAACAGCAGTGTTACCTATCATCTAGACGGCGCCAATCTGGAGAAGTACAACCGCATCGTATTCTCCATCTATCCCGATTGCGACGGCGCGCGCATCGTCAACATGAACCTCACGTTTCGCAATGCAGATACTCCTGCCAAGAAAGGATATAATCAGCCTTCGGGTTCACACCTCATTAACCTTATTAATAAGGAGTGGAACCAATGCTTCCTCGAAATAGACGAGTATCAGCGCGACAAGGTGATATCCATCACCTTCAGCACAGCCCTCAAAGGCAAAGACCGGACTACAGGAGATTCAGCTATCTACTACCTGGACAATCTACAACTGCAAACGGTGAAAGCCCCTGAGAAAGTCAGCGGATGGATACCTGCCGATGGAAAAATCTCCTACTCGACAACCGGCTATGCCGTCAACCACCCCAAAACCGCCCTCATCAACACAAACCTCACCATAGACGCCGGAAAGCGCTTCCAACTGCTTACCCCAACCGGAGAAATAGCTTACGAAGGAGACATCCGAAAAGAGAAAACCACTCTCGGAGAATTTGGCCTTATTGATTTCACCTCCTTCAATAATCCCGGAGAGTATCAGCTGAAGGTCGGAACATCGCTAACTCCCACCTTCCGGATTAGAGAAAGACTTTGGGAAGATTCACAATGGAAAGTGCTGAACTTCATCTTCTGCCAGCGCTGTGGACATCCGGTTCCCGGCAAGCATTCCACCTGCCACGTAGACCTCATGTCCCGACATGACGGACGCAGCATCTCCTACTCCGGCGGATGGCACGATGCAGGAGACTTGTCCCAGCAAACCTTGCAGACGGGAGACGTGACCTTTGCTCTGCTCGAAGCCTATAATAAACAAAGAAATATCAACCCAGCCCTCGCCGCCCGCCTGCGTGAAGAGGCGGAATGGGGAGTAGAGTTCATCCTAAAGAACCGCTACGGCGATGGTTACCGCGCCAGCAGCATGGGATTGCTTATCTGGCAAGACGGTGTGTTCAATACATTGGACGACATATCTTCCGTACGTGTACAGAACATGGCATTTGACAACTTTCTCTATGCCGGATACGAAGCTTACGCCTCCATGACGCTGGACAACGACCCGATGCTGCAGGAATACCTATTGCGCGTGGCCGAAGAAGATTTCGCTTTTGCTATGGAGAAGTTCAAAAAAGATGGCTTCGACCAGTTCGTCCAGCCTTACGAACACAGTTACAACACTTCGAAAAGTCAGTATATGGCTACCATCTCCTGGTCGGCAAGCCAATTATACAAGCTGACCGGAAAACCTTCTTATGCGGACATCGCCGCCGAATACATCCGCTACACCCTCGACTGCCAGCGCACGGAACCGCTGAAAGACAAAGACGGGACACGCGGATTCTTCTACCGGGACAAATCCCGCAAATCCATCGTACATTACATACACCAGTCGCGCGAGCAGGTCTATATGCAGGCCATGGTGATGCTTTGCGAAACCCAGAAGGAGCACCCCGATTATCCTAAATGGGTGAATTCCATACAACTATATGGAGAGTATCTGAAAGGAATGATGAAGTATACCCATCCCTACGGTATGATTCCAAGCGGTGTTTACCATGCAGAGGAATATAAGGATACCACCAACTTCTACGCCCTCCATCTGTTTCCCCCTGCCAATGCCAAGGAACTGTACACGGAACAGATTAAACGAGGAGTACAACTGGACAAAGAGCACTACATGAAACGTTTCCCCGTGTGGTTCAACATTTTCAACGGCAATACCGCCATCCATCTTTCCAACGGAAAGTCCGCCGCCATCTGCGGAAACTTCCTGAAGGACAAGGAACTGCTCAACATCGGTCTGGAACAGTTGTACTGGACCGTAGGCAAGAATCCTTTCGGACAATCCTTGATTTATGGAGAAGGACACAACTATCCGCAACTGAATACCTTCTCTTCGGGAGAAATGACAGGAGAGATGCCCGTTGGTATCCGTACCCTGGGTAACGACGATGTCCCCTATTGGCCGCAAACCAACAATGCCTGTTATAAAGAGGTATGGATTACCTCGGCAGGCAAATGGCTGTCTCTGATTGCGGAATATTAGATAATGGAGAATTAATAACTTATAAATTATAAATTACAAATTATGAAACATCTGTTTATTTTATTGTTTACGGCTTGCACCCTGCTGACGTACGCACAAGTCCCCGAAGGTTATCCGGCAAACTATGCCAAAGCTCCTCGCTTCAAGGCCTTGATTTATTACACGCAACATGCGGAAGAAGCACACGTACAATTTGCAGAACAAGCAACCACTTTCTTCAAGAAGCTCAATTACGGTGACGGCTTTGTTCTGGATATTACTACCGATTTTTCAAAATACCCATACGAGAAACTGAAAGAATACAATGTCATTATCATGCTTAACACATCCCCCAACACCAAGGCCGAACGCGATGCTTTTGAGCAATACATGGAAAACGGAGGCGGTTGGGTAGGTTTCCACGCAGCTGCCTACAACGACAAAAACACGCATTGGCCCTGGTTCGTTAAGTTTCTTGGTGGTGGGGTGTTCTATTGCAACAACTGGCCTCCCCAGCCGGTATTGGTCGAAGTCGACAACGAAGAACATCCCGTTACCAAGAATCTGCCTGCATCATTCGTGGCTCCCGCCAGCGAATGGTACCAATGGACTCCCAGCCCCCGCCAGAACAAGGACGTAGAGGTACTCTTGTCCCTATCTCCCAAGAACTATCCACTGGGTATCAAGGATGTAGTGAATTTTGGCGACTTCCCCATCGTATGGTCCAACAAGAATTACAGAATGATTTACCTGAATATGGGACATGGTGACGAAGAGTTTATCGACGGTACACAGAACCTGCTATTGGTTAATGCTTTCCGCTGGGTAGTGAGCAAAGACAAGAACGGTGACCCGTTCCTCAAATGAAACAACTCCCATAACAGTAATCAAAAGAATAAAATAGGATAGTATTCTTCAAATCTTCTCCAAAATACAACACTTTTATGCCGAAACAGATACTTTTCGAAGGAAAAGGTATCTGTTTCGGTTGTTTCATATAGATACCCTTGCTGGTCCCGACAAGTTGGAATGATAGTTTCCTATAGTCGAAACCAAGAGTTTTAACCTTTGAAACGAATGGTTTTATCGAAAGAAACTTTTGGTTTTTCTTGTTGAAACCAATAGTCTTACTTGTCAAAACTTTTCGTATTTAGTCTTGAAACTAAAAGTTTCATGCTGAGAACTAAGATTATAACTATTTCAACGACCCACGAAACAAGTATGCATACCATCTTTTACAAAAATTGGAAAGCGTGATGGATGGTTGTAATGTTTTTTATCTATCACAGGTATCCATCACACTTTAATTAACTTATAATCAAAAGAATAATCTCTTCGCGTGACAGCATGACAGATGTTTTGCCGAAATAAACTTTAGTGAGAGATACCGCCACTGCCTACACATAAAAATCCCCAGTATTTCAAAAGGAAATACCGGGGACTCTTCAGAAAGAAAACCAATCTAAACTTATAACCAGCCAGGGTTCTGTGTCAAGCCACCTTTAGCTCTATCCATTTCCGACTGGTCAATCGGGAAGTACCTAAACTTCTCCGTCCAACCTTTGTTACCTAAAATCTCTGTTCCTTTATCGAAACGCAGAATGTCAAACCAACGCTGCATTTCATCCATAAACTCATACCCACGCTCTTCAAAAAGAATATCCAACAACTCCTGCTTGCTCTTTCCCGCCAAGTTGATACGATGCTCTTTGTCTTTGAAAGCGCGGTCTCTGACCTGGTCGAACCAGCCTTGCGCATCGGCACTGGCAGTTCCGTTGATGCGTACATCAAGCTCCACAGCCAGCAGCAAAACATCGGCATAACGGTAAATACGCCAAGAGTTATAATAGTTATCCGTAGGGTTCACCGTAGACGTCGTCTCCTTTCTCGGATGAATCTTATAGTGCCCCAGGCCTTCGTAATTTTCCTGCTGGTCACTGACTTGGAAAGCACTTCCTGCCGGCAGTTCACCTTTGGCCACCATTTCTGCCACTTTCTTAGCCTCGTCCGCATAGACAATGACTGTTCCTTCTCGGCGCGTATCGCCTTCCTTAAACATGTTGTAAACGGAACTCGGCATGGTATTCTGCCCATAACCTTCGCCCAATCCGCCCTGCTCGGCACTTCTCGGGTCAACAATGTTACGACCACCCAAAGAACGTGCAAGCCCAAACCCTTCGCCGGAGTTATTGCCGGCATAACATACCTCAAAGATAGATTCCGCACACCATTCTCCGTCTTTCACCCATAAGCTTTGATAATCAGGGTTCAACTGGTATCTTCCACTGGTGATTATTTCTTTCATGTCATTCAATGCCACCTGATATTTAGTCTCATCACGATGGAACAAAATAATTTTAGCACGAAGCAGCTTGGCAGCATCCCGGCAAACGCGTCCCTGCTGTGTAGCACTGCGCTGGGGCAGATACTTAGTCACTTCGTCATCCAAGTCACCCATCATAAACTCATAAATTTCTTCACGGGTTCCTTTGGCAACGCTATACATTTCACTGGCTGCCAGATAATGTTTGATAAGCGGGAATTGCTCATACCCCATAAACAGATGGTAATAGAAAATGGCACGGTAAAAGCGCGCTTCGGCAGAAATGGAATTGACAAAGTCTGCATTGAGGTTGCACCCGGCCAATTTGTCAATCAACAGATTGGCAGCAATGACTCCATTGAACAAGCCGAAATCCCACTCATTCCACCAAGAACCATAGCCCCATGCACCGAAACAAGAAGTCGCGTCATAGGTAAAAGTATCCCATTTCGTCTTGTAAGATCCCTCACCGATACCACCACCGGTTTCAGACTCATCGCCCAGCAAAGAAGAGTAAGACCAAACCTCCGGCATGCGGGTCTGCATTTCATTTATCACGGCATACAAGCCCTTCATCATATCGTCTTCCGTCTTATAGAATTCGGTTTCCGATACCTGAGTTCTCGGATTCACTTCCAGAAAATCTGAACAAGCTATGGTCGACAAAGCCATCGCACCCAAAGCCAATACTTTTAATATCTTATTCATTGTATCTAATTTTTAGATTAATCAAAATGTTATGTTTGCACCGATGGTATAAGTACGTGCTTGCGGATATGTTCCCCCGTCAAATCCATCACGTGTTCCCACTTCCGGATCATAACCGCTATAATTGGTGATTGTAAACAGATTCTCGCCCTGCACAAAGAAACGCAGCCCCTTGATACCGACACGCTGCAACATCTGACCGGGTAGACTGTAACCTATCTGCAACACTTTCAAACGCATATACGAACCATCTTCCACAAAAAAGTTTGAAACCTGATAGTTATTGTTGTCACCATCTATCACACGTGGTACCCAATTGGAAGTTCCTTCACCGTGCCAACGGTTCAACCAGGATTTGTCGTAGTTACCAAAAGTCACATTGGAACGTCTGTACAGTTTATAAATGTCGTTTCCGATACTTCCTTGAAAGAATGCACTGAAATCCAGCCCCTTCCAATCGGCAGAGAGCGTAAATCCATACGTCCAGTCGGGATTCGGCTTACCTATCATAGTACGGTCATCGCCATTAAGACCATTTTTACCATCCAAATCTTTAAAACGGATATCTCCGGGCTTGGCATTCGGTTGTATCAAATGAGTCTTTCCGTTAGAATCTACGTAGGTATAGTTGTCTATCTCCTGCTGATTCTGAAAAATGCCATCATGCAAGTAACCGTAGAAGAAGCCGTACGGACGCCCGTTCTCTCTCCAACTGACCTGGCCGCCCATACCACCACCGATATTATTGAGACCGACGCGGTCGGGACCTTGGTCTGTTACAGTATTCTTCACATAAGAAGCATTTCCATTGATACCCAGATTCACTTCACCCACCTTAAAGCGATAGGACGCTTCGAACTCGATACCTTCGTTCTTCACTGTACCCGAATTGACCGTCATACTGCCATAACTGGTATAAAGAGGAATCGGCATGGAAAGCAGCATGTCCTTCGTCTTCTTCACGAAATAGTCGGCAGAGAATGTCAATGCACTGTTGAAGAAACGCAAGTCAATACCCAAGTCGGTCTGTTCGGAGGTCTCCCATTTCAAGTCTGCATTGGCATAGCCACTGGGCAGCATACCTGTATA
Source organism: Bacteroides sp. AM41-16 (assembly GCF_003603495.1). Classification (NCBI taxonomy): domain Bacteria; kingdom Pseudomonadati; phylum Bacteroidota; class Bacteroidia; order Bacteroidales; family Bacteroidaceae; genus Bacteroides; species Bacteroides sp. AM41-16. The sequence continues at coordinate 18,677 of NZ_QTNE01000002.1, read as the reverse complement.
TACCTTTCCATTTATGACTGCATTCTTACCCTGGCTCATCATACTTGTATAGGCAAAGGAGCCGATGCGTTCATTACCGTTCTGTCCCCAGCTCAGACGTATCTTGGCAAAATCCAACCAGGAAGGTCTGTTCTCCATGAACTTCTCCCGGGTCAACACCCAACCCAAAGAAACCGAAGGGAATGTAGCATACTGGTGTTCGCGACTGAAGTTTGACGAACCGTCCCGTCTCACTACCGCTTCGAACAAATACTTTTCATCATAATTATAGTTGATACGTCCGAATACGGATGCAATGCGGTGATCTTCCGCCCCACCCCATACTTTGGACTGTTCTTCGGGCGCTGTGGCCGTGTCTATATATCCCTTGTCTATATCCACCACCAGCAGATTATAATCTTCCGCTTCCAAATTGGAGTAATGGTAGGAAGACATACTCGTACCGAACAGTGCACCTATATTATGACGGCCGAAAGACTTCGTATACGACAGCACATTTTCCCACTGCCAGTAGGAAGACTCCCTTTTCTTATCCTCTACTTTGGAAGTAGCATTCTTACTGGTAGCATTCAGCTCGTAAACCGGAGTTACATTCTTGATGGAATTGAATACCCATTCCGCACCATAGGTAGTCTTGAACTTCAAGCCCGGCAACAAGTCGACATCAAGGTTAAAGTTCGCACCGAAATTCTGCGGCATAGTCCTCTGGTTGTGGTTGACCTGCATGGCAGCCAGGGGATTGTTTATTTCACGCATCTCAATGATATTGTATGCCAAGCCGTTGGGAGCAATGACATGATTTGGATAAGTTACGGCATATTGCTCCAGTATAGCAGGGTCGGTCTGATAAACCGGCTCGGTAGGAGGCAACATATTCATGGAAGTAATCAAGCCTGCTGCTTCACTATTGCCAATAGTATTACCAGTCTGGATTGACTTGGAATAGCTTGCAATTGCACCAAAACTAATCTTATTCAACCAATTTCGTGATTTCGTGTCCAGTAATACATTATTGTAATTCAAGCGTACATTGTAGCGTTCATAATCAGCATGTCCTTTAGCATAAATACCTTCTTGCTTTACATAACCGAAAGAAGCATAATAGGTAGAGTTGTCCGTACCTCCACTCAACGAAACCTTGTGGTTCATAATAGGAGCATTCTTGTTCTGTAGTTCCTTTTGCCAGTCGGTATTGACGCTGGAAACAGTCGGGAAATAAGGGTCCTTACCTGCATTGGCAGCCATTTCATTCATCAACATCTGATAATCCGCACTACCCAGCAAATCCACCTTCTTGGAAGGATTCTGAATACCATACGTAAATTCATAGTTCAAAGTAGCCTTTCCTTTAGTACCCTTCTTCGTAGTAATCAGTACAACACCATTAGCACCACGGGCTCCGTAAATAGCGGCGGAAGCTGCGTCTTTCAACACTTCAATAGACTCAATATCAGAAGGATTCAAATGACTGATACCACTTTCAGACGGCATGCCGTCTACTATATAAAGCGGATCGGAGTTGTTGACCGTACCGGTACCCCGAATACGAATCTTTGATTCCGCACCGGGCTGACCTGAATTAGAGATAATCTGTACACCGGAAACTTTACCTTTCAAGGCATTCTGAATATTTGTAGGATTACCTTTATCCAACTCTTCACTGGTAACACGGCTCACAGCAGACGAAAGTACACTCTTCTTTTGTACACCATAGCCTACTACAACTACCTCGTCCAGCAACTCAGAAGAATCAGTAAAACGGACTTTCAGATTTGTATCTGCAGCAGTCAGTTTATACTCAATAGGCTCATAACCAATAAAAGTGAAGACCAACACATCACCCACAGAAGCTTTCAGACTGAAATTCCCATCAATGTCCGTCACAGTACCCACAGCCGGATTACTTTTCATACTGACATTAGCACCCGGAACCGTTTCTCCGGAAGGGTCATAAACGACACCCTGCACATTAATTTGTTGTGCGAAGAGCTGCAAAGTGCAACTGAGAATGCAAAGCAGCAAAAGGACTCTTTTTCTTTTCATGATAATAGTATTAGTTTATAAAATAGGAAGTTATTCATATTGTATTGATACAAATTCCAATACTTCGATAAGCGAAATTACGTACTAAACAAGAAATGGAAGTTGAATATTTCTCATAAGGAGTTCATTTACTAACACATCCATAAAAAACGTTTTATTTTAAACTTAAAGTGATAAAGTTTAAACCCATAAAAAAACGGATACGTTTCTGTACGTACCCGTTTTCTTCCAAATCCATTGATTATAAAAAGTATTACCTTTCTAAAGTCCAGTTAATGGCATTTCTGAACATGGTCGTAAACCCTTCCGTTTCGTACAATTTGCTGCTATGCCCTATCTGGAAATAAACATTGCGTGCCTTTTTGCTTTCATTGACCCAAACCACCGGATGATCGCCCATCTTGATGTCCGATGCAGGCGTGTAGCTCGATTCGTCTACATTGGCCAGTACATGTACATTGGGGCGCGGGCTCTTGTCATAAGTATACCACTCGTCATCGGGCACCACGAAAGAGGCCGGAACATCTTTCATTACCGGATGCTGTTTATCTTCCACAATCAGCGTACCGTTGGCCAGCGGAGCTATGTAGTTCTTGAAACGTACACCACCCATGAAATCAGAGAACCATTGCCACATGGGATAACCGTCAAACTCGCCCAGCAAAGTAGCATGATGGAAACCTATCCAGCCGCCACGGCCTTCTTCTATATACTTGACGAACGCATCTTCCGCTTCCTTCGGCCAAGTATAAGGCGGGAAATCCAATTGAATAACCAGGCTGAACTGCGACAAGTAAGCCTCCGTTATGTTCCTGGCATTGTTTATCTCGGTAATACTGAAATTCCCCTTTACACCTTCGGCCGCCAACCACCTCAAACCGGCATCCGTAAATCCTCCGTGCTGTCCGCCACGTTCCGTCAACACCAGTACCTTCGCCTTGTGCGGCTTGCCCAATAGGTTTTCTGCTACCGTACGGCGCAAATCACCCTGCTCATTGTCTCCGCTATAATCCCAATACATGCCTCCCAGCAAATCTTTATCCAGAATATACTGACACTTGATGGCAAGTGAACGGGGATTCTCAAAACCAAATACCAACGTATCATTCTTATCGGCCAGATAAGGCACTTGAGCCACCTCATCCCACTTTTCAGTATATTGGGTATCCGTATTCCCTACCTTATTATAGTCTTGGAAGCTGGGATAACCGTCACCTCCACGACCATAGAAGGGCATACCCATCACCAGCTTGGAAGGCGGTACGCCCGCTTTCAAGTGTGCAGTAACGGCACCGTCCGAAGTAATGTCACCGCTATGTCCTGACGGATAAAGCGCCGAATGGTGCTTGGGAGCAGAAGCCATGTCATAAGCCATGATATTCACAAAATCGACGGAAGGCAAGATAGCCTTGAAGTCAATGTAACGGGCAGAAGCTACGGTGGCAAGTGTCAGTTCCTTTTCATTGCCGATGGCAGCTCTGATATCCTGCATCAGAAGTGTAAAATTCTCCGTATCGTCCGGTGACGAGGATATATTTGCCATAGAGCTGGTGGGATATTCCCAATCGATGTCAATGCCATCCAAAGCGAACTCCTTCACCACACGGTCACAGTCCGCGGCAAAAGCACGGCGATATTCATCATTGGCAGCCATCTCACTGAAACGTCCGCTTCCCCAGCCGCCGATGGAAAGCAGCACTTTCAGCTCCGGCTTCTGTTTCCTCAAATCAACAATCTGTCTCAAACGTTCCTCATTATCAATCTTGACACCGTTAAAGCTCTCGTTTACATGACCGAACGCATAGTTGATATGCGTCATGTACTGCGGGTCGGGCATCACCTCACTCCACGAAGTGACATAAGCAACCACAACCTTTGAATCGCGAGAAGCCGCAACGACCTCTTCTCCCGACTTAACGCTACCGCATGAAACCAATACGCCCAAAGCGGCAGCCATCATCATTCTAATTTTTTTCATAAGTACTATCTTTAATTACAAATTATCGCAGGTCTGACGGACCCGTGAACCTATCAATGCATAATACAGCATAAACGCTTCTCCAAAAAGAACGATGAACCATGACCATCTCCAGCCTCCAAGAACATCGGCAAGCACTCCTTGCAACAAGGGCAATATGGCACCGCCTACCACTCCAATCATGAACACACCGGAAGCCACCGAAGTGTATTTTCCCAAATGGGCAACGGACAAGGTAAAGATAGCTCCCCACATGATGGAATGGAACAGACCTACTGCCGTGAGCAGCCACGGATTATTCAGAAGAATGGCCAGTAGGGCGAGTAGTCCTGCCGATACCGTAGTAACCGTCAACTGCACGCGGGGAGAAATTCTGCTCAGGCTGCTCCCCACCAGGCGGCCCACAAGCATACCACCCCAATAGAGCGTAGCCATCAGTGCCGGAGAAGCATAATCCATCTCGATGGCGTACAGATTGATATTGGCCCCGATACAGACTTCCACTCCTACATAAAAGAAGATAGCTACCACGCCCAATGTCAGATGACGGAAGGACCATACACTTTTTTCCAGCTTTTCTCCCTTCTCTACCCTGGTTCCTTGGATATCGGGCAAAGACAATTTCATCAACAACAATACAATCAAAGAAATAACAGCCATCAATGCCAGGAACGGAACCATCAGCTGGTCAATCTGAATGTCCTCCATAGACAGACCGCCGAACACGACACCGGTCACGAAATAAGGAGCAAGCGTAGTTCCCACAGAATTGGCGGAACCGCCTATAGCCAAACGCTGAATGGACTGGGTACCCTTGACATGGCAAGCCGTCAGATAAGGATTTATAACCACTTGCAGAATGGTGGCCGAAGCCCCTACCACGAAAGAACCCAGTAAGAAAATCAAGAACCCTCCAGGGATAACATTATTTCCTGCATGCCAATTCGCTTCAGGAAAGTGTACTGTGAAATAGGAAGAGGCAAAGAACAAACCAAGTCCCACAATCATCACCAGCAATCCACGCATCAATGTTCCTTTATATCCGTATTTGCTAATCCACGACGAGCCTACCCCTCCACAAACCGGATAAGCAAGGAACCAGGAGAAAGTAATCAAAGTAGCAAAAGTATTTTTCAACCCGCCCACTTCCGAAAGAAAAGTTTCTTTCAGAGGACCCTGAAACTGAGTATTGGCAGTCGTAAGGAAACCTACAATAAAGAACAAGAACACCATCGTGATGAATGGCCCCATATAGTTTATTTGTTTTTCTTGTTGTGTCATAGTATTTTGATTATTAATTCAAATAATTAGTTATCAGCCGCCTGCAAGGCGACTTAGCAGTTAAGCATGCTTGCCGCCGCCTCATCCAGCAGAAATTCACAGTTGGGATGAAGCTGAAGGATGGAAGCAGGAACATCTGTTGTCACAGGCCCTTCAAGCATCCGCTTGACAATATCCGCTTTATTAGTCCCTTTGGCAACCAGTACAATCCGGCGTGCCTGCATAATGTTCTTTATTCCCAAAGTAGCCCCTCCCAACTCTTTATCGGGAGGAGTACCCGTTTCTCTACGGATGCGTTCTTCCAGTTCCACATTCATCCGGGTCACCCATGCTTCACCGCCAAAGGGAGATTCCGGCTGGTTGAATCCCAGGTGTCCGTTCTCACCCAACCCTAAAATCAGCAAATCAATACCGCCACGGTTCGCAATTTCCTGCTGGAAATCCCTGCATGACTGTTCAAAATCACCAGAAATGGTAGGCAGCATCAAAAAATTCTCTTTCTTGATGCCCAATGTATCCATCAACTCCGTTTTCAGCATCGTGTAACATGCTCCGGCATATTCGCGCGGCACATTCGTTACCTCATCCAATCCGAAGAAAGTAACGGTATCCACCTTAAACGGATATTTAGTATAGATTTCTCCCACCAACCGATGAAGATTGCCGGTAGTACGTCCCGTCGAAAGTCCTATCACACTCTCCGGTTCATTCAACATCTGCCCGATGATGCGCCATGCAGCCGTGCAGTCAAACTCCTTTTCATTCTTTGTTATTGTTATTTTCATATTCTTAATCATTAATTCCTAATCACATATTCATCGCCACCGCGCCGGCCCCCAGAAGCCCGATAAATCCGGGATTCAGTTTCGTAATGACAACCCCGTTGCTGACAAAACGCATGGTCGTAGGATGAAGTTTCTCCAGAATCTTCTCGTGCATATACCCGTCGGCCACAATGCCTCCACCCAACACCACCGTGTCCGGGTCAATCACACGTACCAGATTCATGATAAGATTGGCAAGCGCCTCAGCTGCATTCTCCACCAGCACCGTACAAAGAGGGTCACCTTTCTGACTGAGTGCAAACACCTCACTCACAATCACCCGTTCTCCTTTTTCTGCCGGAATATGCAGGCTGGTTTCATACTGATTGCGGAGCAGACGGGCACAATTGTCAAAACCTATGCCGGCAGCAATCGCCTCCACACAGTCCATCCGTCCACAACCGCATTTAATGCCTATGTTCACACCTACACGCACGTGTCCCACTTCGCCGGCATTGAAATGGCTGCCACGGATTTGTCTCCCATTTATCACCGTACCCACGGCAATGCCTGTACCTACATTTACGTATATGAAGTTTTTGGAAATTTGTCCGAATCCCCAGACGCGTTCGGCTCTTGTAGCGCTCTTCACATCATTGTCTATATGGCAAGGCATGCCATATATGTCCGACAGTTCCTTTGCCAACTCAATCCGCTGTGTCCTGCTCGGGTCAATCTGCAGCCAGACACCTTCGTTGGGATCTACACGCCCTATCAGGCCAACACCCATCGCTACCGGTTTCTGGTCATACCAGCCCACGGTACGGATATAATCATCGAGCGACGACTTGATGATTTCCAGCGCAGCCTGCTGATTAAAGTAACCGGAGTCATATTTCTTATACCTCAAAATGTTGCCACGGCTATCCATTTCGCCAATCAGCAACTTCGTGCCTCCTAAATCAAGACCTAAATACGTTTCCATTTTTTATATGCGTTTTTTAATATTGTTTACTGTCCACAATATTACGCACTATCAGGGAGACAAGGGTTTATTCTCTGACAAAAAAGGTTTAATACTTGTCAGCAGTGGTTCAAAAGCAGTCTTCATGGCTCTAAATTTTGCTGGGACTGGTACCAAACTGCTTTTTGAAGCATGTACTGAAATATTTCGGGTCAGAAAATCCGACCATATTCGCCACTTCCCCTATCGAATATTTCCGGGAAACCAGCAGCTCTTTTGCCTTGTTCAAACGGACAATGCGGATGAAGTCATTCGGTCCCTGCCCGGTCAGCGTCTTTATCTTATTGTAGACAGAAGTGCGGCTCATGCCCAGCATCCGGCAGAAGTCATTGATGGAGAATTCCGAATCGGACAACTCCTCCTCAATCACTTTCATAACCTTGTCCAGGAACTCCTTGTCCAACTGGCTGGTATAGTCTGTCTCTTCGGGCTGCGCATCCATCGCCAACACGGTTTCGCGCAAATGCTGCCTATTCTGAAGAATATTCCTGATACGCACTTTCAGCACAGACAAGTCGAAAGGCTTGATGATGTAGTCATTGGCACCGGCCTCCAGTCCGAAGATGATATTTTCCCTCTCACTCAGTGCGGTCAGTAATATAATAGGTATATGGCTTGTATCTACCGATGACTTCAGAATCCGACACAATTCATCACCTTCCAGTACCGGCATCACAATGTCCGAGATAATGATATCAGGATTGATTTCCCTTGCCGTCTCCAATGCCTTTCCGCCGTCGGGCACGGCAACTACCTTATATTCGGAAGACAAGCTGTCCACCAGATACTCCCTCATATCCGCATCGTCCTCCGCCAGAAGAAGGACATTCTTCCCGGCACGTTCCGTTTCTTCATGCACAGCCCCGGTAGCGGCCTGAGCTTCTTCCCGGCCGTCAGCCTTCGCTTCCACCGCCACGCTCGCCTTTATCCTCTGCGGGAAAGTTACCGTAAACGTAGTTCCCTGCCCTTCCACGCTACTGAAAGAGATAGTGCCGTGATGCTGTTTCACAATGCGGCGCGTAATCATCAGACCGATACCCGAACCGGTTTCCTCAAAGTTCATGGCATTCTGGGCTCTATAATATTCGTGAAAAATATTGCCCTGCTCCTCTTTCGGAATGCCGATACCCGTATCCTTCACTTCAATAGTCCACTTCTTTCTTGCAGTCTTCACCAGTATGTGAATGACTCCCTTCTCTGTATACTTCAAGGCATTGGAGAGCAGATTGTCTATGATATGATCCATCTTCTCCCGGTCAATCCAAACCTTGGGCATATCCGGCTCCACCTCCAACTCTATCCCGACGCTCTTCTGCATGGCGGCTAAGTGAAACTCCGCCATTTTTTCCTCCAGATAAGCCTTAATGTCGTATGGAGAAACCTTCAGACACTCCTCGGCATGCAGTTCCGTTTTCTGCAACTCAAGCAGTTGAGTAATCATTCCCATCAGTTTTTCCACATTCTTCATAGCCACCGCAACGGTTTTCTTACCCTGCTCCGGAAGTCCCTCCTGCGCTTCGAGCTCGCTCAGCGGAGCCTTTATTAAAGTAACCGGTGTACGGATATCATGGGCTATACTGATAAAGGAACGTATCTTGTCCCTTATACGCCCCTCGTTCACCTTATGCCTCCTATACTGCACAAACATGTACACAAAGACAGACAACAAGATGAAATAGAGGAGCAGCGCCCACCACGAAACCCAGTAAGGGTTATGAATGACAATGTCCAGACTTCTTTCTCCCACCTGCTGCCCGGTGTACTTATCAAATGCCCGCAAGCGGAATACATACTTACCGGACGAGAGATTCATATAGCTCACGTTCCGCACTGAATTGGAGTGTTCCCACTCTTCATTGTGATTTTCGAGCCTATACTCATACCTGATACGATGCGGGACTGCAAAGTTGATGGCAGAGAAGGAAATAGAGAAGGAGTTTTGATTATACTTCAAATCTATTTTCCGGGTATCATTGATATTCGTTTGCAAAAGAGAGCCTTTCATTCCCGCTTTGACCGATTCATAAAGCAGTTTAAAGTCTGTCAGAATCAGCTCAACGGGTGCATGAGTCCCCAAGTCCAAAGACGGGAGAAAGGAAAGAACCCCTTCTGCAGTACCGAAAGCAAGACATCCATTCTTCAACTTAAGGGCAGCATTCGGGTTGTAATATCCCCAGCTGACATCCAAAAAATCATTGGCACTGATGATAATATCCCGGGAGCAGTCCAAGCAATACAATTCCTTCTCCGTACTGAACCAGATACGCCCTTCGTTATCCTCCAGCAGGCTGTTGATGGAATTGGAAACCAGATTGTCATCTACGGTATATGCATGCGCCTCTTTCCCATCCGGACCAACACGTATAAGGCCTTCCCCGTCTGTCGCCAGCCAAATATCACCGGATGAGGACTGCATCAGGCAACGGACAGGATAATGCAGAGAGATGTCTCCAAACGTCTGATGCCACTGCGTGTCTCCCGACTTCTTATCAAAGACGGCCAACCCGCTGCAACCGGCAATCAGTAATGAGCCCCCCTTACCCGGCTTTATGTCACCTATGCAATCAATCGGGTAATATGTATAAGTATCCGTCCGTATATCGTAACGGGTAAACTCTCCTTCAATACCACCGAACCAGACATAATCCCCTTCCGCATAAATGGCATAAACATAGTCGGTGGCCATTCCCTTCTCCGGATGTGCATTTCTTTTCTCTTTCTTCTGTACCCGTCCGGTCTGTTTATGAATACAATAGACACCGATACCATAGCCACCTACCCAGATGTTTCCCCCGGAGTCTTCGGCAAGTGCCAATACCACTTTGCCACTATATTCCGTACCGTCCAGATAGTGGGTCCATTTGCGTGACCGAGGTTGATAGAGGCTGACGCCGTTGTTTGTACCATACCAATAATCTCCCTCCGAGTCCTGAAACATCACATTTACATGGTCCGACTTCAGGGAATTATCATTATTGCGTTCGTGCCTGATTCTATAGACATCCGGCATCTCCGGATCCAGATAGCTGATGCCATTCGTAGAAGTGCCAATCCATACAACTCCGGATTCATCCACACAAATATCGGATACCGTATTACCACTCAAGCTTTTGTCATCATCCCCGTTATTCATATAATGGTTCAAAAGTTCTCCGGTAGCGACATCCATGCAAAAAACACCTGCACCGTCGGCTCCCACCAGCAGCAAATTATCCTTTGTCCTTGCAAACGAACGGATAGGCACATGAGGAATCCGGTCATTCAAGGAATGTATTTGCCCTTCGGGACCGTCAAGCACAAATACGCCGTTTGAAAAGGTACCGATGAACAGCTTCGCTCCGAAGACATAGAGCGATTCCACATGCATCTCTGTATGCAGGTCAACCGGCCTCGTCTCAAAAGACGAAGAACCTGCCGCTCCTGCCTTCGTCAGCCGGAAGACACCCTTGTCGGTGCCTGCAAAAAACACTTCATCTTCCATTTGGACCATGCAACGGACAGATTGCCCCTTCAATCCGGCAAAAGACAGTCCTGCACTTTCTTCCCAAGAATAAAGCCCCTTCGACATACACAACCACAAACGGTTTTCGTCATCAAACAGCATATTATACAATACCGGAGAAGGCAGGTAATCGGCCAAGTCCACACGCAATTGGAAAGAGTCCGTCAGTTTGTTGTATGCATAGATTTTTCCATTCTTCAATGCAACCCAGACAATACCCTCCTTATCACACATCATGGTAGTGGAAGACTGGATATTGTCCCTGGAATCAACCATTCCGTCCAACTTGTAATGCTTGATTTCATTCCCGTCATAACGATCTATCCCGACATGAGTATACACCCAGACAAATCCGGCCGAATCCTTGTTTATCTGGAATACTTGCCGACTGCCCAATCCCTCCTTGATACCCAAGGTGCGGAATGAACCGGCAAACAAGTCAGCGGACAAAAAAACGAACACCCATAACAGCAGAAATGTACATGCAACGGATTTATATGGAAACGGATATGGAGCAGACATAGGTCATATATTGTTTTTCGGATGCAATATTACGCATAAATATAAAAAAAACGGTCGAAAAACTATCCGAATAGGTTCGATTTCTATTACTTTTGCCTTCCGAAACCAACAAATCATGAGAAGCCATGCTCAGTAAGTTCAAATTAAACCAGCTCTATTTCAAGGACACACAGTTTGCCAACCTCATGACACGGCGCATTTTCAACGTCCTTCTGATAGCCAATCCTTACGATGCTTTCATGCTGGAAGATGACGGCCGCATCGACGAAAAGATATTCAATGAATACACTTCGCTCTCCTTGCGCTACCCTCCCCGTTTCACGCAGGTTTCCACTTGCGAGGAGGCGCTGACACAGCTGTCCTCCATCTCTTTCGACCTCATCATCTGCATGCCGGGCACGGGAGACAACGACAGCTTCGACGTGGCACGATACATCAAAAACCTGTATGAACAGATTCCGATGGTGATACTTACCCCTTTCAGCCACGGCATCACCAAGCGTATTGCCAATGAAGACCTCAGTCCCTTTGAGTATGTGTTCTGCTGGCTGGGAAACACCGACTTGCTGGTTTCCATCATCAAGCTGATAGAGGACAAGATGAACCTGGAGCACGACGTCAACGAAGTGGGTGTGCAGCTCATCCTGCTGGTGGAAGACGGCATCCGCTTTTACTCCTCCATCCTGCCCAATCTGTATAAATTCGTATTGAAGCAGAGCCAGGAATTCTCTACTGAAGCACTGAATGCCCACCAGCGCACACTGCGCATGAGGGGACGTCCCAAAATTGTACTGGCACGTACCTATGAAGAAGCCTTTGGCATCTACCAAAAATATAAGAATAATATATTAGGTGTCATCACCGACGTACGCTTCCCCCGCGTAGAACGGGGCGAGAAGGACGGACTGGCCGGTATCAAGCTCTGTGCCGCCATCCGCAAGGAAGACCCGTTTGTACCCCTTATCATACAGTCCAGCGAATCGGACAACGCAGCGTATGCAGCCAAATACGATGCCGCCTTCATCGACAAGAATTCCAAAAAGATGGATGTGGACCTGCGCCGTATTGTATCAGACAATTTCGGCTTCGGCGACTTTATCTTCCGCAACCCGGACACGCTGGAAGAGATTGCCCGCGTAAAGAATCTCAAAGAGCTGCAGAACATTCTTTTTGCTGTTCCGGCAGAATCATTCCTTTACCACATCAGCCGCAACCACGTCAGCCGCTGGCTCTACTCACGTGCCATGTTTCCCGTGGCAGAGTTCCTGCGGCCCATCACCTGGAATAGCTTGCAAGACGTGGATGCCCACCGTAAAATTATCTTCGAGGCTATCGTGAAATACCGCAAGATGAAAAACCAGGGAGTAGTGGCAGTCTTCAGGCGCGACCGCTTTGACCGATACTCCAACTTTGCCCGTATTGGCGACGGTTCGCTGGGAGGCAAGGGGCGCGGACTGGCTTTCATCGACAACCTGGTGAAGCATCACCCCGAGTTCGAAGAGTTTGAGAATGCCCGTGTCGCCATCCCCAAGACCATCGTGCTCTGTACCGATGTGTTCGACGAGTTTATGGATACCAACAATCTGTATCAGATAGCCTTGTCCGATGCCGACGATGACGTCATCCTGCGCTACTTCCTCAAAGCAAAGCTGCCCGACCGCCTGGTGGAGGACTTCTTCACCTTCTTCGACGTGGTGAAGTCGCCCCTTGCCATCCGTTCGTCCTCGTTGTTGGAAGACTCGCACTACCAACCCTTCGCCGGTATCTACAACACCTATATGATTCCCTATCTAGACGACAAGTACGAGATGCTGCGCATGCTGAGCGATGCCATCAAGGGAGTATATGCTTCGGTCTACTTCCGCGACTCGAAGGCATACATGCAGGCAACGAGCAACGTTATCGACCAGGAAAAGATGGCTGTCATCCTGCAAGAGGTAGTGGGCAACCAGTATGGTGACCGCTACTACCCCAGCATGTCCGGTGTGGCACGTTCGCTCAACTACTACCCCATCGGCGACGAGAAGGCAGAAGAAGGTATCGTCAATCTGGCGCTCGGTTTAGGTAAATACATCGTGGACGGTGGCATGACGCTCCGCTTCTCGCCCTATCACCCCAACCAGGTGCTGCAAACCAGCGAAATGGAGATTGCCCTCAAAGAGACTCAGACCCGCTTCTATGCCCTCGACCTGCGCAATGCCGGTCACGACTTCTCCATCGACGACGGCTTCAACCTGCTGAAACTGCACGTCAAAGAAGCGGAAAAGGACGGAGCACTGAACTACATAGCCTCCACCTACGACCCTTACGACCAGATTATCCGCGACGGGCTTTATCCCGGCGGACGCAAAGTCATCACCTTTGCCAACATCCTGCAACACGACGTATTCCCCCTGCCACGCATCCTGCAACTGGCTTTGAAATACGGAGAGCAGGAGATGCGCCGTCCCGTAGAGATAGAGTTTGCCGCCACCATGAGCCGCGAGAAGGACAAAACCGGCACCTTCTACCTGCTGCAAATCCGCCCGATAGTCGACACCAAGGAGATGCTGGATGAAGACCTTACCGCCATTCCGGACGACCAGGTACTGCTCCGTTCCAACAACTCATTGGGACATGGCATCATGAACGAGATACATGACATTATCTATGTGAAGACAGACGACTATAGTGCCTCCCACAACCAGGAGATTGCCTGGGAGATAGAGAAGCTGAACCAGCAGTTCCTGGACGAAGGCCGCAACTATGTCCTTGTAGGTCCCGGACGCTGGGGTAGCAGTGACACCTGGCTCGGCATCCCCGTGAAGTGGCCGCACATCAGCGCTGCCCGCGTGATAGTGGAAGCCGGACTGACCAACTACCGGGTAGACCCCAGCCAGGGAACCCACTTCTTCCAGAACCTGACCTCCTTTGGAGTGGGATACTTTACCATCAACGCCTTTATGAATGACGGCGTATACAACCAGGAATTCCTGAATGCACAGCCTGCCGTACACGAGACGAAGTACCTGCGGCATGTACATTTCCACCAGCCGATGGTGGTAAAGATGGATGGCAAGAAGAAACTGGGAGTGGTGCTGATGCCCGAAGAATAAATCAGTCCGTCAGCCGGTGCAGCACAATCATCACCACCTCTGCGGGAGCAAACATGCGGATGGCTTTCTGCGAAGTGCCGATGCCGTTGGTGACAATCATCGGGATGTTCTTTGAGTTGTACTTCAGCCCGGAGAGGAACCGCTGCCCGTAGTGCGAGGGGACTATCGGTGCATAAAGCCCGAACAGCGTCACCTGCCCGCCATGCGTGTGTCCGGCCAGGATGAGATCGGAGTTTGTCACCGGGACGTCCTCGGCATAGTCTGGCGTATGCGTCAGCAGGATTACGAAATCGTCGGGCGAAAGGCCGAGTGTGGGCGATGTGCCGTTCTTGCCCAAGTCGAAAGGATTGCGCACGCCCGCCACAAGAATCCGCTCACCGCCACGCCGCAGGGTGTCCACCTTATGCTCCAGCAGATGCATGCCATAATGCCTCATTTCGCGCACGATGTCGTCATAGCAAGCCTCGTAGTCATTGTTGCCAAGCACGGCATAGGTGCCCAACGGCGTCTTCACTTGCGCCAGGGCAGCCATGACGGGCGGCACGTACTGGCAGCCTTCGTGAAAGTCACCGCCAATCAGCAGCACGTCGGCCTTCTGGTCTATGAGCAGGCGGACCAGGTCCTTCAATCCCTCCTCCTTCAGCAGGCTTTTGTAGTGCAGGTCGGAGACAAAGGCGATGCGGAAGCCCTCGAAGGCGGCAGGCACGTCGCGATGCGTGAAGTCGTACGTCTTAATGCGGCTGACGCCCTTATAGGCCGAGCCTACGTGGGTGGTTTTCGATGTGATTCTTGTACCTCGCTGCACAATTACCTTTTGTACCGGTGCCGTTTTCTTTATCTGCTGTTTCTTTACCTCGCCCTTCGCCGGCTGGCGGCGGACATTACGCAAATCAGACTGGTCAAAGGTGAACATCGGCGAAAGGCGGGCAGGCAACCCGATAGTATCGCCAAGCTGCGTGCTGTCTGCCTGCATGACTGGCTGCGGCAACGACACGGTAATCATCCGCTTGGAACGGCAGGAAGACAAGAGCAGCAGAGAAAGAATGGATATGTAGACTAACTTCTTCATCATAAGTGGGTACAAATATAGGGATTTTCAGTATTTTTGCTGGCAGATGCCGAACTAAATTGGAACTACGATGAACGAGATTAAACAGAATTCACCCTACGCATGGTTTCTCGCCGCCCGCCCCAAGACGTTGACGGGAGCCATCATCCCGGTATTGCTGGGCAGTGCCCTTGCCTTCAGCGACGGACAGTTCAAGACCGCACCCGCCCTGCTGTGCGCCCTCTTTGCCTGCGGCATGCAGATTGCCGCCAACTTTATCAACGACCTCTTCGACTTCCAGAAAGGGACCGACCGTCGGGAAGACCGGCTGGGGCCACAGCGCGCCTGCGCCGAAGGTTGGATTACGCCGGCAGCCATGAAAACCGGCATCGGCATCGCACTGACACTGTCGTGCCTGGCAGGGCTGGCAGTGCTGTTCACCGTCTGGGGGCAGCTGCCCCACGGAGGCTGGGAACTGGTGGTGCTGGGCGTGGTGTGCATACTGTTTGCTTTCCTCTATACCACGCTGCTCTCCTATCGGGGCTGGGGCGACGTACTGGTGCTGGTGTTCTTCGGCTTCGTGCCCGTATGCGGCACCTACTACGTGCAGGCCTATACGCTGAATATGGATGTGGTGGTGCTGTCGCTCGTCAGTGGCCTCGCCATAGACACCTTGCTGATGGTGAACAACTATCGCGACCGCGAGCAGGATGCCGTGAGCGGCAAGTGTACGCTGGTGGTACGCTACGGCAAGAAGTTCGGTGAGAATATGTATCTGGCACTGGGCATCGCCGCCGTGCTGCTCTGCTTCTGGTTTGTCTACACGGGCAAGCTGACTCCGCTGGAATTTATCTGGGCTCCCTGCGTCTATCTCTATATGCACGCACTGACGTGGCGCAAAATGATACAGATAGGTAGCGGTAAAAAGCTGAACAGCATACTGGGCGAGACGTCGCGCAATATGCTGTTCTTAGGATTACTGTTAGCGGTGGCGCTGAATTGAGAGGTTAGAGGTTAAGGATTAGCGGTTAGACCCTAATCCCTAAACCTTAACCTCTACCTCCATACATCTGTTCGTAATACTTCTGATAATCACCGCTGGTCACTTCTTCCACCCACGGCTGGTTGTTCAGGTACCATTCAATGGTCTTGACGATGCCGACCTCGAACTTCGTCTCCGGATACCAGCCCAGGGCATTGGTAATCTTTGTGGGGTCGATGGCATAACGCTGGTCGTGACCTAGGCGGTCTTTGACGAAGGTGATAAGGTCTTCGTTTATCCAGCTGATGTCAATCGTGCCGTCGGCGGCTTTTACTTGTTTCTTCAGCACTGCACGGTAACGGGGTTCTTCCTCCATCAAGCGGCGGACGGTGGCAATAGTCAGCTTCACGATTTCAAGATTGGTCTTTTCGTTGTGACCGCCTACGTTGTAGACTTCGCCTTCCACACCCTCGCGGACAACCAGGTCGATAGCTTTGCAGTGGTCTTCCACGTAGAGCCAGTCACGCACGTTACTGCCGTCGCCATAGACGGGGAGGTTCTTGCCTTCGAGAATATTCTTGATGATAAGCGGAATCAGCTTTTCGGGGAAGTGATAAGGACCGTAGTTGTTGGAACAGCGGGTGATAGTGACGGGCATCTTATAGGTATCGTGATAGGCCATCACTACCATATCGGCACTCGTCTTGCTGGCGCTGTAAGGGCTGTGCGGGCAGAGCGGGGTTTGCTCTGTGAAGTAGCCTTCGGCACCAAGTGAGCCGTAAACTTCGTCGGTAGACACTTGATGGTAACGAACGCCTTTGCGCCAAGTGGGATAACCGGACTCGTCCTTACCCGTGACCCAGGCACGGCGGGCGGCATCGAGCAAGTTTTGTGTACCCAGGATGTTGGTCATCAGGAAAAGCTGGGGATTCTCTATGCTACGGTCTACGTGGCTCTCGGCAGCAAAATTCACTACGTAATCGAACTTATACTTGGCAAACAGTTCGTCGGCAAGCACGCGGTCGCAGATGTCACCTTTTACAAAAAAGCAACGTTCATCGTCAATGTCATTGGCAATGGTGCCCAGATTGCCTGCGTAGGTCAAGGCATCCAGTATCACCACTTTAATATCATTATGTTTTGCCAGGATATATTTAATATAGTTGGCGCCGATAAAACCGGCGGCACCGGTTACGAGATAAGTCTTCATGAGAATTAAAAATTATAAATTAAAAATTAAAGTCAGCGGGCCTTTATAGGAGAACTATTCTCCTTCTCTTTTTGGGGAACAAAGAGTTCATCGCTTCGATTCAGCCAGTTCCATCAGGTATTTGCCATATTCGGTCTTGCCAAGCTGTTCACCCAAGCGATACAGCTGGTCTACATCTATCCAGCCCTTGCGCCAGGCAATCTCTTCGATACAGCTCACGCGGAAGCCTTGACGGTTCTGGATGGTGGCGACAAAATTGCTGGCTTCCAGCAGGCTGTCGCAATTGCCGGTGTCGAGCCAGGCAAAGCCACGGCCGAAGAGCTCCACTTTCAGCGTGCCCTCGTCCAGATAGAGACGGTTGAGGTCGGTAATTTCGTATTCGCCGCGAGCAGAGGGCTTCAAGGAGGCGGCTTTCTCTGTCACGGTGGAGTCGTAGAAGTACAGTCCGGGGACGGCATAGTTGCTTTTAGGATTGGCAGGCTTTTCTTCCAGCGAGACGGCTTTGCCGTTGGCATCAAACTCCACTACACCGTAGGCACGGGGGTCCTTGACGTAATAACCAAAGATGCAGGCACCCTTGTCTATGGAAGCGGCACGCTTCAGCATGGCGGAGAAGCCTTGACCGTAGAACATGTTGTCGCCCAGAATAAGGCAGCCCGGTCCGCCGTCCAAGAACTCTGCACCCAGCACAAAGGCTTGTGCCAGTCCGTTGGGATTCTCTTGTATCTTATAGGAAAAGGACATACCGAGTTCTTCACCGGTTCCCAGCAGCTCGCGGAACATGGGTAAGTCACGTGGAGTAGAGATAATAAGCACTTCGCGAATCCCCGCCAACATCAGTGTAGAGAGCGGGTAGTATATCATCGGCTTGTCGTAGACGGGCATTATCTGCTTGGAGATAGCCTTGGACAACGGATAGAGACGAGTGGCACTGCCACCTGCAAGAATAATTCCTTTCATATTTCAGTTCTTTTTCGGTGATACTTCAAAATGGAGAATA
This sequence comes from Bacteroides sp. AM41-16, assembly GCF_003603495.1. Taxonomy (NCBI): domain Bacteria; kingdom Pseudomonadati; phylum Bacteroidota; class Bacteroidia; order Bacteroidales; family Bacteroidaceae; genus Bacteroides; species Bacteroides sp. AM41-16. The sequence goes on along the minus strand of NZ_QTNE01000002.1, from coordinate 228 downwards.
AAATAAGAAGGAGGACGATGCCCCACGGCTCTACTTGCTATTCGGGTACAAAGATAATGGAAAAATTCGATTAAGTGAAGGCTTGGTTTCATCTTTTTACTTCATTGCTTTGCTTACTCCGGTACATTGTTTTGCTTACTTCAGTGCGTAACGGCCGTCACCCCTTGATGAAACGGTCTTCACTGTCTTATCCTGATATAGGTAGACACATTTACAAACTAATAAATG
>NZ_QTNE01000019.1:0-112540 GCF_003603495.1 Bacteroides sp. AM41-16 | reverse complement strand
AAGCCTCCGTGTCTGATAAGGATACGGAGGCTTTGTTCGTTTTATATACCTCTCCTCTAACATTCCGTTTCTACCGCTAATCACTATACCTTATTATATATAATTATTCATCATATATTCATCAGATTAATTCCCGAATTAAGGTGCTAAATGAATGATTAAAAACTTTTAAATCAGTATTTTATATCCTATTTCCACTTTCGTATTTCATATATTCTTCGTACCTTTACAGTGTATTAAAAGGTATAGTAAATCCTTTAATCAGTGAACAATTTAATCTTTTTACAAAAGAAAGTAACATAGCTGTAAAACAAATAAGAGAGACATCTGTTATTTATTGTAGAATCATTAGACGACATGAAAACAACTGTAAAGACATTCTGGATATGCATGCTACTGATGTTGACTTGCAGCATTAGCGGTAAAGCCATTGACCTGGTGCAGGTGGATGACAGAATGGCCGGAACTGCTGAAGTTTCCGCTTCTTTATCTTCATGTTCTTCTACTTCCGACAATAGTATTGACAAGAAGAATTCATTGTTCACGAATACCAAGTTCGCATGGACTACGGATGTCGAACTGGGAAACAAACCGGTTTCCGAAACTTACTCTTCTCATCAACAGCGTTTGCGCAGGGTGATTGAAGACAATCTTTTCCTCAGAAACATTCTTTTGATGTTATCCAACCACGAGAATCTACTCGTGCAAGGCCGCTCTAAATTATACTACTCAGATAAAGACCCGTACTATGCATTGACGGGCAGTGATTACTATATTTATACGCTTCGGCGGATTTTGATTTAGCCAACTTTTCTTCTTATTGATTTCCCCCTTTTTCTCCTTATTGTCTTGAAGAGACTGAAGGCAGGTGACCTTTAGTGTACATATATGTTAGTTAAGGTTGCAAGGATGATTACGCCCTGTCGGTTCGTAAGCGGGAAGTCGTATCCCTATGCTTTATTTTCAAAACTCTATTTAAATACCAACAATTAAACTTTTCATCATGGAAACTACTCAAAAAAAAGCAGCCTCTTTTAAAGGCATCAGATCCGCCGGTTGGGTAATCGTAATCTGTTTTATCATCGCCGTGCTTATTTTTCACTTTGTGTTGGGAAATCCCTCCAACTTTATGAACAACGACCCGAACAACCATCCGTTGCCGGGTAACTTCCTCGGTACCATCTATAAAGGTGGATTCATTGTTCCTGTAATTCAAACGCTTTTGCTGACTGTCATCGCACTGAGTATTGAACGTTATATTGCCATTGGCGCTGCCTTTGGTAAGGGGTCATTGGTGAAATTCGTAGCTAACATCAAAGCAGCCTTGGCTGAAGGTGATATGAAGAAGGCACAACAAATCTGCGATTCACAACGTGGTTCTGTAGCCAATGTGGTAAATGCCACTTTGAAGAAGTATGCCGAGATGGAGAATGACACAGAGCTGTCCAAAGACCAGAAACTGCTTGCCATCCAGAAGGAATTGGAAGAAGCCACTGCGCTGGAACTGCCGATGATGGAGCAGAATCTTCCTATTATTGGTACCATCACGACTTTAGGTACATTGATGGGATTGCTCGGTACAGTTATCGGTATGATCCGTTCATTTGCCGCCCTTGCAGCCGGAGGTTCAGCCGACTCCATGGCTCTGTCGCAAGGTATTTCTGAGGCTTTGATTAATACTGCCTTCGGTATCTTGACCGGTGCATTGGCCGTTATCTCCTACAACTATTATACAAACAAGATTGACAAGTTGACTTACAGCCTCGATGAGGTTGGTTTCTCCATCGTGCAGACTTTTGCAGCTACCCATAAATAGTTGACTGCTGATAGTTGGAGCTGCGCTGTGACGTAGGCTTCTATTATCTATTCAACGAATGAATTCTCAATTTTAATTTTCAATGAAACGATTATGGGCAGAGCGAAAATAAAAAAGAAAAGTACGTTCATCGATATGACGGCGATGAGTGACGTAACTGTACTGCTGCTGACCTTCTTCATGCTGACTTCTACGTTCGTGAAGAAAGAGCCGGTACAAGTAACGACTCCCGCCTCTGTATCCGAGATTAAGATTCCGGAGACAAATGTACTCCAGATATTGGTCGATCCGAGCGGAAAAGTATTTATGAGTCTGGACAAGCAGTCCGACTTGCGCGAAGTGCTGGAAGCTATGGGGCAGGAGTATGGAGTGACTTTCACTCCGGAGGAAACTAAAAAATTCATGCTGGCGTCTACCTTTGGTGTGCCGATGAAGAGTATGAAGAAATACCTCGACTTGCCGCAAGACCAGCAAGATGCTGTATTGAAGAATGAGGGGATACCGACAGACAGTATTGACAATCAGTTCAAGGCCTGGGTACGCAACGCCCGTGCAGTGAACAGTGATTTGCGCATTGCCATCAAGGCAGATGCCAATACTCCTTATTCCGTAATAAAAAATGTGATGAACTCACTTCAGGACCTCAGAGAGAACCGGTACAACCTGATTACTTCTCTGAAGACCACAAGTGAGGAGTGACAAGCTACGAGTTACAAGTAGAACAAGAAAGGAAACATTATGGCTGAAATACAAGAAAGCGGCAACAAGAAAGGTGGAAAAAGCAAGCAGAAGAAAATGACTGTCAGGGTGGACTTTACACCTATGGTGGACATGAACATGTTGCTGATTACCTTCTTTATGCTTTGTACCTCACTGAGCAAACCTCAGACCATGGAGATAAGCATGCCGAGCAATGACAAGACCATCACCGAGGAGCAGCAGACCAAAGTCAAGGCTTCCCAAGCCATCACGCTGTTGCTGGGGGATGACAACAAGTTGTATTATTACGAAGGGGAACCTAACTACAAGGACTATACTTCACTGAAGGAAACTACCTATCAGGCGGATGGTCTGCGGGCAATGCTTCTGCAACGTAATAGAGTTGCTGTGAACGAGGTGAACAGACTGAAGCAGCAGAAACTGGATCTTAAGATATCAGAGGATGACTACCGGAAACAGCTTTCCGAGATAAAAAGCGGAAAGGATACGCCGACAGTCATCATCAAGGCTACCGATAAGTCTTCGTACAAGAATCTGATTGATGCTCTCGATGAAATGCAGATATGTAATATAGGTAAGTATGTGATAACGGATATTGCCGAAGCCGACGAGTTCTTGATGAAGAACTACGAAAGCAAGGGCGAATTGTCCCAGAACATTGCTGAATGATGTGTAACACCCAAAGAAAGGAAAGAATATGGCTAAAGTAGATTTAAGCTCCCAAGCATGGTGTGACCTCGTGTTCAGTGGTAAGAACAAAGCATATGGAGCCTATAAGATGCGTGAGACCTCTCCCAGACGGCACAACATTGCCGTGATACTGGTAATTGTAATTGCATTGATAGGTTTCAGTATCCCTACGCTGATAAAGATGGCTACCCCCAAACAGAAAGAGGTGATGACCGAAGTGACTACCCTTTCGCAGCTGGAAGAACCGGAAGTGAAGCAGGAAGAGATGAAGCGGATAGAGCCCGTGGCCCCACCGCCGCCTGCATTGAAAAGCTCCATTAAGTTTACCGCTCCCGTCATCAAAAAGGATGAGGAAGTGAGGGACGAGGATGAAATAAAAAGCCAGACAGAACTGACGGAAACGAAAGTTGCCATCTCCATTGCCGACGTGAAAGGTAATGACGAGGAACACGGCAAGGACATCGCCGACTTGAAACAAGTGGTGACGCAGGCCGAACCGGAACCTGAAAAGGTTTTCGATATGGTAGAGCAGATGCCCCAGTTCCCCGGTGGTCAGGCCGAGATGATGCAGTTCATCAGCAAGAATATGAAGTATCCGACCATTGCCCAGGAAAACGGTACGCAAGGGCGTGTAACCTGCCAGTTTGTGGTAGGTGCCGACGGCAAGGTGCGTGATGTGAAAGTGCTGAGAGGTGTAGACCCCTATCTGGATAAAGAAGCTGTCCGTGTGATTATGTCCATGCCCAAATGGATTCCCGGCAAGCAGAATGGTAAGGCCGTATCGGTGAAATATACGATACCGGTGATGTTTAGATTACAATAAGTGTGTGTGTTATGAAAACGGTGAAACAACTTCAGCTTTCAGGCTTGCTGGTGCTGCTGACTCTGCTGTCTGCCTGCCAAAGCAAGCCCAAGGACGGACAAACGGATACGTATACCTCCGGTGTGATTGCAATTGCTGCGGACGAAAGTTTCCAGCCTATTGTGCAGGAAGAAATTGACGTGTTCGAAGGACTGTTCCCCTTGGCAGGAATTGTGCCCCGTTATGTGACGGAAGTCGATGCCGTCAACCTCTTGCTCAAGGACAGTCTGCGGTTGGCAATAACCAGTCGCAGACTGACTCCCGAAGAGATGAATTCCTTCAATAGCCGGAAGTTTTTTCCGCAGGAGATAAAGATTGCTACGGACGGGCTGGCATTGATAACCCATCTTGGCAATCCGGATTCATTGATTAGTGTGAAGGACATCCGCCGCATCCTGACGGGTGATGCGAAGCAGTGGAAAGATATCTATCCGGCTTCCCGTCTGGGGGATATCAGTCTTGTGTTTGACAACAAGAACTCCAGTACCGTACGTTTTGCTGTCGATTCCATCTGTAAGGGTGTACCGCTTTCCAGTCAGTTGAAAGCGTTGAAAACCAATAGGGAGGTGATTGACTACGTGGCCCGCACGCCTGATGCCATCGGTATTATCGGCGTGAACTGGCTGAGCGACCGGAATGACAGTACGGGGCTCTCTTTCAGTAAAGAGGTGCGGCTGATGTCCGTCAGTGCTGCTGACAAGGCCATGCCGGACAACAGTTACAAACCCTATCAGGCGTATTTGTATTACGGTGATTATCCGTTGGCACGCAGCATCTATGCCTTGTTGAATGATCCGCGGAGCGCACTTCCGTGGGGATTTGCCTCTTTCCTCGCTTCCGACCGGGGACAGCGGATTATATTGAAGTCGGGATTGGTCCCCGCCACCCAACCGGTGCGCGTGGTGAACGTCAAGGATGAATAACTAAAATGAATGCTAACATGAAACGTAGATTTGTATTTTGTTTGGGAGCGATGCTGTTTGCAGGTACGCTCGCCGCACAAACGCCGGTGCCCGAATGGCAGGCGGGGGTGGATAAAGTAAAAAGTCTGATAAAGACGAATCCGGAGCAGGCTTCCGACGCAGCCGGAGAACTGCTGAAGGGCAAGAACAAGAAAAATGTGGAGCTTGTGACTTCCGTGGCCCGTGCCTATCTGGATGTAGGACAGCTGAAAGAGGCGGAAACCTATCTGGAGATGGCAAGAAAGGCCGACAACAAGGCTCCGGCAGTTTCTGTACTCGAGGGTGACATCGCTTTTGCCCGGAAAGATATCGGAAAGGCATGCCAGCTTTATGAGCAAGCCATCTATTTTGATTCGAATTATAAGGATGCGTATCTGAAATATGCGCAGGCATACAAGTCTGCCAGTCCTTCGCAGGCCATAGAGAAGCTGAACCAGCTGAAGGCCATAGCTCCGGATTGCCTGGAAGCAGACAAGGAGCTGGCGGAAGTGTATTACGCCACCAACCGTTTTGGCAAGGCTGCCGACACCTATGCCAAGTTCATCGATACTCCCGTGGCTACGGAAGATGACATCCTGAAATATGCTTTTGCACTATTCCTGAACCACGACTTCGAGAAATCCTTGGCGGTGGCGCAGAAAGGTTTGCAGAAGAATGCCCGCCATGCCGCATTCAACCGGCTTGTGATGTACAACAATGTCGACCTCAAGCGTTATGACGAGGCAGAGAAGGCTGCCGATGCTTTCTTCAATGCTTCGGATAATGCCGATTATTCATGCTTGGATTACCGCTATCACGGTGCTCTGTTGAGTGCTCTGAAGAAATATGACCAGGCCATTGAGGAATATGGTAAGGCATTGGAGAAGGATGAGAGTCAGGTGGATTTGTGGCGTGAGATTGCCGATGCTTATGAATTGAAAAACGACTATACCCAAGCCATTGCTGCTTATAAAAAGTACTATGACTCGCTGGCACAAGATAAAAAGACGTCCGAAAACTTATTCCAGTTAGGGCGTCTGTACTACGGAGAGGGTACGTCCTCGGACACTCTCTCCGTTCAGTCTGCCGACCGCATGGCGGCATTGCAGGCTGCCGACTCTGTGTTCGCACTTGTTGCCGAACAAGCTCCCGACAGTTATTTGGGAGATATGTGGCGCGCCCGCACACACTCTGCCATGGACCCCGAAACTACAGAGGGATTGGCGAAACCTTATTACGAGAAGGTGGTGGACGTACTGCTTGCCAAAAACGAACCGAGGTACAACTCTGCATTGATAGAGTGTTACAGTTATCTGGGCTACTACTATCTGTTGAAGAGTGACTATGCTACTTCGAAAGAGTACTGGAATAAAATTCTGGCTATCGACCCCACCAATGCCACAGCAAACAAGGCATTGGACGGCATCAAATAGCAATAATTTTAGTTGTTTGTCGTGTCGGGAGGAGTGGAGAGTGATTCTTAGCTCCTCCTTTTTTGTTGCAGGGTCCCCCTTGGAGGCAGTGATTGCTTGCGGTAGTCCGTGGGTGAAGTGCCTAAGTGTGTCTTCACATACTTCCCGAAAAAGGAGATGTTGGGGAAATCCTGATGCTCGGAAATCTCCTTGATAGACTTATTGGAATACTTCAGAAAATATTTGATGTCTTCGACCACATAATCGTTTATCCACTCGAAGGCTGTCTTTCCGCTGACCTTTTTGCAGACGGTGGAAAGATATTTGGGAGTAACACACAGCTTACCCGCATAATAGGAAATAGAACGTTTTTTCACCTCGGTGCAGGCCAGCAGGTCGAGGAATCTCTTGAATAGAATGTTGCTCCGCTTCACCATTTGGCTTTCGGGAGGGGTGCTCAACTGGTTTAAATCTGCCAGCAGCTCATACAGCATGGTGCGTATCAGCGACCTGATGACTTCTTTGTAGTAGGACTGCTCCGCTTGTTTCATTCGGGCACGTATCACCTTATAGTATAAATCGAACAGTTGCACTCTGTCCTTGTCAATGCGTACTACCGGATTCTGGCTGATATAGAAAGCCTTGTTCCATATGTCACTACTTTTATGAAGGTACTTCTGTGTAATCTGGGTCGACAGACAGAACATGGCGCCCTTGAAGTCGGAACTGGTTGTGCAATTGCTCAGAATCATATTGGGCATACAAATCAGCATCTCACCGGGGTAGATAGCATATTTTTGGGTATTGATGTTTATCTGCAGTCTTCCTTTTACACAGACCACATAGATGTTTGCATTCAACTTGAAATACTTGTTGAAAAGCAAGTTCTTGAAATCTCCAAGTATAGCAATATCGTTGTCGGTATAGTCCGTACTTGTATATTCTGCTATATTGTATGTGTTAAGTTGGTAAATCTTTTCTTCGTTTTTCATATTCATGTCTTTAGCTCCTTTGCAAATGTAAAGCAAGTGGCAGGAAATATAGAGTCCTAAATGGATACAGAAGTGTCCTAATCTTCTTGCGTGTGAGGCTAATTTCGAACCAAAGAATAGAATTGTTCCTTTTTCTGAGCATTTTTTTTCTTGAAACGCTTGTCGTATTGAAAAGAATGTCTACTTTTGCGGTGTACTATTATACTAATACACATAAACAATAAGATATTTAATTCATCCAAGCGTATGTTACAAGTAGAAAACATTTCATTTAGTTATCGCAAGGGGCGGAAAGAAGTCCTGAGCGATTTTTCACTTTCGCTGGAAGCCGGCCGGGTTTACGGTCTGTTGGGTAAGAACGGAGCCGGCAAGTCTACGTTGCTCTATCTGATGAGCGGTTTGTTGGCTCCCAAACGTGGGAGAGTGATGTATCATGATACCGACATGCGCCGCCGGTTGCCCGTCACGTTGCAGGACATGTTTCTGGTACCCGAGGAGTTCGAGCTGCCTCCTATTTCCTTGGTCAGCTATATTGAACTGAACAGTAAGTTCTATCCCCGTTTCAGCAAGGAAGACATGGTGAAGTACCTACATTTCTTCGAGATGGATATGGATGCTGATTTGGGAGCCTTGTCCATGGGGCAGAAAAAGAAAATCTTCATGAGTTTTGCGCTGGCCACCAATACTTCCCTGCTGCTGATGGATGAGCCTACCAATGGACTGGATATTCCGGGAAAGAGCCAGTTCCGCAAATTTCTGGCTTCGGGTATGTCGGACGACAAGACGATTGTCATTTCCACCCATCAGGTGCGTGACATTGACAAAGTACTGGACCATGTGCTGATTATGGACAACAGCCGCGTATTGCTGGACGAATCCACTGCCAGCATTTGCAGTAAGCTGTTCTTCTTGGAGAGTGACGACCGGGAGTTGGCTGCGACTGCCTTGTACACGCTTCCCTCCGTACAAGGCAATTTCTTGATGCTGCCCAATACGGAAGGTGAGGAATCGGAGATTAATCTTGAACTGCTGTTTGGCGCCGTACTTGCAGAGCCTGGGAAGATAGCGGAAATGTTTCACACTAAAACAAATGAATAATGATACGCGATACCTTTTTTAGTTTGCATCGCTTTGTGAACGTATGCCGCAAAGAGATGGTGGAGAATTGGAAGACCTATATACTCCGCTCGGTGATGGTCTACGGAATGTTGGCCATAGTCTTTGTCTGGAATGGATACTATCAGTATCACAATCTGGAAGCGGGAGCTGTGGGCATGGACCCTATCTGGGAGTTTGAGTCCAGATTCTTTCTTTGGGGACTTGTCATTTGGGGATGCATTAGCGCCTCGTTTGCCATGGAAAGGATGAAAAGCAAGACGAGTCGTACCGTTGTGCTCATGACACCTGCCACCATGTTCGAGAAATTCTTTGCCCGCTGGCTGGTGGCTACCTGCGGCTTTATCTTGGTCTTTCTGATAGCTTTCAAGCTGGCGGACTTGACAAGAGTCGTCTTCTATCTTCTGGCCTACCCGGAGCTGCATGTCGTTCACTCCTTTCCGTTGTGGGAATTCTGCTGTAACACGAACCGTTTCTATGAGACGATAGGAAGCGGACCGGCTGTGGTGGGTATATTCCTGAGCTGCTACTTTTTTCTACAGTCTTTCTTCCTGCTGGGCAGTACGGTCTGGCCCAAAAATGCACTTATCAAGACTTTTGCGGCCGGTGTCTGCATCTTCGTTTCATATATCCTGATAGCTGTATTGTGTCTGGAAACCATTCTACCCAATAATTTTTTTATGACCGAGCCTTATATCAACAGGGAAGCATCGAGTGACTGGCTGATTTTTATAACTTCGTTTTTCGCCCTTTTCAACTGGGTGCTTGCCTATTTCCGTTTCAAGGAGTCCGAAATCATTAATCGCTGGTAACTATGAACTTTAAGGAAAGCAAAGCCATCTACCTGCAAATAGCAGACCGCATTTGCGACGAGGTACTTCTCGGGCAATATCAGGAGGAAGAACGTATTCCTTCGGTACGGGAATATGCGGCTGTGGTAGAGGTCAACGCCAATACGGTGATGCGTTCGTACGACTACTTGCAGACGCAAGGAGTGATTTACAACAAGCGGGGTATCGGCTATTTTGTGTCGGTAGGTGCACGTAAGCTGATTCTTTCGTTGAGGAAAGAGTATTTTCTGAAGGAGGAAGTGGATTATTTCTTCAAGCAGATTTTCACGCTGGGCATCTCTGCCGAGGAGTTGTCCGGGATGTATCAGGAGTTTATCAAGAAACAAAAATAAAAGAAGACAGTTATGAAACGAACGACTTATATAATGATAGGAATGCTGGTTACCGGTGTGGCAATGGTATGCGGACTCATGTTCTATGTGGTGGACCGCAATGTCACTCAGAAAGATAATTTTATGGAAATCGGCGGAGAACGGAAAACGGTGCAGCTGCCCTCGTGCAGGGTGTTGAAGCTGACACAGCCTCCGGTGGTGTGGAAACAGAAAAAAGAAGGTATTGTGGAGGCAGAGCGTATGTTCTCGTTCGGGGAAGTGCCGTTGGAGGTAACTGCCGGAGACTCTTTGCAGCAGGGCAGTTTCTCCTATGCAGGGGATATGGAGGCTTTTATGTCGATGACTTCCGTTGGCGATACCCTGCTCGTCACCTTTGACTTTCCGGAGGATAAGCTGGAACAGCATCTTCAGAATGACATTTGGATAAGGGTTCGTTCAGAAGGGATGGAATTGCGGTTGCCTGCGGAGGTACAAGCGGTTGTGGTAGATGTGGAAGATATGGAAGCCAATTTCTACGGACTCCGTTGCGATACGCTCTCTTTCCGCACGCGATACCTTGCCCGGCTGGAAGATTGCCATGTCACTGCGCTTGCGGCGCAGGCGCAGAGCTTGCATTTCAACAGCGGCACAGTGCGCAACCTTTATCTGAATCTGGACGAGATAGCCGATTGGGATGTCAATACCGGTTCCTTCCATATCGATACGGAGCATCTGTCCGGCAGCCGCTATCATCGTTGTCTTTTACAGAAGAATGAATGCCGCCGGGTGTTCTGGACACCGTTAAAGGATGATGCCTCTTTGAGTGTGGAGTTAAAACAAGCAGTTAAAATAGAAGTAGGTGAGTAGCCATAATACGAAATGACTTATCTTTGCACATGAATCAAAAAGTGTAGAGTATATGGCCTTGCAATTGGCATTCGTATTGGTAGCTATCATTATAGGCGCCCGCTTGGGCGGCATTGGACTGGGTGTAATGGGAGGGATAGGTCTGGCAATTCTGACGTTTGGTTTCGGATTGCAGCCTACATCACCTCCCATTGACGTTATGTTGATGATAGCCGCCGTCATTTCTGCCGCATCCTGCATGCAGGCGGCTGGCGGACTGGATTATATGGTAAAGCTGGCAGAACGGTTGTTGCGGAAGAATCCTTCGCAGGTCACCATCTTGAGCCCTATTGTGACCTATTTGTTTACTTTTGTTGCCGGCACGGGACATGTGGCATATTCGGTGCTTCCCGTGATTGCCGAGGTTGCCACGGAGACCAAGATTCGTCCCGAGAGGCCACTGGGCATTGCGGTGATTGCTTCGCAGCAGGCTATTACGGCAAGTCCCATTTCGGCTGCCACCGTCGCACTGCTTGGGTTGCTGGCGGGATTTGATGTCACCTTGTTCGATATTCTGAAAATAACGATTCCTGCTACCATTATCGGGGTACTTGTGGGCGCCTTGTTCTCCATGAAGGTGGGCAAGGAGCTGGCAGACGACCCGGAGTACAGAAAGAGGTTGACCGAAGGCTATCTTGATGTCAAGAAGGTGGAGATAAAGGATATACACAATAAACGGCATGCCGTCTTGTCCGTGCTTATCTTTATCCTTGCCACTGTTTTTATCGTGTTCTTTGGTTCGTTCGACAGTTTGCGTCCTGCCTTCGTGATAGACGGCGAGACGGTGAGACTCGGCATGTCCGCCATTATCGAAATCGTGATGCTCTCTGCCGCCGCCCTCATCTTGCTGCTGACTCGCACCGACGGCATGAAGGCAACGCAAGGTTCCGTCTTCCCGGCAGGCATGCAGGCGGTGATTGCCATATTCGGCATTGCCTGGATGGGAGATACTTTTCTTCAGGGAAACATGCTTCAGTTGACCCAGTCCATCGAGGGAGTGGTGAGGCAAATGCCGTGGCTGTTCGGGATAGCCTTGTTTGCCATGTCGATTCTGCTTTATAGCCAGGCCGCCACTGTGCGCGCACTGATGCCTTTGGGCATCGCTTTGGGCATTTCGCCTATGATACTGGTTGCTCTGTTCCCCGCTGTAAACGGTTACTTCTTTATTCCCAATTATCCCACCGTAGTGGCAGCCATCAATTTCGACCGTACCGGGACTACCCGTATCGGCAAGTATGTGCTGAACCACTCGTTCATGCTTCCCGGACTTGTTTCGACTGGCGTTGCCATCGGGCTGGGGTTGCTTTTCATCAGGATATTCTAAGGGAAACCGCTGCTTTCAATCCGTTGTATATAGGGCTTTGTTTACTTGTGTATAGGGGAGTGTTCCCTTTTACTCATTGCCTTATCAGCGCCTAATGGTCGTGCGGCGATCTGCTGACGGCTGTTAAGCGGGTTGTTGATGGCCGTTAGGCGATTGCATCATGGCCGTTGCATACTGTTGATTCCTTATGTCCGACGTAATAAATACCTTCATTCTCTGAATAAAGCACAGAGGAAAACAGTATTGAAGTCTTGGCTTTGTGTGGCTGTACGCATTTGTTCTGATTGCATTTGAAGGGGGAGGAGATGGAATTAATACCGTGTTTGCAGGATATTGATTTCGTGCAGGTACGATATAAATAAGATGTGATACAAGAAATTAATAACTTGTGTTACTTTATGTTAGCTTCTTGTGTGTCAGTATTTCTGTTTGTGAAACGGTGTGGAAGCAAATTTTGCTTCCACACTTTTGAGTTGCTTCCACCGCATCTGTAATGCCGATGAATAAAGGGATGTGGAGAGGAGGTGGAAGTGTGGAAGCAATTTGCACAAACATTATTTGCGCAAACATTTTTTTCTGTCCTTGATGGGAATTAAAAAAATGAGGATAAACGGTCTTTAAACCTTTTATCCTCATTGTAGTTGCGGAGATCCGACTCGAACGAATGACCTTTGGGTTATGAGCCCAACGAGCTACCAACTGCTCCACTCCGCGATGTTATCGTTTTGTGGGTGCAAAGGTACGGCTTTTTATTTAATATGCAAATAAAATGCATGATATTTTTGAGGTTAAGTGGATTTTAATGAGTAATATGTTGATAAATAGAACGATAATAAGCCTACTTTTTTTCTTCCTTTTTAGGGCTGTTCATTAATAAAATGAATGTTTTCTTGTAAGATATGCGGAAATGTCTTACTTTTGCTCAAATAATAAAGCAATGTGCAATTAATCTATGACCGTATCGAAGACAAAAGCTAAATTAGTGGACGTTGCCCGTCAGCTGTTTGCAAAGATGGGCGTTGAGAATACCACGATGAATGATATTGCCCTCGCTTCGAAGAAAGGTAGGAGAACGCTCTATACCTATTTTAAGAGCAAGGAAGATATCTACTTGGCTGTTGTCGAGTCGGAGCTGGATATTCTTTCGGATATGATGAAGCACGTGGTAGAGAAAGATATTCAGCCGGACGAGAAACTGATGGAGATGATTTACACCCATCTGGATGCGGTAAAAGAGGTTGTCTTTCGAAATGGTACTCTTCGTGCCAATTTCTTTCGGGATATTTGGAGAGTGGAGAAAGTGCGCAAACGTTTCGATGCTACAGAGACCCAGCTTTTCAAGGAGGTTCTGCGTGAAGGTATGGAGAAGGGCGTTTTCCAGATAGATGACTTGGATATGACTGCCGAGATTGTGCATTACAGTGTCAAAGGTATTGAAACACCTTATATTCGCGGTCATATAGGAGCCAATCTGGATGATGCGGTACGCGATACTTACGTGACCCGTCTGGTACTTGGTGCATTGGGAAAGAAGTAAGAATACATTTTATAAATAATTTTAAAATAATATGGGATTATTAGATGGAAAAACAGCCATTGTGACAGGTGCTGCACGCGGCATCGGCAAGGCTATCGCTTTGAAGTTCGCTCAAGAAGGAGCAAACATCGCATTCACTGACTTGGTGATTGATGAAAATGCCGAGGCTACGGCAAAAGAATTGGAAGCTTTGGGAGTAAAGGCAAAAGCTTATGCCTCCAATGCAGCAAATTTTGAAGACACTGCCAATGTAGTGGCAGAAATCCATAAGGACTTTGGACGTATTGATATTCTGGTAAACAATGCCGGTATTACACGTGACGGTCTGATGATGCGTATGAGCGAACAGCAATGGGATATGGTTATCAATGTCAACCTGAAATCGGCATTTAACTTTATCCATGCCTGCACACCCATCATGATGCGCCAGAAGGCGGGTAGCATTATCAATATGGCATCTGTGGTAGGTGTTCACGGCAATGCCGGCCAGGCCAACTATTCTGCTTCCAAAGCCGGTATGATTGCTTTGGCCAAGTCTATCGCTCAGGAGCTGGGTTCTCGTGGAATCCGTGCCAATGCCATTGCTCCGGGCTTCATCATGACAGCCATGACCGACGCCTTGTCTGAAGAGGTGAAGGCTGAATGGTGCAAGAAGATTCCTTTGCGTCGTGGCGGCACACCCGAAGACGTGGCAAATATCGCTACTTTCCTGGCTTCTGATATGTCTTCTTATGTATCCGGTCAGGTTATTCAGGTAGATGGTGGGATGAATATGTAATTTAATGATTAATGATTAGTGATTAATGTTTAATGAGAAGTTGGGTGTTAGTCATTAATCATTAATCACTAATCATTAAACATTAACAACCGATGACTGTCGTATACGAAGACAATCATATCATTATAGTCAACAAGACCGCTTCCGAGATAGTTCAGGGAGACAAAACGGGTGATACACCGCTTTCGGAAACTGTAAAGCAGTACCTGAAAGAGAAGTACAGCAAGCCTGGAAATGTCTTTATCGGTGTCGCTCACCGGCTGGACCGCCCCGTGAGCGGTCTTGTTGTTTTTGCCAAGACCAGTAAGGCACTGTCGCGTCTGAACGAGATGTTCAAGAATAGCGAGGTGAAGAAGACTTACTGGGCAGTAGTGAAGAACTTGCCCCGCGAGGAAGAGGGGGAATTGGTGAACTATCTGGTGCGAAATGAGAAACAGAACAAGAGTTATGCATACGACAAGGAGGTGCCGGGCAGCAAGAAAGCGATTTTGCATTACCGGCTCATCGGGCGGTCGCAGAACTATTATCTGTTGGAAATAGATTTGAAAACCGGACGCCATCACCAGATACGTTGTCAGTTGGCAAAGATGGGCTGTCCCATCAAGGGAGATTTGAAGTATGGTTCGCCCCGCTCCAATCCCGACGGCAGCATCTGTCTGCATGCGCGGTATATCCGTTTTGTGCATCCGGTGTCCAAAGAACTGATAGAAGTGGAGGCGCCCGTTCCTCCCGGAAATTTATGGAATGGTTTTGAAACGATTTAATCTTACAGTAATGAAGAAAATCACAGTTTTGTCGGGTTTGCTGCTCCTTGCGGGATTGGCTGCCCAAGCTCAGGAAAGAGTTGCTGAGTATAACGTGCGTCCGGCCGTTACGGTGCGCACTCCCCTCCAGGGCGATAGTATCAACTTCAAGGGAGACAAGTTTACTACCGGCAATCTTCTGAAGACGAAGGTCAGTCTCGACTTCGACGGAGGTCGGTACGAACGTATGGTTGCTGATACGGCTGGATATGTAACTGTGGCAAAGGCGGACAAGGACAATCTGTTCTATCTGTTTGCTACCAATCTGCGTGCGGAGCGTTTCATGAAGGGCAAGCTGAATGTATATTCTCCTGCCCGTTTTGAGGTGTTTGTAAACGGTGAATCCAAGCAAGTCAAGGAGACAGCGGAGGACAGCTTGTCGCAGGTCCGTCCTACGGCTGTCAGTTTGCGTATGGACCCCGAAGCGGATTATGAGATTGTCATCAAGTTGCTTTCAAGCGCGGACGACAAGATGCAGCCGATGCTGAAATGCGAATTTGAAAAGGAAAAGGACTTTGCCGATGTAGCCTGCCGGATGGCACCGGACATGAAGAGACGTTTCTCTTTGTTCAACACCAATTTCGGCTCCCGAGCGAGCAGGGTTTCTCTTTCGCCCAACGGCAAGTATCTGCTGACCCGCTATTCGGACAATTACGACGTGAAGCGTTCCAGGACCCGTTGTGAGCTGACCGAGGTAAAGACCGGCCGGGTGATATTGCCCAATGCCAATGAAAAGATGAACTGGATGCCCAACAGCAACAAGCTCTATTATACGGTTATGGGCGAGGAGCAGAATGACCTGGTTGTGTTCGATCCCGCCACGATGCGTGAGGAAGTGCTGCTGAAGAATGTTCCCGAAGGATATTTCAGCTGGTCTCCTACAGAAGACTATCTTATCTATATGCTCACGGACGAGGGCGAAAAGGTGAGTGGCCCGTTGAAACGTCTCTTGCATCCGGACGACCGTATCCCCAATTCTCGTGACCGCTATTATCTCATGAAATACGATGTGGCGACGGGACTTTCCGAGCGCCTGACCTACGGTAGTCACAACGTCTATCTGAATGATATTTCCCCGGATGGCAAGAAACTGTTGTGCAGCACTTCCAAGCCGGACATCACTCGATGCCCTTTCTCCCTCTCTTCTCTTTTCGAGATTGATTTGACCACCTTGCAGGCAGATACGCTGGTCGCCTGGGATGCTTATCTGGGAAGTGCTTCTTACTCTCCGGACGGGAAGCAGCTTCTGGTGACGGGCAGTCCGTCTGCTTTCGGAGGCATTGGCAAGAATTGCGGTGAACATCCCATAGCCAATGACTTTGATACCCAAGCATTCATTATGGATTTGGCTACAAAGAAAGTGCAGGCTATCACGCGCGATTTCAATCCTACGGTGTCTCCCGTGCAGTGGAACCGTGTGGACGGATGTATCTATTTCGATACGACTGATGGGGATTGCAGGCATATCTACCGTTATGTTCCGAAGACGGGCGGCTTTGAAATGCTTCCGCTTGAAGAAGATGTGATTACTTCCTTCACGCTGGCGGATGACAATCCGGTTGTGGCTGCCTATGTGGGCGGAGGAAACACCAGCACGGGCGTAGCTTATACGTACGACACGAAGAAAAAAGTTTCCACCCTGCTTGCCAATCCCATGAAGCCCATCCTCGATAAGATTGAGCTGGGACAGATGGAAGAGTGGAACTTTACAGCTTCGGACGGTACGGAGATAAAGGGAATGGTTTGTCTGCCGCCGTCTTTTGACCCGAACAAGAAGTATCCGCTTATCGTATACTATTATGGAGGAACGACTCCTACAACCCGCGGTATAACTTCCCCGTACTGTGCACAGTTGTTTGCGTCACGTGACTATGTGGTTTATGTTATCCAGCCCAGTGGTGCCATCGGGTACGGCCAGGAGTTCTCTGCACGCCATGTCAATGCATGGGGTGAGCGTACGGCCGATGAGATCATTGAAGGTACGAAGAAATTCTGTGCAGCCCATCCGTTTGTCAACGATAAACGTATCGGATGCCTGGGTGCCTCTTATGGAGGATTCATGACGATGTATCTGCAGACTAAGACGGACATGTTCGCTGCCGCTGCCTCGCATGCTGGCATCAGCAATGTGACGAGCTATTGGGGCGAGGGTTATTGGGGATATTCCTATAACTCTGTTGCGGCAGCCGATAGCTATCCTTGGAATAATCCCGATTTGTTTACGAAGCATGGAGCATTGTTCAATGCGGACAAGATTAATACCCCTCTGTTGTTGCTGCATGGCACGGTAGATACGAACGTGCCTATCGGTGAAAGTATCCAGTTGTATAATGCGTTGAAGATATTGGGCAAGCCGGTGGAATTTATTACCGTGGATGGTGAAAACCATTTTGTACTTGATTATGCAAAACGTGAATTGTGGCACAATTCAATTATGGCTTGGTTTGCCCGCTGGTTGCAGGATAGTCCGGCATGGTGGAATGACCTTTATCCGGAAAGACATTGGTGATTTCTTAGTTGACAACTATCAACTATCAATTAAAAAAGCCGTTTCCCAGAATAGACAAGGAGGAAACGGCTTTTTGTTGTAGTGTGCTTACTGTTATTGGGCCACTTTTGCTGTGTCTTGGACGTTCTCGGCTTTCTGCAAAGTATCCGTTACCACAGTGTCGTTAGACAAGGTTGTTGTCTTACTCGGCTGTTCTACCGGAGCCTTAGCTTGAGCCAAGAACGTTCCGCCACAAACAAACATAAACAGGGCTGCTACTAATACTAATTTTTTCATAATTCATTTGCTTTTAGGTTGCTATATCTTATTGTTAAGTCTAAGTGCTTGTTTGTTGTAGCGCTTGTTGCTTGTACTTAATACAAGTCAAATGGTGTGCCAAAAGAATTATTTGTTGGGTAATGCTTTGATAACTAGATGTATATGTTTTTATGCAAAGTGTAGTATAATGTGGAAAAGTGGGGAATGTGTGGAGAGGAGTGTGGAATTATTCCACATCTTTTAGTCGGATATGTTATAAAGCTTCAACTTGTTGTACAGCGTTTTGCGGTCAATGCCCAACAGTTGTGCAGCGCGGCTCTTGTTGTTTCCCGTCTGCCGTAGGGCTTCGATGATTTGACGTTTCTCTGCCTCCTCATTGCGGAGAGGGATGCCGATGATGGCCGATGCAGGTTCTTTCAGTTCACTTAGTTCGTTGATAGTAATGAATTTGCCTTGTGCCAGCAGGGTTGCACGACGTACCATATTCTTCATTTGTCGCAGATTGCCAGGCCAGGGGTATTCCAATAAGGCGCGGGATGCTTTGTCATCAAAGCCGGTCAGTTGCTTGTCCATTTCGCGGTTGGCCTGGTCCAGAAAGAAATTGGCAAAGAGCAAGATGTCTTCACGGCGGTCTTTGAGTTGCGGCATGCGCAGGGTGAATTCATTGATACGGTGATATAAATCCTCACGGAACGTTCCTTTTTCGATGGCTTGCTCCAGATTTTCGTTGGTGGCGGATACCAGACGTATGTCCACGCTTATCTCTTTGTTTGAACCAACCGGACGTATCTTGCGTTCTTGCAAAGCACGCAGCAGTTGTATTTGCACTTCATAGCTCAGATTGCCTATCTCATCCAGGAAGATGGTACCGCCGTTGGCTTCGACGAAAGCGCCCGTTTTGTCGGTCAGTGCGCCGGTAAAGGCGCCCTTTATATGCCCGAAGAATTCCGAAGCGGCCAATTCTTTGGGGATAGAACCGCAATCGATGGCTACAAACGGCCGGTCGGCACGCTTGCTGAGCTGGTGGATGCGATGGGCTACGTATTCTTTGCCCGTTCCGCTGGCACCATTGATGAGTACGGACATATTGGTAGGTGAAACCAGTTTCACATAATTGTAGAGTTGTTTGGCTGCGTCGCTCTCTCCTTCGAGGAAGTCGGAGGAAGACAATGAGCCTTCTGCACTCTTCTGAGACTGATTTTTCATCTTGTCGGAATGCATCGTCTGTTTGGGCGAGACGGATGGTCTGTTTGGGGTAAACGCGTCATCTGTTCGGGACGGATGCATCATCTGTTTCAAAGCGGAGGATGATGCATTCAAGGCTTCGCCTATTTTTTTCAGTAATTCGTCCGGATTCACAGGCTTGGCAATGTAATCGCAGGCTCCCAGTTTCATGGCTTGGACGGCCGACTGTATGTCAGCGTATCCCGTCATGATGATAAGCGGTATTTGCAGGCCGTGTTCGCCCAGCCATTTCAATAAGTCAATGCCATCCTTGTCGGGCAGGCGTAGGTCAGACAAAATCAAGTCCACGGTTTCCGACTCAATATGTTTTTGAGCACGGGCAATGCTGCTGGTGGAGGTTACTTGGAAACCTTTTTTGCCGAGCCATGTTTTTAGCATCATGCCGTAAGTAATATCATCTTCTACAATTAATATGGATGTCATTGCTTTTGCCTTTTATCTCTTTTATGTAGGCAAAGGTAAGTGCTTTTGTCTGATTTTAGTATATTTGCAAACTTAAATTAAATAAAAAACAAAATGAAAAGGAATCTAATTGTATTATTAACTATACTGGTTTGCGGTTTGACTGCTTGCAAGCCGGGACAAAAGAAAGAGGAAAATATGGAAAAAGAAACGAAGCTAAAGATTGAAACAAGTGCGGGTGACATCACCGTGAAACTGTATAATGAAACCCCGAAACATCGTGATAACTTTATTAAGCTGGTGAAAGACGGCACGTATGAAGGTACGCTGTTCCACCGTGTCATCAAGGACTTTATGATACAAGCAGGTGACCCGGAATCGAAAAAGGCTCCAAAAGGCAAGATGCTGGGGGCAGGCGACGTAGGTTATACTGTTCCTGCCGAATTTGTTTATCCGAAGTATTTTCACAAAAAAGGTGCTTTGTCGGCTGCACGCCAGGGTGATGAGGTGAATCCCGACAAGGCATCATCCGGCTGCCAGTTCTACATTGTGACTGGAAAAGTGTATAATGACTCTACCTTGCTGGGGATGGAACAGCAGATGAATCAGATGCGCCTGAACAATGCTTTCAATGCATTGGCCCAGAAGCATATGAAGGAAATCTACAAGATGCGTAAGAATAATGACCAGGACGGTCTGATGGATTTGCAAGATTCTTTGATTGCGCAGGCAGAGGCTCAGGTTGCCAAGGAACCGGAGTTCAAGTTTACTCCCGAGCAGGTGAAGGCTTATACTACCATGGGTGGTACTCCGCATTTGGACGGTGCATATACCGTATTCGGTGAAGTGCTGGAAGGTATGGATATAGTTGATAAAATACAGAAGGTCAAGACTGATCGTAACGACCGTCCTGAAGAGGATGTGGTTATTAAAAAAGTGACAGTGATAGATTGATGATAGATTCTGTCATTCTATTTTATGAAGATAAACAAAAAGATATTTGACAACGGTCTGCGGTTGGTGCACAATGAAGATACCAGCACGCAGATGGTTGCCTTGAATATTGTTTATGACGTAGGTGCCCGTGACGAGCATCCCGAGCATACGGGCTTTGCCCATTTGTTTGAGCATCTGATGTTTGGAGGTTCGGTGCATATTCCTGATTATGACGCTCCTTTGCAACTGGCAGGTGGGGAGAATAATGCATGGACCAATAATGATATTACCAATTACTACCTGACGGTTCCAAAATCGAATGTGGAAATCGGCTTCTGGCTGGAGTCCGACCGTATGCTGGAACTGGCATTCAGTGAGCAAAGTCTTGAGGTGCAGCGTGCAGTGGTGATGGAGGAGTTCAAGCAACGTTGTCTGAACCAGCCGTATGGTGATGTGGGGCATCTGCTTCGTCCTTTGGCTTATCAAACGCATCCTTATCGCTGGCCTACTATCGGGAAAGACCTCTCTCACATTGCCAATGCCACGCTGGATGAGGTAAAGGAATTCTTTTTCCGTTTTTATGCACCTAATAATGCAGTTCTGGCCGTTACCGGAAATATTTCGTGGGAAGAAACGATTAGGCTGACTGAAAAATGGTTTGCTCCTATTCCCCGTAGGAATGTGCCTGTAAGACAATTACCGCAAGAAGTTGTACAGACGGCGGAACGCCGGCAGACGGTGGAACGGAATGTTCCTCTGGATGCTTTGTTCATGGCTTATCACATGTGCAGCCGTGAGGATGCCGATTATTATGCCTTCGATATTCTGTCGGATATTCTGAGCAATGGACGTTCCAGTCGCTTGACCCGCAGGCTAGTGCAGGAGCAGAAGTTCTTTTCCAGTCTCGATGCCTATATCTCCGGTACACGGGATGCCGGCCTGCTGCATATCAGTGGAAAACCATCTGCAGGCGTATCTTTGGAACAAGCCGAGGCTGCTGTCCGGAAAGAGTTGGAAGAGTTGAAATCCGGGTTTGTTGGAGAACAAGAATTGGAGAAAGTAAAGAACAAGTTTGAGTCTACACAGATATTCGGCAACATCAATTATCTGAATGTTGCCACGAATCTTGCCTGGTTTGAACTGACCGGACAGGCAGAAGACATAGACCGTGAAGTGGACAATTACCGCTCTGTGACGGCAGAACAGCTTCATAGGGTCGCCCAACAGACCTTCCGCGATGAAAACGGGATTGTGCTTTATTACCAAAAAGAAAACCTTTAGTATGAAAAAATTATTTGATACGTATAAGCAGCACTATAAAGCATTGCTTCTCCTGGGGCTACCCATTGTGGTGGGGCAGTTGGGAGTCATTGTGCTTGGTTTTGCCGATACGCTGATGATTGGGCATCACAGCACGGAGGAACTGGGTGCCGCTTCTTTCGTAAACAATCTGTTTACTCTTTGCATTATTTTCAGTACGGGCTTCAGCTACGGGCTGACACCGGTTGTAGGGGGCTTCTACGGTAACCGCCGCTTTGCCGAGGCAGGGCAGGCGTTGCGGTGTAGCCTGGTTGCCAATGTGCTGGTGGCTTTGTTGCTGACTCTTGTCATGGCTGTTCTCTATTTCAATGTGGAGCGGCTGGGACAGCCCGAAGAATTACTGCCTCTGATTAAGCCTTATTATCTAGTGCTGCTTGCTTCACTGGTTTTTGTCATGTTGTTCAACGGCTTTAAACAGTTTACGGATGGCATCACCGACACCAAGACGGCCATGTGGATTCTGCTTGGAGGGAATGCGCTTAACATCGTAGGAAACTATATTCTGATCAATGGAAAATTGGGTTTCCCGGAGATGGGATTGCTTGGTGCGGGTGTAAGTACCTTGTTCTCTCGCATTGTGATGGTCGTGGTCTTTGCGGTGATTGTGCTTCGTAGTCGCCGTTTTATCCGTTATAGACTCGGATTTATGAGGCTGGGATGGTCGACACCGATGTTCAGGAAACTCAATGCTTTGGGCTGGCCTGTCGGTATGCAGATGGGAATGGAGACCGCTTCCTTCAGCCTCAGTGTTGTCATGGTGGGGTGGCTGGGGACACTTGCTCTGGCATCACATCAGATAATGCTCACTATCTCTCAGTTCACCTTCATGATGTATTATGGCATGGGTGCTGCAGTTGCTGTGCGTGTCAGTAACTTTAAGGGGCAGGGCGACGGGCAAAATGTGCGCCGTTCGGCGTATGCTGGCCTTCACGTCATCTTATGCATGGAAGTGGTGCTGTTGAGTATTGTCTTTGCACTTCGCGGTCAGGTCGGAGGATGGTTTACAGATAATATGGAAGTGTCCGGTATGGTAGCCGCTCTCTTCTTTCCGTTCCTGATTTACCAGTTCGGTGACGGATTGCAGATTAATTTTGCCAATGCCCTGCGTGGTATCTCGGATGTGAAACCGATGATGATTATTGCATTTATATCCTATTTTGTTATATCTTTGCCCGTAGGGTACCTCTGCGGTTTCATCTTCGGCTGGGGACTGACGGGGGTCTGGATGGCTTTCCCGTTTGGACTGACCAGTGCAGGGGTGATGCTGTGGCTGAGATTCCGTAGACAGACCAGGGAAAGGATTTGATAATATGAACAGTGTCTCCAAAGTAAAGATTGCCGTAGGCTACACTTTGTTGCTGGCGGTATTGTTTTTTTCCTTGTTCTTCGTACACCGGGAGATGGAGAACCTTATTCTTACCGATGACCGCGATGTACAATGGACAGACAGCGTACTAGCTTTGATACGCGAGAAGGATACCAATACGATAAGAATGCTGCGTACGCTGAGTGAGGCGAATGACAGCATGGTATCTACCAGTGACATTGAGCAGATAATTGCCCAGCAGGACTCGGTAGTGACCCAGCAACGTGTGCAGCACCGTATCATTACACATCGGGATACCGTCGTGACACGCCCTCGAAAGAAGGGTTTTTTCCGTCGTTTGGGTGAAGTGTTTGTCCCCCCAAAGAAAGATACGGCTATCCAGGTAAAGACCTCCCTCGAATTTGCGACGGATACGGTGATTGAACCTTATAATCCGGCCGATTCTTTGCATGAGAAACTGCGTGCTGTGGCCCAGCAGAAAAAAGCTGTAAACACTGTTATACAACGACGTAAACGCTATCTGCAACGCTTGGACCATATGCTGACCGCTCGTATTGACAGCTTGCTGAAAGATTACGAGACGGAAACTCTGCTGCGTGCACGGACGGAAGCCGAGTATCAACAGGCGGTCCGACGCCGTTCGGCCAAGATTATCAGTGGTATTGCCGTAGGTGCGGTGTTGCTTTCCGCTTTTTTTCTTATTATCATCGGCCGCGACATAACCCGAAGCAACCGGTACCGCCGTGAGTTGGAAGAGGCCCGCCGTCGTGCCGAAGATTTACTTGCTGTCCGTGAAAAACTGATGCTTGCCATTACCCATGATTTCAAAGCTCCGCTCGGTTCTATCATGGGCTATGCCGACTTGCTTTCCCGTCTGACGGTGGATGAGCGCCAGCGGTTCTATCTGGACAATATGAAAACCTCATCGGAGCATCTGCTGAAGTTGGTCGTTGATTTGCTCGACTTCCATCGTCTTGATTTGAACAAGGCCGAAGTCAACCGGGTCACCTTTCATCCTTCCCGCCTGCTTGAAGAGATACACGTCAGTTTTGAACCGCTTACGGCTGCCAAAGGGCTGGCGCTTCATTGCGACACTGCCCCGGAGCTGGACGGTACCTATATTTGCGACCCTTTGCGTCTGCGCCAGATTATCAACAATTTGCTGTCCAATGCCGTGAAGTTTACGGACCAAGGCAGTATTACCATGACTGCCCGTTACGAGGACCGTCGACTGGTAGTTGCCATTGCTGATACGGGTAGAGGTATGGAACCTGCCGACCGTGAGCGTATCTTCCAGGAGTTTACCCGCTTACCGGGTGCTCAGGGTAAAGAGGGGTTCGGACTCGGACTTTCCATCGTCCGTATGCTGGTACAGTTGCTTGAAGGCACGATTGATGTAGACAGTGTGCCAGGCAAGGGAAGCACTTTCACCATATATATTCCTATCTATCCCGTAAGGAGTGAAGGACGGAGAATGAAGGATGAAGAATCGGGATGTGTTACCACGCCGAATGGCAATTCTTCATTCCCCGTTCCTCATTCTTCACTGAAGAATGTCCTCCTTATTGATGATGACCGTATTCAGCTTACCCTTACTGCCGCCATGCTTCAGCAGAGTGGTATAAATTCTGTCTCTTGTTTACAACTGGATGAACTGCTGGATGCCTTGCGCACTGCAACCTTTGATGTTCTGCTTACTGATGTGCAGATGCCTGCTATTAATGGTTTTGATTTACTGAAACTGCTGCGTGCTTCGAACATACCGCAGGCACAGTCTGTTCCGGTGATTGCTGTCACTGCTCGCAGTGACATGCAGCGTGAGGAATTTACGGCGCATGGCTTTGCCGGATGCCTGCATAAGCCGTTTACCGTCAGTGAATTGCTGCATGAATTGAATGTGGAGGACAAAGGGAAGGAGGTTACGGAAGTTTCGGAAGCTTCGGCTTGCCCGGGGTATAAATTCTCTTCGCTCACCGTTTTTTCGGTCGATGACCCCGAGGCTGCAAAGTCCATTCTGGAAAGTTTTGTGGCTGAAACCCGTCTCAATGCGGAGCGTTTGCAGAAGGCTGTGGAGAATGAGGATGTGGACGAGATGGCTGCTGTCTCCCACAAAATGATTCCCCTCTTTACGTTGATTGGAGCTACGGAACTGGTTGCATTGCTGAAACTGTTGGAAACTTCTCATGGAGTGCCTTTTACCGGAGAGTTGAAAGAACACGCCCTTGCCGCCCTCGTTTTGATAGAGGATGTCATTACTCAGGCAACAGCTTTTCCGTAATGGGGGAACAGAGAAGAATACATGATTTTTCTCTATCGGGAACCAAATGTCGAAAGAAATTGTTTACTTTGTAGGACTTTTAAATACGATGAAAGATTGACGTTCCGATGAGAAGAAAATGGTTGAGAATAGCACTGTGGGTGCTGCTTACTCCTATTATACTGTTTATAATATTGATGATACTGCTCTATGTGCCTCCCGTACAGAATTTGATACGGAAGCAGGCTACAGCAATTGCATCAGATGCTACGGGTATGGACATATCCGTGGAGCGGATTGACCTTCGCTTTCCTTTGAATTTGTTGGTCCGCGGTGTATTGGTGGTACAGCCTGCCGACAGTGCTGTTGATGTGCAGCATCCCGATACCTTGCTGAATCTTGGAAGTTTGAACGTACGGGTACAGGCATGGCCTTTACTCAAAGGGAAAGTGGAGGTGGATGACATTACCTTGAAACAAGTTGCTGTCAACTCCTCCAATTTAATGGAAGGTATGTGCATCAAAGGAGTACTGGGGCATTTCTTTTTCGAAAGCCATGGCATAGACCTTACAAAAGAAGATGCCATCCTCAATAATATAGAATTGAGCGATACCCATGTGCAGGTGATGCTTGCAGATACCACTGAGACTCCCAAGGACACTACTGACACTGCGTTAAACTGGAAAGTCACACTCCATACTCTGAAGTTGAAGAACGTCTCGGTCGATTTACAGATGCCATTGGACTCCATGGGGCTGAAAGCCCATATAGGAGATGCTGAGATTGCGGACGCTGCTGCCGACCTGAAACACCAGTTCTATGGCTGGAGAAAATTCCTGCTGACTGGAACTTCTGTCAATTATGATACCGGCGGCCCGGGGAGTGCGATAGGCTTCGACCCCTCGCACATTGCTCTTCGCGACATTCGTATGGGCATTGATTCTGTGATGTACTACGGTAGAGATATGAATGCCGTTATCCGGGAATTTTCCATGTATGAGCGTTCCGGTTTAAGTGTGACTTCCCTGACCGGGCGGTTATTTGCCGACTCTACCGTTATCCGTATCCCTTCTTTGAAGTTGCTGACACCTCATAGTGAGATGAACTTTACGGCACAGACTTACTGGGAACTGATAAATATACCTACCACCGGTCGTCTGACAGCCCGTTTCAATGCCCGTATCGGCAAACAGGATGTACTGCTTTTTGCCGGTGGCCTGCCGGAAACTTTCAAGGAAGCCTATCCGTTCCGTCCGTTGGTGATTCATGCCGGTACGGAAGGAAACCTGAAGCAGATGCAGATTTCCCGTTTTACGGCTGAGCTGCCCGGAGCCTTTTCGTTGAATGGGGGAGGAGAATTCTGGAACCTGACCGACAGTGTGAAACGCAATGGAAACATGGACTTCGAGATGCATACGCAGAACTTGAACTTCTTGACCGGACTAGCTGACATTGCTCCCGATGGCTCCATCATCGTGCCGGACAGTATGCACCTTGCGGCACGTGTCGGTATGGAGGGGACGCAGTGCACTGCCGCCTTGAAACTGCTGGAGAAGGAAGGCGTCTTGAATCTGGACGCTGCCTATAACCTTGCTACGGAAGCCTACCATGCCGACCTTGCCATCAACAACTTGCAGGTGCATCACTTCCTGCCCAAGGACTCTATCTATACTCTTACGGCAAAGATGTCCGCTAAAGGACAAGGGGTGGATGTGGCATCACGAAAGACTGTGGCTGCTTTGAATGCCTCTTTGGAAAAACTACAGTATGGGCATTGGGACATTTCCGGTGTGGAGGCGCATGCCGGACTCAAGTCATCCGTTGCTACCGTCCGTCTTGCCAGCGATAATGTTCTTCTCAAGATGCAGGGAAATGCGGATATGCGTCTTGACCGCAGCTATTTGGATGGCGCTTTGGATTTGAATGTGGAAGAGGTGAATCTGCATAAGCTGGGTTTGGTGCCCCGACCGTTGAAACACCCGTTTGCCTTTACAATGGGAGCGGAGGCACGTCATGATTCTCTCAAGTTGAGGCTTGACGCCGGTGACTTGAATCTGCGTTTCCGCGCCCACAGCACGTTGAAGAAGTTGATGGAACAGTCGGATAAATTTGTCTCTATCCTGACAAAGCAGATTGATGAACGGCGTTTGGACCATGCCGCTTTGCGCCAAGTCCTTCCTTCAGCAGGCATGCATCTGGAAGCCGGTAACCAGAATCCCGTCAGCTATTTCCTGGCTGCAAAGGGTATTTCCTATAATGATTTCAAACTGAGCTTCGGATTTACTCCGCAAGTCGGCATCAATGGGCGTACAGCTGTTCACGGATTGCGCATGGACTCCTTGCAGCTCGATACGATATTTTTTACAGTGAAGCAGGATACTGCTCGGATGAAGTTGCAAGGTGGTGTCATAAACGGTCCCAAGAACCCGCAGTTTGTGTTTCGCAGCACATTGACGGGGGAAGTCCGTAATGAAGATGCGGAGCTGACTGTGGATTATGTGGATGGAAAAGGGCAGACTGGTGTGCTGTTCGGTATTAACGCCCGTCCGTTGACCGAAGGACATGGTCGCGGTGATGGTGTGCTGCTGAACCTTATTCCTGCCGAGCCGATTATCGCTTTCCGTAAATTCCACTTTGCGGACAATAGTAACTGGATTTATCTGCATAAGAATATGCGCGTCTATGCCAATATTGATATGGACAGCGACGATGGTCTGTGTTTCCGTATGCAATCCGACAAGAATGATACCCTTTCCTTGCAGAATATAAACGTAGAATTGAGCCGATTGCGCCTGGATGAACTTACGGAGGTACTTCCTTATATGCCTCGGCTTACGGGATTGTTCTCCGCCGAAGCAAATTATATACAGACTGCCACTTCCCTGCAGGTGTCCGCCGAAGCCAATGTAGAGAAACTGACCTACGAACGCCAACCGGTTGGAGATATAGGTCTGGGGGCTACCTGGTTGCCGGGCGACAAGAATACGCACTATTTGAATACCTATTTTACACATGATAACGAAGAAGTGATGATCGCCGACGGTATCTTGACGCAGAAAAACGGAAAGGATACTCTGGAAGTGTCCACTCGTTTCGAGCATTTCCCATTGAAGATGGCCAATGCATTCATCCCTGACCAAATGGTGGCCTTTACCGGAGATATTGATGGAGGGCTTTATATTTATGGTTCGCTGGACAAGCCTCAAATGCATGGTGATATTGTTTTGGACAGTGTGTCTGTCTATGCACGCCAGGCGGGAGCACGTTACTGGTTCGACAACCGTCCGGTACAGATAAAGGACAATCAGTTGATATTCGATAAGTTTGCCATTTATACCACCAGCAAGAATCCGTTTACGATTGACGGTAAGGTTGATTTCCGGAATATGGAGCGTCCTACTGCCAACCTCAATCTGCTGGCAGAGAACTATACGTTGCTGGATGCACCGCGTACCCGCGAAAGTCTGGTATATGGAAAGGTGTTCGTTGATTTGCATGCCACGGTGAAGGGACCGCTTGACGGGCTCACGATGCGTGGAAACATGAATCTGCTGGGCAATACCAACGTAACCTACGTGTTGACCGATTCCCCTTTAACGGTGGAAGACCGTCTCAGTGGGCTGGTTACCTTTACCTCATTCACCGATACGACGTCGGTAAAGGCGGATGAAGTTCCTGCCATGTCGTTGGGAGGATTGGAAATGTATATGTCCGTCCATATTGACGATGCTGTCCGTCTTCGTGCCGACTTGAGTCCCGACCGCAGCAAATACATCGAACTGGAAGGTGGCGGTGATTTGAATATGCAGTATACTCCCCAAGGGGATATGAGCCTTACCGGACGCTATACCCTTTCGGGTGGCGTCATGAAATATTCGCTGCCTATCATCCCCTTGAAGGAGTTTCAGTTCAATCCCGGCAGTTATGTGGATTGGCGAGGGAATATTATGAATCCTACGCTAAGCCTAAAGGCTACGGAACGTATGCGTGCTTCTGTGGCCGACGGTGACGGGGACGGTTCGCGCATGGTGAACTTCGATGTTTCCATTTCCATCAAGAACAGGCTTGACGCTCCCGATTTGATATTCGATATTTCGGCGCCCGAAGATGCCGCAGTAGAGAATGAGCTGCAGGCAATGGGTGCAGAAGAGCGTAGCAAGCAGGCCATTGCCATGCTTGCCACGGGTATTTACCTGAACAGTGGTGCCAAAGGAGGAGGTTTGTCAATGGGAGCCGCCTTGAACTCAGTGCTTCAGAGCCAGATAAACTCCTTGGCGGGAGGTATAAAAGGGGCCAATATCAGTGTAGGTGTGGAAGACCGTACCTCTGCTGAAACGGGTGACACGCAGAAAGACTTCAGTTTTCGTTATTCCCAGCGTTTCTTCAACGACCGCGTACAGATAGTCATCGGTGGAAAAGTGTCCACCGGGGCCAATGCCACGAACGATGCGGAATCATTCATTGACAATATATCGCTGGAATACCGTCTTGATGCGTCGGGTACTCGATATGTCCGTGTATTCCATAATAAAAACTACGAAAGCATACTCGACGGTGAGATAACCGAAACGGGTGTCGGCCTTGTGCTGCGCCGGAAGATGGACCGATTGAGTGAACTCTTCATCTTCAGGAAGAAAAAGATAAAACCGGAGGCTGAAAATAGCGATATGAAAAAGTAGGAATGTGATATGAAACGACTGATATTATATATTGCAGGATTGATATTTCTGGCAGGTTGCTCCACCACGAAGCACTTGCCCGAGGGGGAGATACTCTATACCGGCCAAAAGCCGATGATTGTATTGAACCGCAGTGAAACGTCTGTTGGTGAGATTGCTATGGAAGAGGTGGAAGCCGCCCTTGCTACGGCACCGAACAATTCGTTGCTGGGAAGCTCTACTATCCGCTATCCCTTTCCTTTCGGACTGTGGATTTACAATGGTTTCCAGAAGTATGAGAAGGGATTCGGAAAGTGGATATTCAATAAATTTGCCGCCACTCCGGTGCTTATGTCTACGGTGAATCCCGATATACGCCAGAAGGCGGCGGTTAACTTGCTGCGCGATTATGGCTATTTCAACGGAAGCGTCAGCTACAAGACATTTATCGACCCGAAGGACTCGCTGAAGGCAAAGTTGCAATATACGGTGAACATGCGTAACCCCTACTTTATAGATACGGTATATTATCGTGGTTTCAGCGAGCGTACCACTCGCATTATGGAGCTGGGACGCCGACGTTCCCTTATCAGTTCGGGAGAACAATTCAATGTGGCTGATTTGGATGGGGAGCGTACCCGTATCAGTACCCTGCTGCGTAATGTGGGCTGTTATTATTTCCGTCCCGACTACCTAACCTATCAGGCCGATACCATGATGGTTCCCAATGGGCATGTCCAGATGCGCTTGATTCCCGTTCCCGGTATGCCAAAGGTAGCCGAGAAGCAGTTCCGTGTGGGGCGTAAATCCGTCTATCTTCTTGGAAAGCAGGGGCAGGAACCCAATGACAGCATGGATTACAAAGGCTTGACCATACATTACTACAACAAACCTCCGGTACGTCCCAACATGCTTTACCGTTGGTTGAACTATCAAGGTTATCGGCGGAAACGTCAGATACAGGACAGCGCAGGTATTGCCCGCCAGCGTTCTATGCAGAGTTTGTATAGTTTGTACCGTCAGACCCGTATTCAGGAGCGTCTGGCAAGCGTCGGTATTTTCCGTTATGCGGAGATGCAGTATATACCGCGTGATACGGCGTTTGTGTCTGATACATTGGATGTGAGGGTCATTGCCGCGCTCGATAAACCCTACGATGCGGAGTTGGATTTTAATGTCACCATGAAGAGCAATAACCAGACGGGACCGGGTGCCGCTTTTACGGTGACGAAGAACAATGTCTTCGGTGGCGGTGAAAGCTGGAATGTGAAGTTGAACGGTTCGTACGAATGGCAGACGGGCAAGGCAAGTTCTTCCTTGATGAACAGTTATGAACTGGGTATCTCCACTTCGCTTATCTTTCCGCGCGTGGTGTTTCCTAGGATGGGCGACCGTGAGTATGACTTCCCGGCTACAACGACTTTCCGTTTATATGCCGACCAGATGAACCGTGCCAAGTATTATAAGCTGTTGGCTTTTGGCGGTAATGTCACTTATGACTTCCAGCCCAAATCGACTTCCAGGCACAGTATAACTCCTTTCCGGTTGACATTCAATGTACTGCGCAATCCTACTGCCGCTTTCGATACGTTGCGTGCCGAGAATCCGGCACTCTACGTTAGTTTGCGCGACCAGTTCATTCCTGCCATGGAGTACACCTATACTTATGACAACGCTTCCGTGCGCGGCAAGCGTAACCCCATCTGGTGGCAGACCACCGTTGCGTCGGCCGGTAACCTGACTTCTGCCGTCTACCGTATTTTCGGCAAGCCGTTCAGTGAGGAAGGAAAGAAGCTTTTCGGGGTACCTTTTGCACAGTTCTTGAAGCTGAACTCGGAATTCAGGTACCATTACCGGATAGACAAGAACCAGATGATA
This sequence comes from Bacteroides sp. AM41-16, assembly GCF_003603495.1. Taxonomy (NCBI): domain Bacteria; kingdom Pseudomonadati; phylum Bacteroidota; class Bacteroidia; order Bacteroidales; family Bacteroidaceae; genus Bacteroides; species Bacteroides sp. AM41-16. The sequence goes on along the minus strand of NZ_QTNE01000019.1, from coordinate 80,691 downwards.
GCCTCGCGTATTGCCGGAGGGGTGATATGGTCGTATGGCAACGCTACGACCGCACCTTATACGGAACAGTTCTATATCGGCGGTGCCAACAGTGTGCGCGCCTTTTCTGCACGCAGTATAGGTCCGGGCGGCTATCCTCCCGAGACGGATAGGAAATATACCTATATCAACCACGTGGGTGATATTCGCATAGAAGCCAATATCGAGTATCGCTTCCGTATGATTGCCGACTTGCATGGAGCGGTGTTTCTGGATGCCGGCAATGTATGGCTGATGCGTAAAGATGAAAACCGCCCGAATGGTGAATTTACGTTGAAGAATTTCCCGAAACAGATTGCTTTGGGCACGGGATTTGGCTTGCGTTACGATTTGGACTTTCTTGTTTTTCGTCTGGACTTGGGTATCGGGCTGCATGATCCGTATGATACCGGGAAGTCGGGGTATTATAATATTCCCAAGTTCAAGGACAGCATGGCGTTGCATTTTGCCATCGGTTATCCGTTCTAAATGTACCTTTTTGAACGGATAGTGGTAAAGAATGAACTAAAACTCCCTTCTGTCAGCCATAAATTTTTGTACATTTGCAGCCGTTATCAACTGTGATATACTAACCTTTTTAAATAATAACTAAATATGAAACCAACTTTATTCTTATTGGCAGCCGGCATGGGCAGCCGTTATGGTGGCTTGAAACAATTGGACGGACTAGGCCCGAATGGCGAAACTATCATGGATTATTCTATTTACGATGCCATCAATGCCGGTTTTGGAAAGCTCGTTTTCGTAATTCGTAAAGATTTTGAGCAGGATTTCCGCGACAAGATTATTTCCAAATACGAAGGCCATATCCCCTGCGAACTGGTATTCCAGTCCATCGATGACCTTCCCGAAGGCTTCACCTGCCCCGAAGGCCGTACCAAACCTTGGGGAACCAACCATGCTGTAATGATGGGTGCCGATGTAATAAAGGAACCGTTTGCTGTTATCAACTGCGACGATTTCTACGGTCGTGATTCCTTCCAGGTAATGGGCAAATTTCTTGCAGCCCTTCCCGAAGGTTCCAAAAATGTATATTCCATGGTAGGCTTCCGCATCGGTAATACATTGAGCGAAAGCGGTACCGTATCCCGTGGTTTGTGCGGAACGGATGCAAACAACTTGTTGACTTCTGTAGTAGAGCGTACCAAGATTCAGCGTATGGACGGCGAGGTGAAGTACATCGATGATAACGGTGAATGGACTGCCACTCCCGAGACGACTCCGGTCAGCATGAACTTCTGGGGCTTTACTCCCGATTACTTTGCTTACAGTGCAGAGTTTTTCAAGAGCTTCCTGAGCGACCCGAAGAATATGGAGAATCTGAAAAGCGAATTCTTCATCCCGCTGATGGTGGATAAGCTGATTAACAATGGCACTGCTACCTGCGAAGTGCTCGATACAACCAGCAAGTGGTTCGGTGTGACTTATCCCGAAGACCGTCAGAGTGTAGTCGACAAGATTCAGGCTTTGGTGGATGCGGGTGAGTATCCTGCGAAGCTGTTCTAAAGTAAGACGGAAGGATAACTTGATTCGCATTAATTTATTTGGGTAAAAGAACAAAAGGACAAATATGGGGAAGGCGTTTGCCAGAGCTATATTTGTTCTTCTGTTTTCTGTTCACGAGGTGTCTGGTGCAAGCATACTGAAATGTTGGAACAGAACCCTGCATTGGGCTCACCGATATTGGAACCTTTGAAATCAGATTACTCCAAGTATGTCCGGAACAGCGTAGGGAATTGGTTAAATGATGCAAGTAAGACGCAATCCGGATTTGTAAGGAAGCTTTGCAGGCGTTGGGAAAGTGAAACGAAAGAGACCAAGTATATCGTTAAGAAAGCGCTGAGGACTGTCGGTAAATGAGTGTCTGTTCCAAGGTATGGGGTGAGTTTTGGGCTTACTGAATCGATGTGCGGGAAAAAGGGCATTATATCCTCAAACATAAATCGTTATAACCAAGTGATGAAACAATTAATTGCATGTTGCGGGTTGGATTGCGAAAATTGCGCCGCCCGTATAGCCACTGTCAATAATGACGATGAGCTGAGAGAGAAAACTGCCAAAGAGTGGAGTGTGCTGAACAATACGCCGGAAATTACGCCGGAAACCATCCATTGTATGGGGTGCCGTGCAGACGGGGTGAAGTTTGCCTATTGCAGCGATTATTGTGCTATCCGCAAATGTGTGTACGAAAAAGGTTTCAATACTTGTGGCGACTGTAAGGAACTGGATACTTGCCAGGTGGTAGGTGCGGTTCTTCAGCATGCGCCCGGTGCAAGGGAAAATCTTTATTAACCGTAAAATCTTTGATTAAATAAAATATTGCGTATCTTTGCAGTATGACAAAGACATTTAAATCGGATTTGGTTTTGTAAACAATCTGTGTTCCCTGCACAGATTGTCCCCCCTTCGTTTACTCTCGGATAACTTCTTTCGAGAGTGTTTTTTTATTGTTATAATTCAAGTTTAATCCGCATATTATGCTGAAGGTATTGTGATACTTTCCGTATATGCAAAATATAGTAAGAAAATGAGTAACGAAAATAAAACTATCCACGATTTCGAACTTAATTTAATCTGTGACTTTTTCTCCAATATGGAACGACAAGGCCCTGGCAGTCCTGAAGCGACGTTGAAGGCATTGAGCTTTGTAGACGGTCTTACCGATGAATCCTTTATTGCCGATATCGGCTGTGGAACGGGTGGCCAGACAATGGTAGTAGCTGGCCATGTGCCGGGGCGGATTACAGGAATTGACCTTTTTCCCGGCTTTATTGATATCTTCAACCGTAATGCAAGGCAGTTAGGCTTGCAGGACAGAGTAAAAGGAATTGTCGGTTCAATGGATGCCCTTCCTTTCGGTGAGGAGGAGCTGGATATGATTTGGTGTGAAGGTGCTATCTATAACATTGGCTTTGAACGTGGCTTGAAGGAGTGGCGTAAGTATCTGAAACCGGGAGGGTATATTGCCGTCTCCGAGAGTTCATGGTTTACGGACGAACGCCCTGCGGAAATCAATGACTTCTGGATGGACGCTTACTCTGAAATGGATACACTTCCCAATCAGGTGACCAAGTTGTACAAGGCGGGTTATCTCCCCGTTGCTACATTCATTCTGCCGGAGAATTGCTGGACAGAGCATTACTTTGCTTCAAAGGTTGCGGCCCAGGAGATTTTCCGTAAGAAATATGCCGGTAATAAAATTGCCGAAGAGTTCAGCTCACTCCAAATGATTGAGGATGAACTATACGGCAAATATAAGGAATTCTACGGTTATGTGTTTTTTATTGCTAAGAAGGTAGATTGATGGCAGACTTCTCTTATTGAGGAATGCGGGTATTCTCATGGCAGAATATCCGCATTTTGTGTTTTGAGTGGATTTTATTGTTTTGAGGATGTGCGGAACTTCTGAGGAGGTATTCCCGTATGACGTTTAAAGAATTTGTTGAAGAAGGCCGCATTATTAAAACCTAGACTCACGGCTATATCCTTTATCGGAGTGTTGGCGGTACAAAGTTGTGCTTTGGCATCCATGATGATAGTATTGTTGATGATTTCCATGGCTGTATGTCCTGATTCCTTTTTGACAAGGCGGCAAAGAGCTGCCGGTCTCATATTCATTTTCAATGCATAATAGGACACTTGATGCTCCCGGACATAGTCTGTGTGTACCAATCGGATAAAAATGCGGTATTGGTTGAAATGCCTGCTGCCCGGAGTCTCTTTTATTCTAGGGCGTTCCGGACAGAGTTCGGATATACCTTGTAACAGATAGGTCAGTAGAGTTTGCAATGAAACTAGACTTGAGGGGCTTTCTGTTCTTTGGTAGAGGTGTGACAAATAGGTCATGAACTCGGCATAAAGCTGGAAGTCCGTTTTCGATAGAGGAAAAATATAGTGTTTGCCTATAATGTGAAACTTATCCATCATGACCTTGCCGGCCCCTGAACTCTGGATAAGTTGTTGGGAAAATATGACGACATATATTTCAGCATCGTCTGACGTGTGTAGCAATTGTACGAAGGTCTCGGGAGGAATAACTAGGAGGGTGTTAGCTTCAACCCTGAATTGAGTATGGTTTATGATGGTTTTCAGAACTCCTTTGGTGCATAGAGCGAAGATACTGGCCTTGGTGTGGTATGGCTTTTCCACTAGCGGATTCAGTTCATTGGTTGTGATATGATTGCAGGCAATGAACTCGGCATTTATATTGAATTCGGATATATTCATGTTGGAGATTTTAAGACACAAAAATGGGGGATAATAATGTATAAATGACAGAGATAACAGTTAAAATCAATATTACGCTCAATTTGTCTCTGTTAAATAAGGTAAAGTTGTGAATAATAGAATATATACATGCTAAAACGGAATATTGATTTATAAGGGTTTGTTTGTGGCATAAGCATTTTAGCCCGAACTTTGCTCCTTGTATGATAAAACAATTCTGATGAATCCGAATGTTCCTCAAGAAGTACGTATAATAAATGCCATCTCCGAGCAGTTGTTCAACTCATGGCCCGTCAGCATTATTATGATTGATTTGGAAGATTGTATCTGGCGTCTGAATCAGCAGGTGATGAATGAACTCCATTTGAATGAGTATGTGATAGGGCGGCGTATCACTGACTTATTGGAAGTGGTATGTGATAAAAAGAATGTGTTAGAAGACCTTTTGCTGCAACTTCGGGAGAGGGATGTGCGGATTATTCCCTTAGATATCAATTGCTTTATACGTGAATTGAAGAGTGGTATCAGTTTTCTGATACAAGGTGCTATGGTGGGAATTCATGAAGATGGACAATTGGTGAGGATTGTACTCTATTTCAGGAATGTGTTGGAAGAACGGACACAGAAGCATTTGCTGAATATTGCGCTGAGCCGCACCCAGATATTTCAATGGTCTTTCGACATGGAACATAATCTGATGATTATAGAACCGCGTTATTTTGAATATTTGGGGATTCCTACGCGTGACTATACGCTGACGCCTGAGGAATTCGCATTTCTGATTCATCCGGACGACCGGAAGGGAGTGTTTGATGCTTTGGCTTTACAGTTGCATGGTAATTTGTACGAACGCCCAGTGGAATACCGTCTACGGAGGGGAGACGGCAAGTGGGAGTGGTTTGAGGCGCAATCTACCTATGTGGGGCAATTGACGGATTTGCCGTTCCGTATCATCGGTATTTGCATGAGTACGCAGAAATACAAGGATACGGAGAATAAATTGAACGAGGCTTTGCAGAAAGCGCAACGTAGCGATGAGTTGAAGAGCGTATTTCTTGCTAATATGAGCCACGAGATACGTACGCCACTAAATGCCATTGTGGGCTTCTCTACACTACTGGCTTGTGGGGATGCCGACTTGTCGCGGCAGGAGATTATGGAATTTACGTCTTTGATTGAAAAGAACAGCCAGTTGTTAATGGTGTTGATTTCAGATATTCTGGATTTGTCCAAGATAGAATCGAACACGATGGAATTCCATTTTGAGAAGGTTTCTTTAAATGGCATATTGGAAAGCATTTACAGTGCGCAGAAGATGAATCTTCGGAAAGGAGTGGAGTTACTGCTAGACCTTCCGGACCGGGCGGCAGTTATCTATACAGATCCTACGCGTTTGGGGCAAGTTGTCAACAATCTTATCAATAATGCGGTGAAGTTCACTGCTGAAGGACGCATAACCATAGGGTATAGGCTGAAGGACTTTGCTACATTGGAAGTCTTTGTGGAAGATACGGGAACCGGCATGTCGGAAGAAGTTCTGGCGCACATTTTTGAACGTTTCTATAAGGGAGATGCTTTTGTGCAGGGCACGGGATTGGGATTGGCCATTTGCAGGACTATCGTTGAAAGGTTTCATGGAAAAATAGAAGTGGCCTCAACTCTTGGCAAGGGGAGCCGCTTTGCAATTGTCCTTCCGCAGGAAATGCGGGAGTAGTGTTCTCTTTCTTGGATATTTGATGTAATTATGTGAGCGTATGATATTGTATAACGTTGAAAATCGCTACCTTTGCAGTCTTGAACGATAAATTCATTGACACTATGATATCTGTAGAAGGACTGAAGGTAGAATTTAATGCCACTCCTCTGTTCGAAGACGTCTCTTATGTTATCAATAAGAAAGACCGTATAGCTCTTGTCGGCAAGAATGGTGCCGGTAAGTCCACCATGCTCAAGATATTGGCTGGCATTCAGCAGCCCACTGCCGGCGTTGTTGCCGTTCCCCGTGAATGTACTATCGGGTATTTGCCCCAAGTGATGATACTCAGTGACAAGCGCACCGTAATGCAGGAGGCTGAACTTGCCTTCGAGCATATTTTTGAGATGCAGGCGGGCATCGAACGCATGAATCGGCAACTTGCCGAACGTACCGATTACGACAGCGAGGATTACCAGAAACTGATTGACCGCTTCACTCACGAAAACGAACGTTTTCTGATGATGGGCGGCACCAACTACCGTGCCGAAATAGAGCGCACGCTCCAAGGGCTGGGCTTCAGCCGCGAGGACTTTGACCGCTCTACAAGCGAGTTTTCCGGTGGTTGGCGTATGCGTATAGAGCTTGCCAAGCTGTTGCTTCGCCGTCCGGATGTGTTGCTGCTCGACGAGCCTACCAACCACCTTGACATCGAGAGTATCCAGTGGTTGGAGAACTTCCTTTCCACCCGTGCCAATGCGGTGGTGCTTGTCAGCCACGACCGCGCCTTTTTGAACAATGTCACTACGCGTACCATCGAAATAACTTGTGGACGCATTTACGACTATAAAGTGAAATACGATGAGTTCGTGGTGCTTCGCAAGGAGCGCCGGGAGCAGCAACTGCGTGCTTACGAGAATCAGCAGAAGCAGATACAAGATACGGAAGACTTTATCGAGCGTTTCCGGTACAAAGCTACCAAGGCTGTGCAGGTGCAAAGTCGCATCAAGCAACTTGAAAAGATAGAACGTATCGAGGTGGATGAGGAAGACAACTCCTCTTTGCGCCTGAAGTTTGTTTGCAGCAGCCGTAGCGGTAATTATCCCGTCATCTGCGAGGATATGGAGAAATCCTACGGTGAGCACATTGTTTTCCATGATGTGAATTTGACCATCAACCGAGGAGAGAAGGTTGCTTTTGTCGGTAAGAACGGCGAAGGAAAGTCTACGCTTGTAAAGTGTATTATGGGTGAGATTACGGATTATACCGGAAAACTTACACTGGGACATAATGTGCAGATTGGATATTTTGCCCAGAACCAGGCACAACTTTTGGATGAGAACCTAACTGTATTCGATACGATTGACCACGTGGCCGTAGGGGATATCCGCCTCAAAATTCGTGATATTCTGGGTGCTTTCATGTTCGGCGGTGAGGCTTCGGATAAAAGGGTGAAGGTGCTCAGCGGTGGAGAGCGTACCCGGCTTGCCATGATAAAACTGCTGTTGGAGCCGGTGAATTTCCTGATTCTCGACGAACCTACGAATCATCTTGACATGCGTTCCAAAGATGTGTTGAAGGAGGCTATCCGCGATTTTGACGGAACGGTGATAATAGTCAGCCATGACCGTGATTTTCTGGACGGACTTGCGACTAAAGTGTACGAGTTTGGTGGCGGACTGGTGAAGGAACATCTGGGAGGAATTTATGATTTCCTGCAAAAGAAGCAGATAGAGAGCCTGAATGAGTTACAGAAATCCCCTTCACTTTCCGCTTCGCCCACTGCCGGTAAGGCGGCATCAGGAAATGCTGGTGCAGAACCGGTTCAACCCTCGGCAGCCAAACTCTCTTATGAGGAGCAGAAGGAGCTTAATAAGAAGCTCAAGAAACTGGAACGTCGCGTTGCCGATTGTGAAGCGGAGATAGAGCAGACGGAGGCTGCCATTGCCATTCTTGAGGCCAGGATGGCCACACCGGAAGGTGCTTCGGACATGTCGCTTTATGAGCAGCACCAAAAACTGAAAGAGCAGCTTGACCGCGTGATGGAAGAGTGGGACGCGGCTACTGTAGAGTTGGAGAATCACTAACTATTATATTTTATATGTTTATGAAAGCAAATCATTTGTTACCCATTGCAGCATTCTGTCTGATGACGGCTTCCTGCAACACCGGCAAGCAGCAGGCTGAACTTACAGCAGGCATCCAGCTCGCCAATCTTGACACAACGGCTCTACCCGGAACTGACTTTTACCAATACGCATGTGGCGGTTGGATGAAGAACAATCCGATTCCTGCTGAATACTCACAGTACGGTTCTTTTACTATCCTTGCAGAAAACAACCGCAAGCAGATTCAAGGACTGATTGAAGAGCTTGCCGCCACCCAGCACGAAGCCGGCAGCGTGGCACAAAAAATCGGTGACTTGTACAAAATCGTGATGGACAGCGTGAAGCTGAACAAGGACGGTGTAGCCCCCATCAAGGCTGAACTCGACCAGCTGGCTGCTTTGAAGGACAAGAAGGAGCTTTATGCCTTGCTGGGCGATATGCAGAAGAAGGGTATCATCGCCTACAACGTGCTGTATGTTGGCGCTGACGAAATGAACAGTAGCATGAATGCTGTACAGACCTATCAGACCGGGCTGAGCATGGGCGAACGTGAATACTATCTGGAGAATGATGAGGCTACTGCCAAAATTCGTGATGCTTTCCGTACACATGTACAGAAGATGTATCAGTTGGCTGGTTTCGACGAGGCTACTGCCAAGAAAGGTATGGAGGTGGTGATGGATGTGGAAACACGTCTTGCCAAGGCTTTCCGCTCTCGTACGGAGTTGCGTGACCCGCATGCCAATTATAACAAGATGAGCATGGAAGAGTTGAAGAAGAATTATCCTACTTTCGATTGGGATGCTTATTTGTCTGCCATGGGCTTGAAGGATGTGAAGGAAATCATCGTAGGCCAGCCCGCTTCACTGAAAGCTGCTGCCGATATTCTGGATACGCTGCCCATTGAACAGCAGAGCCTTTATCTGCAATGGAAATTGATTGATTCTGCCGCAAGCTTGCTGAACGATGCTATGGCAGAACAGAACTTCGACTTCTACAGCCGCACCATGAGCGGTACACAAGAGATGCAGCCCCGCTGGAAGAGAGCGGTAAGCACTGTAAGCGGCGCGCTGGGCGAAGCTGTAGGTCAGATGTACGTGGAGAAATATTTCCCTGCTGCTGCCAAGGAGCGTATGGTGACTTTGGTGAAGAACTTGCAGGAAAGCCTGGGCGAACGTATCCAGAATCTTGCTTGGATGGGTGATTCCACTAAGGTGAAAGCTCTGGAGAAACTGGCTACCTTCCATGTGAAGATTGGTTATCCCGACACTTGGAAAGACTACTCCACACTGGAAATCAAAAACGACTCTTACTGGGCAAACATGGAACGTGCCAACGAGTGGAGCCATGCCGAAATGATAGCCAAGGCCGGCAAGCCGGTGGATAAGGACGAATGGCTGATGACTCCGCAGACCGTCAACGCTTACTATAACCCGACTACGAACGAAATCTGTTTCCCCGCCGGTATCCTGCAATATCCTTTCTTCGATATGAATGCGGATGATGCCTTCAACTATGGTGCCATCGGTGTGGTAATCGGTCATGAGATGACTCACGGATTCGACGACCAGGGTCGCCAGTACGACAAGGACGGTAACCTGAAAGACTGGTGGACTGCTGAAGATGCCAAGAACTTTGACGAGCGTGCTCAGGTGATGGTGAACTTCTTCGATAGCATCGAGGTTGCTCCGGGCGTATATGCCAACGGACGCATGACATTGGGTGAGAATATTGCCGACCACGGTGGTCTGCAGGTTTCTTATCAGGCATTCAAGAAAGCTACGGCTGCCAATCCGCTGCCGGTGCTGGATGGTCTTACTCCCGAACAACGTTTCTTCCTGGCATACGCAGGTGTATGGGCCAATGATATCCGTCCCGAAGAAGTGCTGAACCGCACGAAGAGTGATGTGCACTCATTGGGCGAATGGCGCGTAAACGGTGCATTGCCGCAAATCGGTGCTTGGTATGAGGCATTCAACGTGACAGAAAAAGACCCGATGTTCTTGCCGGTAGAAAAACGTGTATCTATTTGGTAAACCAACAAAATAACCCTTAAAAAAAGGCGGCAGACTGGAAACAGATGCCGCCTTTTTTAATTATACCTAATTTATTGTGTATGAATGTATGTATGAATAAACAAAATTTGTAACTTTGCGCATCAAATACTAATATACGCATACTTTAATACGCAAATCCATGTCTGAAACAAAAAGAATCAAAACAGCTCTGGTATCTGTTTACCATAAGGAAGGTTTGGACGAAATCATTACCAAACTGCATGAAGAAGGTGTAGAGTTCCTCTCAACCGGTGGAACCCGTCAGTTTATAGAATCCCTGGGTTATCCCTGCAAGGCAGTGGAAGACCTCACTACATACCCTTCCATCCTGGGCGGACGCGTGAAGACTTTGCATCCGAAGGTTTTTGGAGGTATTCTTTGCCGCCGCGGATTGGAGCAAGACATGCAACAGATTGAAAAATATGAAATCCCCGAAATAGACCTCGTCATTGTTGACCTCTATCCGTTTGAGGCTACCGTTGCCAGTGGTGCCGAAGAACCTGCCATCATCGAAAAGATTGACATAGGCGGTATCTCTCTGATTCGTGCCGCAGCCAAGAACTATAACGACGTGGTTATCATCGCTTCGCAAGCACAATATCAGCCGTTCCGCGACATGCTGATGGAACACGGAGCCACTACTACCATCGAAGAACGCCGTTGGTTTGCCAAAGAGGCTTTCGGAGTGTCTTCACACTATGATTCTGCCATCTTCAACTATTTCGATGGCGAGGAAGGTTCCGCTTTCCGTTGCTCTGCCAACAGCCAGAAGACTTTACGCTATGGCGAGAATCCGCATCAGAAAGGTTATTTCTATGGCAATATTGATGCTATGTTCGACCAGATTCACGGTAAGGAAATCTCTTATAACAACCTGCTCGACATCAATGCTGCCGTTGACTTGATTGACGAATTCAAGGATACGACTTTCGCTATCCTGAAGCATAATAATGCTTGTGGACTGGCTTCACGTCCCACTGTGCTCGAAGCATGGAACGATGCGCTTGCCGGTGACCCGGTATCCGCTTTTGGTGGTGTGCTCATCACTAATGCCGTGATTGACAAGGCTGCTGCCGAAGAAATCAATAAAATTTTCTTTGAGGTGATTATCGCTCCCGATTATGATGTGGATGCGTTGGAAATCCTCGGTCAGAAGAAGAACCGTATTATCCTGGTCCGCAAGCCGGCAGCTTTGCCTAAGAAGCAGTTCCGTTCTTTGCTGAATGGCGTATTGGTTCAGGACCGCGACCTTAAGGTGGAAACTCCAGAAGAATTGAAGACTGTAACTACGAAGGCTCCCACTGCACAGGAAATTGAGGATATGCTCTTTGCAAACAAGATTGTGAAGAACAGTAAGTCGAATGCCATTGTGCTGGCAAAAGGAAAGCAGTTGTTGGCAAGTGGTGTAGGTCAGACCAGCCGTGTGGATGCTTTGAAGCAGGCTATCGAGAAAGCCAAAAACTTCGGTTTCGACTTGAATGGCGCTGTAATGGCAAGTGACGCATTCTTCCCTTTCCCCGACTGCGTGGAAATTGCCGGCAATGAAGGCGTAACAGCCGTCATCCAGCCGGGTGGAAGCATCAAGGATGAACTCTCGTTTGAATATTGCAACGAGCATGGCATTGCCATGGTGACTACGGGATTCCGTCACTTTAAACACTAATTCGGATTTACGATTTGACGATTTACGATTTACGATTGAAGTTACATCGTAAGTCTGAATCTCAAATTGTAAACAAGAGGAATATCAATCGTAAATCGTAAATAGTTAAATCGTAAATATTAATGGGATTATTCTCCTTTACACAAGAAATAGCGATGGACCTTGGCACAGCCAATACCATCATCACCACGAATGGCAAGATTGTGGTGGATGAGCCTTCGGTGGTGGCTTTGGACCGTCGTACCGATAAGATGATTGCCGTGGGTGACAAGGCAAAGATGATGCACGAAAAGACCCACGAAAACATACGTACCATCCGTCCGTTGCGCGATGGTGTGATTGCCGACTTCTATGCCTGCGAGCAGATGATACGTGGACTTATCAAGATGGTGAACAACCGTAACCGTCTTTTCTCTCCGTCACTCCGCATGGTGATTGGTGTTCCTTCGGGCAGTACCGAAGTGGAGCTGCGTGCCGTGCGCGACTCTGCCGAGCATGCCGGCGGGCGCGACGTTTATTTGATTTTCGAGCCGATGGCTGCTGCCATCGGTATCGGTATCGATGTAGAGGCTCCCGAAGGCAACATGATTGTTGACATAGGTGGTGGTTCTACGGAAATTGCCGTAATCTCTTTGGGAGGTATCGTAAGTAACAATTCCATCCGCATTGCCGGTGACGACCTGACTGCCGATATTCAGGAATACATGAGCCGCCAGCACAACGTGAAGGTCAGCGAGCGTATGGCTGAGCGTATTAAGATTAATGTGGGTGCTGCCTTGACGGAACTCGGTGAGGATGCTCCTGAAGACTATATCGTTCATGGTCCGAACCGCATCACGGCATTGCCCATGGAAGTGCCGGTATGCTATCAGGAAGTGGCGCATTGCTTGGAGAAGTCTATCTCTAAGATTGAGACAGCCATCTTGAGCGCATTGGAAAATACGCCTCCCGAATTGTATGCCGACATCGTTCACAACGGTATCTATCTTGCCGGTGGCGGTGCATTGCTTCGTGGACTGGATAAGCGTCTGACTGATAAAATAAACATACCGTTCCACATTGCGGAAGACCCCTTGCATGCCGTTGCCAAAGGTACGGGCGTGGCATTGAAGAACGTTGACCGCTTCTCATTCTTGATGCGGTAATGCGAAATTTATTAAACTTTCTCATTAAATATAATTACTGGTTCCTCTTTCTTCTGTTAGAGGTTGCCAGTTTTATTTTATTATTTCGCTTTAATCATTACCAGCAGAGTGTGTATTTCACCTCTGCCAATGGCGTGGCGGGGAAGGTTTATGAAATATCGGGTGGCATCACTTCCTATTTCCACTTGAAGACGGCCAACGAAGACCTGCTCGACCGCAACATGTGGCTGGAGCAGCGGCTTTCGTTTCTGGAAAATGTCCTGAAGGAGAAAGGATTGGACTCCGCCAGGTTGTACAGCATGGAACGGCTTGCTCCTACGGAGTATCAGATATTCAAGGCGAATGTCATAAAGAACAGCTTGAACAAGGCTGACAATTATATCACTTTAGACCGTGGAACAACAGAAGGTATCCGTCCTGAGATGGGAGTTGTAGATGCCAATGGCGTGGTGGGTATTGTGTATAAGACCTCTCCCCATTACTCGTTGGTCATTCCGTTGCTGAACAGCAAGTCGAGCATCAGCTGTAAGATTGTGGGCAGTGATTATTTCGGTTATTTGAAGTGGGAGGGAGGTAATTCCCGTTTTGCCTATCTGAAGGATTTGCCCCGGCATGCTGAATTCAATCTGGGAGATACAGTAGTGACCAGCGGCTATTCCACCGTGTTTCCAGAAGGTGTCATGGTGGGGACGGTGGATGACATGTCTGACTCGCACGACGGGCTTTCGTATCTGTTGAAGATAAAGCTGGCTACGGACTTTGGAAAGGTGAGCAATGTGCGCGTCATTTCCCGCAACGGGCAGGATGAACAAAAGGCATTGGAGTCGAGGGCAGACGAGAAGTGACTAAGAAATTAGGGATTAGGGGTTAAGGATTAGGGATTAATCATCTTTATATCTTATAACTTATACACTCAATAACTTGTAACTCGTAACTTATAACTCATTAGCGTTGTTAATTAATTATCTGCATAAAATAGGATGGTTCATAGGCTTGGTACTGTTGCAGGTGCTGATATTGAACAATGTGCATATTGCAGGATATGCCACTCCATTTCTGTATATCTACTTGATACTGAAGTTTGAGTCGGACACTCCCCGCAATGCGTTGATGTTGTGGGCATTCTTTTTAGGGCTGGCTGTCGACGTCTTTTCCGACACACCGGGGATGAACGCTGCCGCTACGGTGTTGCTAGCTTTCTTGCGCCCCACTTTCCTGCGGCTGTTCGTGCCTCGTGACACGCTGGATACACTGGTTCCGGCCATCCGTACAATGGGGATTCTTCCTTTCCTGAAATATCTGGTTGTGAGTGTGCTGATACATCACGGCTTGTTGCTTACCCTCGAATTCTTCTCTTTTGCCCATATTGGTACGCTGTTGTTGAGAATTGCGGCAAGTACCCTGCTTACTGTGACCTGCATTATGGCTGTTGAGGGAATAAGAAAGAAAGGATAAAGGGATTAAGGATTAGGAATTGATGAAAGACTATACACTGGAAAAGCGGAAATATGTAATTGGAGCGGCGGCTATTGTCATCGTTCTTATTTACGTGTTCCGGCTGTTCGACCTGCAAATCATGACTGATGACTACAAGAAAAACGCGGACAGCAACGCTTTTCTGAACAAGATACAATATCCATCACGGGGGGCTATCTACGACCGTAACGGTAAGTTGCTCGTGTTTAACCAGCCTGCCTATGATATTACGTTTGTGCCTCGGGAGGTGACGCAGCTGGATACACTCGACCTTTGCAGTGCCTTGAACATTACCCGTGAACAGTTTGACAAACGGATGAAGGACGTCAAGAACCGCTGGATGAACCCCGGTTATTCCAAATACACCCATCAGGTGTTCATGACGCAGCTTTCTGCCGAAGAGTGCGGTGTGTTTCAGGAGAAGCTGTTCAAATTTCCAGGTTTCTATATTCAGCGGCGTACTATCCGCCAATATACCTATAACTCTGCCGGCCATTTGCTGGGAGACATCGGCGAAGTGTCCAAGAAAGACATTGAGAACGATGACTATTATATTCGCGGAGACTATATAGGCAAGCAAGGCATCGAGAAATCCTATGAAAAGTATCTGCGTGGAGAGAAGGGGGTGGAGATTCTGCTTCGTGACGCTCACGGGCGCATCCAGGGACACTACATGGACGGACAGTTGGACCGTTCCTCCGTACCCGGCAAGAACCTGACGTTGGGCATCGACATTGACCTCCAGATGTTGGGCGAACGGCTGCTTCAACACAAAATCGGTGCCATTGTGGCCATCGAACCGGCTACGGGTGAGATACTATGTATGGTTTCCTCGCCTACCTTTGACCCTCATCTGATGATAGGGCGCCAGCGGGGAAAGAACCACCGTCTGCTGCAGATGGACAAGCGGAAGCCTTTGCTGAACCGTGCCATCATGGGAGCTTATCCGCCGGGCTCCACCTTCAAGACGGCGCAGGCGCTGACCTTCCTTCAGGAAGGGATTATCCACGAAGATTATCCGACTTTCCCTTGTGCGCATGGCTTCAATCATAAAGGCCTTCATGTGGGATGTCACGGACATGGTTCGCCTCTGTCGCTGATTCCTGCCATCGCTACCTCTTGTAATTCCTATTTCTGTTGGGGATTGTATCGCATGTTCGGTGATAAAAAATACGGTTCGCCGCAGAATGCCATTACCGTATGGAAAGACCACATGGTATCGCAGGGCTTCGGCTATCGGCTCGGTACCGACCTCCCCGGCGAACAGCGTGGACTGATACCGAATGCAAAGTTCTACGACAAGCCCTATCGGGGTTCGTGGAACGGTCTGACGGTGATTAGTATCTCCATCGGGCAGGGAGAGATTCTTGCCACCCCGTTGCAGATAGCCAATCTGGGTGCCACCATTGCCAACCGGGGGCATTTCATTACTCCGCACATCGTGAAGGAGATAGAAGACAATGAACTGGACAGCATCTATCGCAATCCCCGTTATCCCACCATCGACCGCGAATATTATGAAATGGTGGTGAAAGGCATGCGTGCCGCTGTAGACGGAAGTACGGGTAGCGCCACTTGCCGCATGGCGGGAGCCATCCTGCCGGGTGTGGAGGTCTGCGGAAAGACGGGCACGGCACAGAACCGCGGCAAGGACCATTCTGTCTTTATGGGCTTTGCCCCGATGGACAACCCTAAGATAGCCATTGCCGTCTATGTGGAGAACGGTGGTTTCGGTGCCACGTATGGCGTACCTATCGGTGCCATGATGATGGACCAGTATCTGCATGGAAAGCTGTCGCCCGAGAATGAGATACGGGCGGAAGAATTCAGTAACCGGGTGATACTTTACGGAGATGAGGAGAGATGATGATGAGGGGTTGGGGATTAAGGATTAGGGGTTAGGGATGAACGGTGAGTGACTTCAATAGTAAATAGTAAATCGTAAAATCGTAAATAAATTGGTGACAAGGAGAGATAGCATATGGAAATCATTGGACTGGGTGACGATTGTCGTTTACCTGCTGCTGATTGTATTCGGCTGGTTCAGTGTCTGTGGGGCGAGTTATGATTATGGTGACCGTGACTTTCTGGACTTCTCTACGCGTGCCGGCAAGCAGTTTGTCTGGATTATATGTTCCTTCGGGCTGGGGTTTGTGCTGCTGATGCTGGATGATTCCCTCTATGACATGTTCTCCTACCTTATATATATAGGGCTGATGCTGTTGCTGATTGTCACGATATTCATTGCGCCCGACACGAAAGGGTCGCGGTCGTGGCTCATCCTGGGGCCGGTCAGTTTGCAGCCGGCGGAGTTTGCCAAGTTTGCCACGGCGCTGGCGCTTGCCAAGTATATGAGCGCCTACTCGTTTACGATGAAGAATTGGAAAAGCTCCCTTATGTTGGCTTTCCTGATTCTCTTCCCCATGTTGCTGATTATCCTACAGCGGGAGACGGGTTCGGCATTGGTGTACTCTGCATTTTTCCTGATGCTTTATCGGGAGGGAATGCCGGGCGTGGTACTGTTCTCGGGTATATGTGCAGTGGCCTACTTTGTGGTGGGCATCCGTTTTGATGCGGTGATGATTGCCGATACACCGACGCCTATCGGAGAATTTGCCGTACTGCTGATGGTACTGCTCTTTGCCGGAGGTATGGTGTGGGTTTATAAAAAGCGCTGGGAACCCACACGGAATATTATCGGCGGTTCGCTGGGAGTGCTGCTCGTGGCTTATCTGATTTCGGAATACGTGGTACCCTTCAACTTGGTGTGGGTGCAGTGGGGGCTTTGTGCACTTGTTGTCGGGTATCTTGTCTTTCTTTCTTTAAGCGAGCGCCATTTATCTTATTTTCTGATTGGGCTGTTTGCTTTGGGTTCGATAGGTTTCCTCTACTCCAGCGACTACTTCTTCAATAAAGTGCTGGAGCCCCATCAACAGATACGTATCAAGGTGGTGCTTGGTATGGAAGAGGACCTTGCTGGTGCCGGCTATAACGTGAACCAGTCGAAGATAGCCATCGGCTCCGGGGGGCTGACCGGCAAAGGTTTCTTGAATGGTACGCAGACAAAGCTGAAGTATGTGCCGGAGCAAGATACGGACTTCATTTTTTGCACCGTGGGTGAGGAGGAAGGATTCGTAGGGTCTACGGCTGTACTGTTACTGTTCCTTATTCTTATTTTACGGCTGATTGTCGTGGCCGAGCGGCAGCAATCTCCCTTTGGCCGGGTGTATGGTTATTCTGTGCTTAGTATATTCTTGTTCCATCTATTCATCAATATAGGCATGGTGCTGGGGCTGACCCCCGTCATCGGTATCCCGTTGCCTTTCTTCAGTTACGGAGGTTCTTCTCTCTGGGGATTCACAATCCTGCTGTTTATCTTTCTGCGGATTGATGCGGGACGTAATCGTCGAATTTAGTTATGACCGTTTCCTTGTGGGACATACGAATGGACTTGATTATCATTACATTGCATTTACACATTGTTTACATCGTAATGTAACGGCCGTTACACCGCATTGTAACGTCCTTTACGCTGTATCGTAACGACTTTTACGCTATATTGTAACGCCCTTTACATGCTGGTGTAACGGTCGTTACATCCTGGCGTAAAAGACGTTACGCTATGAGGTAAGAGGGCAAGTTATGATACCCCGCCCGTTTCCGCTTCAAGGAGACGTGAGTGGGAGACTGAGGTGGTTGTTAGAAGAAGGTAATAAAGAACAATAGGGAGTTCCTATCTCTTCAGTTTGATGCCGATGTCATTGATTCCTTGCAGCCTTTCGTCCGGTAGCGTATAGGCCACTTTAAAGAGGTAGGTGCCGGGTTTGCCGATTCGAACGCTTCCTGCGGAGACGGCAGTCTGATAGAGACCTCCCCAGCCGTCACCTTTCCAGATTCCTTCTTTGTCCGCGAGGATTAGCTGTATGGTGTCCGTGGGTGACGGAATGGAATCTGCGGTGGTGTAGCAGATGGATAGAGGTAGATTCTGATAGGGGTAGTTGCTTCGGTTACGAACTTCCAAAGACAGTTTGTAGTAGGTCAGTGAGTCGGTGACCTTCACGTCGAAAGAGAGCGTGTCTTCGCGCAGCCAGCCTTCGGTGGGAAGGGATTGGAAGGAATGGTATACAGTCTGTTTGTCGCAAGCGCTCAGCAGGCTTGCGACAAACAGTAGTATGATACCTTTCAGGCAGAGATTCCTATTCTTGAGCCGGTTTGTCATTTTGGGCAGGTCTTTCACCTTGAGGTTTGGGCTTATTGTTACGGGGCGGACGACGGTTGTTATTGTTCCGTTGTTGACGTTCGCCTTGTTGCTGTTCACCTTGTTTGGGTGCTTGCCGGTCTTGTTTCTGTCTCGGTTGCCGGTCTTGCCTGGATTGTTCTCTCTGGTTGTTGGATTGCGGAGCACCCTGCTGCTCACCTCCTTGCGGACGACCGTTTCCACTCTTTTTCTTTCTCTTGTTACGGCTGTTGTTGCTGTTCTCGCCACCGTTGCCGTCACTGCCACTCTTGCCTTTCCGGTTGCGGTCAAAGCGAGTGAGACTCTCTTGTTCCAGCAAGTCCACCGGCTTTTTGGGTTCGGAACGATGGGTTTCTTCTATCAGGCTGTCGGGCTTGATGCCACGTCTGTTCAAACCGATAATCTCGAAGGCGCGTCTGCCGCTGATGGTCACCAGGTTGGCGGGGATGTTCTTGTCGCTTGAGTAGGTTATCTGGTTGCTCAGAATGTCGGCTTTGAAGAAGAAGAACTCACCGTCTTTGGTCTCTAAGGTAATCTCGCGTGAGGGCAGGCGTTTCTGTGCTTCCACGTAGCAGTCTACTTCGTAGTTGAGGCAGCACTTCAGTTTGGCGCATTGTCCGGCAAGCTTCTGCGGATTCAGTGAAATGTCCTGGAAGCGCGCCGCGCTGGTGGATACCGATACGAAGGAGGTCATCCAGGTGGCGCAGCACAGCTCGCGTCCGCAGGGACCGATACCGCCGATGCGTCCGGCTTCCTGGCGGGCACCAATCTGTTTCATCTCGATACGCACGCGGAAAGCGTCGGCAAGTACCTTGATGAGCTGGCGGAAGTCCACCCGTTCGTCGGCTATGTAGTAGAAGATGGCCTTGTTGCCGTCTCCCTGATATTCCACGTCTCCAATCTTCATGTTGAGGTTGAGGTCCAGGGCTATCTGACGCGAGCGTATCATGGTGGAGTGTTCACGGGCTTTTGCCTCGTTGTACTTCTCCATATCCACAGGCTTCGCCTTGCGGTAGATGCGTTTGATGTCTGCCTCAGACTTGATATTGGCTTTCTTCATTTGCAGCGGCACGAGACGTCCGGTCAGGGTCACCACACCGATATCATGTCCGGGGGTGGCTTCTACGGCTACGATGTCGCCTTTCTCCAGAGGTATCTTGTTGCTGTTGCGGAAATATCCCTTGCGGGTATTCTTGAACTGAACCTCTACCAGCTCGCTCTCATCGGCATTGCCCGGAATGTCTGCCAGCCAGTCGTAGGTGTTCAGTTGCTTGTCCTGCCTGCCGCAACTCTTGCAGCAGAGACCTCCGCTTCCGTTATGTAGTTTAAATTCCATCATCTATTTATTTACTATTTACTATTTACGATTTGATACTTTGCATTTCATTATTTTGCCACTTTTCATTGTTTCAATAAAACAATCATTTTGAGAGAGAAGTCGAAAAACACCATGCGGGCGTTTACGTTCTGCTCGATGTGGCGTTGCGCTTCACTTAGTTCGTCCATGATACCCATGACGTTCCGTTCGTTGACAAAGGGGGCGAAACGGGTGGCGAAGTTCTGTTCGGGCAGCGTCATGTAGTTCATCTCCTTGCGGTGCAGGTTGTAGATGAAGTTCTCGCGGGTCATGCGCTGGCAGTAGTCCAGGAAGTTCTTCTGCCGTTCGCGTCCCATGGCAGCAAGCTGCTCGCTCCATTGTTTCATTTCCCGTATCTTGCGCTGGTAGGAGAGTCGCATCAGGCTGACAAAGAGGTTGAAGAACAGTTCGTTCTCTTCGTTCAGATGGATGGTCTCCAATGCTTTGATGAAGTCTCCGTTTGCCAGGTGGGCTATCGTCTCGCTGTCGCGGGGCTGCACTCCGTACTTCTGCTGCAGGGCTTCGGCTATGTCGGCTTCTTCAATCTTGGGAATGTTGAAGCGCTGCGTGCGGCTGAGGATGGTGGGCAGTATCATTTCCGGAGCTTCGGAGATGAGGAGGAATATCGTTTTCTCGGGTGGCTCTTCCAGCAGTTTCAGCAGCTTGTTGGCGCATACTTCATGCAGCTTTTCGGGTAGCCATACGATGGTGACTTTGTAACCTCCTTCACTGGATTTCAGACTCAGCTTGCGGGTTATCTCGTCGCTTTCCTTGGCATAGATGATGGCTTGTCCGTTTTCGGCATCCATCTCGTTCAGCCAATGGTTCAGTCCGAAGTAGGGGCTGTTCTGCAGCAGGTGCCGCCAGTTGGCGATATAGTCGTCGCAGACTTCCTTTTTCCCTTTGGCACTCTTGACGATAGGGTATACGAAGTGTACGTCCGGGTGCACCAGCTTGTTCCATTTCACGCAGGAGGGACAAGTACCGCAGGCATCGGTTTCCGTCCGGTTGGGACAGCAGATGTAGCGGGCATAGGCAAGTGCCAATGGGAGTTTTCCTACTCCGGCAGGGCCACAGAAAAGTTGTGCGTGGGGAATACGTCCTTCCTGCACTTCTTGTATCAGCCTTTGTTTGGCTGCCTCTTGGCCTATTATGTCCTTGAAACTGAACACGGGTTAATTAGTTATAAGTTATTACTTGTGACACTGCCAGTTGTCAATTGTCAACTGTTGATTGTCCATTGTTTAGTAGATTTGTTTGGCTACTTCCTTGATGCTGTCTGTAGCTCCTACCGAGTAGAAGTGGAGGCTTGGGACGCCATGGGCTATCAGCTCTTTGCACTGCTGCACGCACCATTCGATACCCACTTGCTGAGCTTCCGCATCGGTGTTGCACTTCAGAACCTCTTGGGTCAGTTCCTCGGGCAAATCTACTTTGAACGTCTTGGGTATCATGCTGAGTTGTGACAACTTCTTGAAGGGCTTGATGCCCGGGATAATCGGGATGGTGACACCGGCTTGACGGGCACGTTCCACGAAGTCGAAATATTTCCGGTTGTCGTAGAAGAGCTGGGTCACGGCATACTCTGCACCCATTTCCATTTTCTTCTTTAGCCAGTAGATGTCTGTATCCATGTTGGGGGCTTCTTCATGCTTTTCCGGATAGCACGCCACACCGTATGAAAACGGGGTATTGGTAACTTTCATCTCGGAGCCGTCCACAAAAATACCTTTATTGAAGTTGTTGATTTGCTCTTGTAGTTCGACGGCGTGGTGGTAACCGTTGCCCACGGGGATAAAAGAGGATTCGTGCTTTGCCTTGTCGCCACGAAGCACCAGCAGGTCGGTGATGCCGAGGAATTGCAGGTCGAGCAGCACGTACTCCGTCTCCTCGCGGGTGAAGCCGCTGCAAAGGATGTGCGGCACCATGGTGATGTTGTACTTGTTCTGGATGGCAGCAGCTACGGCTACGGTGCCGGGGCGGCGGCGCAGGCGGTTTCGCTGGAACAATCCGTTGCCGAGGTCTTTGTACACGTACTCGCTGCGGTGCGTGGTGATGTTGATGTATTTGGGGTCGAATTCCCGTAACGTATCTATGGTTTGATACAGCTTTTCGATGCCCGTACCTTTCAGTGGTGGCAATATTTCAAAGGAAAAAGCTGTTTTTTCGTTACTGTTTATCAGGTCGATTACTCTCATTTCTCTTTCGTTATCTTTGTCCGATTGGCAAAAATCTTGCACATTGGGAACAAAAATACAAAAAAGAAATGAGAAATGCCGAAATTGCCGGCTATTCTTTTATACAGCGGATGGAAAGAGCTTTATAGTAGGGCTTACCGGTGACATGGGCAGCGCTTGATACAAACTCGTCGCTTTCGCCGAGAAAATAAATGGTGCTTTCCGAAAGGGTATGCTTTGTATGATCCCAACTCCAAAAGGCGGTCATTTTATTGGGGCTGTTGTGTCCTTTGTTGTACCACATTCCTACCGGGAAAGCATTGAACCGGGTATGGTTGTTGACGGGGGCAACTTCACCGGATACCATTGCCTGCCATTCTCCTGCTTTTAGTATGGAGGCATCGTTGCCGGTGTAGTTTTTCAGCTGTTCCCAGTCTGCATCCGATGGAATTTTCCAGCCCTCGGGAGCCAGCTCTCCTGCCAGTATGGATTCTCCATTGTAAAAATAAATGTCATATTTGTCCGGCTTGTAATATCCGGCTTTGTCTGTTCCCAAGTCACTCTGTTTTTTCAAGGGAGCTCCGTCACGGTAGGTGGTGGCATGGAGCTCTTTACCCATCCAGTATTGGGCTCCAATCTTGACAATGGGGTATTCGGTAGACACTCCTTTTCTGATGTCTCGAAGGGTGTAGCATGCCACATTCACTTTGATGGCGTTTTCCGGTTTATCCAGAAGTAGCTTATGGTTATTGTCTATATAGAGCTTGTCTATGCCGGTATATTCCCCTTTAGTGTAGGTAAATCCATAGTCGTCTGTATTCCAGCTTATTCTTCCTCCGCAGATGGTGTCTTTACGGTCTGCAAGCTGTAGGATGACTCCATTGCTCAGGTCGGTCTTTTCATTTTCGCCTATGGGATAGGCTATAACGGCTCTGGAAGTCAATGACGCTGATTTGAGATATTCCTTGCAGACTTCTGCAATGGGTATCCCTTCGTGATAAATTCTGTACACATTTGAAAGAGAAAAGGAGAGAGCGGAGATATGTATGGCAGTGTAATCTTCCATATTGTCGGTGTCGATGGGAGGGAGGCTGCTCCATTCCTTGATTTTTCCGGCAAAACTGCTCAGTACGTTGCTGTTGCTCTGCATGGCTGATATGTTAATGATACATTGCGTGCTGCTACTCATTTCCACTTCGGGTATTGCACAACTGTATATACGTCCGCTCCACTCCATAATGAAGGATTGCTTGCCATCATTTATCGTTTGGGGTATGATGATGAATTCCTTGCCGGTAAGTTTGTTGTCTTTGACGCTCCATTCGCCGGAGGCTATGATGTCTTGTGTCCCCGTAAGATTACTGAAAGTCCCGTCTTCCAGATTATAATCGGCCGAGGTCTTGAGCCCGGTTGCGATGATACGCGGATTGGCTTTCAGCAAATCATTGGCAGAGTTGCTTGCGTCGGGTGTCAGAGAGATTGCCAGTTTGGACAGCTTGTGTTGGAACTCCAGGGTTACAGATTTGGTTTTACTGGTGATTCCTTGCGCTTTAGCTACCAAGAAGTCACTTTGTGCGCGGTTTTTCTCATTGCTCTGGTCTATCTGCACAGATACGGGAAGAACGGGTGTACCGGCAGCTACCCCTTCGGTTTGGTAAGGGTGGTAACTGATAAAGTCCAGTGACACATCTCCTTCCGGATAGAATACTGTCTTTTTGGGAACCAGTGTGGAGCCTTCCGTATATTCCAGGGCCAGATTGTCAATATACCGTTTTCCCTTGATGGAGCCGGAGGAAGTGGTTGCAAACAAGCCCATTCTGTCTCCTTTTTCAAAGGCGGTGTTTGTGACCTTGGTACTGGCCTTTTCCATTTTGATAGAGAACGTGATAGGTGTCGTCCCTTCCTCGATTTCCGCTTCTGATTCTTCGTCAATCCGGTTCACACAAGCTGTATTCCCTAAGGACATGCAGCAGAATAAAGAGGCAGCCAAGACTCCTCTTGCAAGAATAAGTTTCTTCATTATATTATTATTGTGGGGCAACGGTTTTTCCGCTTTCCCAATTATACTCAATGAACCTTGTCTTAAAAATATGGATTTAGCAGAGCTATAACCGGTATGGAAAAGTCTTTTACGCTTTTGGATGCTAATTATCAGTATCACGCTTGATGCCGCAGTGCTTTTTAATCTTATTTTTTAATAACTTTTAATAGGTTTCGGGTACAAATGTAATTAAACGTGTTAAATGAAGAGGGATAAATCGATAAAACTTTTATAATTTATTTATCACACTCTGATTTTTTGCCTAACTTTACACGCTAAAATCGTAGACAGTAATAAGTTAAACCATAGATATAAACTCATGCCTTTAAATTTACCCGATAAACTACCCGCTATCGAGTTGCTGAAAGAGGAGAATATATTTGTCATTGACAATTCCCGGGCAACCCAGCAGGATATCCGTCCGCTGCGTATCGTGATTCTGAACTTGATGCCGCTAAAGATTACAACGGAAACGGACCTGGTGCGTCTGCTTTCCAATACTCCGCTTCAGGTGGAAATCTCGTTCATGAAGATAAAAAGCCATACTTCCAAGAACACTCCGATAGAACACATGAAAACATTTTATACGGATTTCGACAAGATGCGCGGTGAAAAGTACGATGGCATGATTATCACCGGTGCTCCGGTAGAGCAGATGGATTTTGAGGAGGTGACTTATTGGGATGAGATTACTGAAATCTTCGACTGGGCGCGTACGCATGTCACCTCTACGCTCTACATCTGCTGGGCGGCGCAGGCAGGGCTCTATCATCATTATGGAGTGCCGAAGTATGCACTGGATAAGAAGATGTTCGGTATCTTTGAACATCGTACCTTGCAACCGTTGCATCCCATTTTCCGTGGATTTGATGATATGTTCTATGTGCCGCATAGCCGCCACACGGAAGTGCGCCGGGAAGATATACAGAAGGTTCCGGAATTGACGCTGCTTTCCGAGTCGGAGGATGCTGGTGTATATATGGCGGTGGCCCGTGGAGGGCGTGAGTTCTTCGTGACCGGCCATTCGGAATACTCCCCGCTGACATTGGATACAGAGTATCGCCGTGACTTGAATAAGGGCCTGCCCATTGAGATACCCCGTAACTACTATGTGGACGATGACCCGGACAAAGGAGTGCTGGTGCGTTGGCGTGCCCATGCCAATCTGTTGTTCTCCAATTGGCTGAATTATTTTGTATATCAGGAGACGCCGTATAATATTAATGAAATAGGGTGAGTTACTCGTAACTAAACGATGATAAAGCAACGTAAAATAGAGCTGCTGGCTCCTGCCAAGAATTTGGAGTGTGGCATAGAAGCAGTGAATCATGGGGCAGATGCGGTATACATCGGTGCACCCAAGTTCGGTGCGCGTGCGGCTGCTGTCAACTCTTTGGAGGATATTGCCGCTTTGGTGGAGCATGCCCATCTGTATAATGCCCGTATCTATGTGACGGTCAATACCATTCTGAAAGAAGAAGAGCTGAAAGAGACGGAGAGGATGATTTGGGAGCTGTACCGCATCGGTGTGGATGCACTGATTGTACAGGATATGGGGATTACGCGGTTGAATTTGCCGCCCATTCCGTTGCATGGCAGTACGCAGATGGATAACCGTACGCCGGAGAAAGTACGTTTCCTTGCCGATGCCGGTTTCCGTCAGGTGGTGTTGGCACGCGAACTTTCTTTGCAGGAGATACGCGGTATCCATGAGGCGTGTCCCGATGTGCCGCTCGAAGTCTTTGTACACGGGGCTCTTTGCGTCAGTTATAGCGGGCAGTGCTATGTCAGCCAGGCTTGTTTCGGACGGAGTGCCAACCGGGGGGAATGTGCGCAATTCTGCCGTTTACCCTTCAGTCTGGTAGATGCCGATGGCAAGACCATTGTGCGTAATAAGCATCTGCTTTCTTTGAAGGACCTCAACCAAAGCGAGGTGTTGGAAGAACTGCTGGATGCCGGAGCCACTTCGCTGAAGATAGAAGGCCGCTTGAAGGATGTGACCTATGTGAAGAATGTGACGGCGGCTTACCGTAGGAAGCTCGATGCCATTTTTGCCCGTCGCAAGGAATATACCCGTGCTTCTTCGGGTACTTGCCATTTCGACTTCCAACCGCAGCTTGACAAGAGCTTCAGCCGTGGTTTCACGCATTACTTCCTACAAGGCAGGGGAGGGGAAATCACTTCATTCGATACGCCCAAATCTTTAGGAGAGGAGATGGGCACTTTGAAGGAACAGCGCGGTGGATATATTACGGTGGCAGGCGTGAAGCCTTTCCACAACGGAGACGGCGTCTGTTTTTTGGACGAGCAAGGACGTTTGCAGGGTTTCCGTATCAACCGGGTGGATGGTAACAAACTCTATCCGGCAGGGGAAGTGCCTCGCATCAAACCTCGTACACGGCTTTATCGCAATTTCGACCAGGAGTTTGAACGTATCCTTACCCGTAAATCCTCCGAACGCAAAATCGGTGTTTGTTGGGAGTTGGCAGATACTTCTTTCGGGTTTAGCCTGACGGCTGCGGACGAGAATGATAACCGCGTGACACTTTCTTTCCCTTATCCGAAAGAACCGGCACGCACGCCACAGGCGGATAATCTGCGCAGCCAACTGGCTAAGTTGGGGAATACCCCTTTCGAGGTAGCCGGGCATTTATCAGAAGAGGCGTCGGGTATCAGGCTCAATCTCTCTGAAAACTGGTTTCTTCCTGCTTCCGTGGTGGCAGACTGGCGTCGGCAGGTGATAGATAGGCTGATTGTGGCTCGGCGTGTTACTTATCGTCGTGAGTTGGCTGTCTGGAAACCGACAAGCCATGCTTTCCCTGCTACTTCACTGACCTATCTGGGCAATGTGATGAACAGTGCTGCCCGGAGTTTTTACCGTGAGCATGGACTTTCGTCTATAGCACCTGCCTACGAGGCACAAGCGGTTCCGGATGCTGTACTCATGTTCTGCAAACATTGCCTGCGTTTCAGTATGGGATGGTGTCCCACCTATCAGAAAGGACATTCTCCTTATAGGGAACCTTATTATTTGGTTGGGACGGACGGCAAGCGTTTCCGCTTGTCTTTTGATTGCAAGAATTGCCAGATGAAAGTCATTGCTCATGAAGAGCCGCTTTAATGAAGGACGAAGAATGAGGAATTACTAATAAAGACTTGAAAATGAGGAGTGAGGAACGGGCACATAATGAAAGGCTGGCAAATGACCGGTACCGGGAAGCGGGCAGGGACAAACATCCTTTGCGTTCACTGCGTTCCCTCCTATTCTGCATTCTTTATTTTTCATGCTTCATTGCTTTAGTTTCCTGCCATTATTCCCGTCCTAATCTTGAAGATGAACATCTGTCTAAGGAGACGCGTGATTCGCTGGCCTATCTTTTTGAGCGGCATTATACTTGGAATACCAATCTGGAAGTGCTGGCAGATTCTGTGAATTTGGCTTGTCTGCCCGTGAAGGACTGCTATAATATGCTTTATCGGGGAGACCGCGTGGTGGTTGCCGAGTTCGCCATCCATCCTGCCGACAGTGTGGATAGTGTATGGGTGAAGCTTGCCCATTCGCAGGAAGTGCAGGGTTGGTTGCGGGAGTCCGAAATGATGCATGCCTTTGTTCCTACAGACAGCATTTCGCAGGCCATCTACTTGTTCAGTGATACCCATGCCTCTTATTTTATCATTATTTTTGCCTTGTTTGTGGCAGTCTGGCTGTTCCGGGCTTTTCGGCGCAAGCAGTTGAGGATGGTGTACTTTAATGATATAGACAGTCTCTATCCGTTGTTGCTATGTCTGCTGATGGCGTTCTGTGCCACTATTTACGAATCTATACAAGTGTTTGCGCCGGAGACGTGGCAACACTTCTATTTTAATCCTACCTTGTCGCCGTTCAAGGTACCGCTTGTGCTTTCTGCTTTTCTGATGGGTATCTGGCTGTTTATAGTGGTGTTGCTGGCGGTACTCGACGATTTGTTTCGCCAGTTAAGTCCGGCGGCGGCCGTATTCTATCTGTTGGGACTGGCCTCCTGCTGCATCTTCTGTTATTTTTTCTTTATCCTGACTACATCTATCTACGTCGGATACTTGTTTTTGACCGCTTTTGTATGGGTATTCCTCAAAAGGCTTCGCATTTCGCTGCTGGCTTCACGCTATCGTTGCGGCAGATGCGGGCAGAAACTGAGGGAGAAGGGAGTCTGCCCACATTGCGGAGCTATCAATGAATAAAAAAGCTTTGTAACTTTTCCATATTCAGTAGGAAAATGTAACTTTGTAGTTGAACTTTTAAAAGGAGGAATTGATTATGAGTAGTTTGGAGTTGGAAGCCGGAAAATTGGAGTTGATTCGTGAGATAGTCAATATCAATAGCAGTACTGCATTGGAGAGCCTCAGAAAATATATGAAGGAGGTTTTGAATAAGAATAGTCATTCCATTCCGACAGCGGCAGATAGCAAATTGCTGACTAAGCGTATGCTTGCAAAGTATGCCGGTAGTTGGAAGGACAATCGTGATTCTGATGAAATCAATGATGATATATATGCATCACGCCTTTCTCGAAAAGAAGAAAACTTTAGCCCCTTTGACGAATGAAACGATATTTGCTTGATCTAATATTTGTGTTCACTTCATGCGTCAGAAATTTGGAGTAGACGAACATATTGAAAAGGTGGGCTGGGAACATTGTTGCATTTCGGAGGTTACGGTAGCAGAGTTGTTGTTCGGTGCAGAGCGAAGTAATAATGTGGAGAGAAACTTGCAGCTTGTTACTGATTTCTGCCAAGATATCAAGGTAATACCTTTGTCCTCGGCTTTATGTTGTTATGCCCGGAGTAAGGCTGCCTTATATAGTCAAGGAACTCCCATTGAGGATTTGGACTTATTTATAGGATGTACAGCGGTGGCTAACCAAATGATAATGGTTACTGAAAACAAGAAACATCTGGAAAGAATACCTAATATTGAAATTGAAAACTGGGTACATAGAGGATAACTTCTCCTCTGTCAGATAGAAACATAGAAACGGTCGTTCGGGTATGCAATGTGTAAGTACCCGAACGACCGTTTCTATTTTCCTTTACTTTCGGAGGGACAAAGCTCTCCAATCAGAACCTGCACCTCAACTCTATTCCCGCCTGCACAGGCCGTCCTTTCTGCATAAATCCGTTCCCCATACTCTCAAAATAGAACGAAGCATACTCTTTGTCCAGTGCATTGCGCACCCAGAAATCAATCTGCCCATGTCCTTTCTGGAAACTGATGCGTCCGTTCAGCGTGCCGTAGAAGGCTTGGCTTACGCTGTTCTCTTCGGTCCAGTAGATGCGTCCGGCACCGGTGTAGTTGGCATTCAGCTGGATGCGGTCCAGCCAGTGCCCCGGACGGATGCGGAAGATGTACTGACCGCCCACGTTCATGGTATGCTTGGGAACAAAGGGTACGTACTTGCCGTTGTAGCTGATTTCCTGAAGCTCCCCATTCACTTTCTCGTTGGTGATGTAATCCTTAAAGGTGGCATAGGTATAACCATAACTTGCATTCAGCGTGAAGTCCGTAGCAACGGCAGCCGTCAAGGCAACCTCTGCCCCCTGGCTGCGGCTTTTGCCGGCATTTGCCGTTTCGCGTCCCAGTCCGCTTGGGGCGAAGCGTGAAATCTGCTGGTCGCGGGTTTCCAGCCAGAAGATGGCGGCGTCGGCATGCAGACGTCCGTCCAGCAGATTCAAGTGTGTTCCTATTTCGTAGTTCCAGGTCTGTTCGGGCTTGTAGACGGTGGCGGATTTTGCATCCGGATTCTCTCCCGCATCGGGGAAGTATTTGCCCACCAGCTCTTTGTAGGCATCCGGCACGTTGGGCATAATCGCCTCTTTGCTTTGCCGCATCATGTCATTCTTCAAACTGGATTGCAGCAAGTCGGAGAACATCTGCACGTTGTAGCCTCCCGAACGGTAACCTTTGCTGACCGCTGCATATACATTTCCTCTGTTTCGCGCAAAGTCATACTGCAAAGCAAACTTGGGCAACAGCTGAAGATAATCCTTATCAATGTTTCCTTGGTAGCGCGACTCTACGGTCAGCGCCGTCTCCGGCATCATCTCTATTTCGCGGATGACGACGTCGCCCCGCTTCATTTCTCCCTTGATGCCCACCTTGTAGTCCAGGCTGGTGCCGGAGTTGTAATCCATCTTCATACGCTCATAATCCAGGCGTAACCCGGCAGTGAACGACACTCCTTTCAGCCCGAATAAATCTCTGAAGGTGGATTGATGAAAGAGTGCCCCATTCAGCAGCGGAGTGTCGAAACTGCCCCCGATGGGCATGGTCCGGCTGCTGATGCCCAGTGAGGGCAGGATATTCATACTCATGGACGGTCCCATCTCTACTTGTATTTGCGATGGGATGACACTGCCCAACATCTGGTTCAGCATCCCCATTCCGGCTTCCCTGAAAGTGACGGGAGCTTCCGTATTCAGCCATTGGTAGAAGCCGAAGGCGCCGGTGGTCCATTGCCAGCGGCTGCCGCTTTTACTCTTCAAGATGATTTCCTCGCTCAGTGCGTGGGAGCGTTGTTTCTGTTGCAGGGTATAGATGTCGTTGGCGGTGAAGTCTTGGTCTATGTCCATGCAGTCCTTTAGAAACTGGTAGCCGGTGACCATGCTCAACGTGAAGTGCTGTGCCTGGTATTCCAGGTTCAGACCCGTGTTCAGCAGGTTGCGGTAGTAGTTGCTACGGGCGTTATTGGAGATTTTTCCGATGTAGGGCTTCAGCGGCTCGCTCTGTGCTTCGGGGGCTAGGCTGCCTTGGTAGAAATACGGGTAGCCACCCTGGTCGCTGTATTCGTAGTTGATGTTTAGGTCCACCTTCCAGTTGTCCGAGGGGAGGTAGATGGCGCGGATGCGTCCGCCTGCCGATTGCCCCTTGTCCGCTTTCTCGTCCCTCACCGTGTTGCGGAAGAATCCTCCTTGATAATCGTAAAAACCTCCGGTGGAAAAGGCGAACCGTTCCGAAAGGCGGTGATAGTGGGTCAGCGAGGTATTATAGGCATTGTACGTACCTGCCCCCATGCGGAAGTCCGTCCCCTGGTAGGAGAAGGGCGATTTGGTGTGCACCTTAATCAATCCGCCCATGGCATTGCGCCCGTAGAGCGTGCCCTGCGGACCGCGTAGCACGTCGATGCGCTCTACGTCGGCATAGCTGAAGTCGAAGGCTGACTTGTCTATATAAGGTATATTGTCTACATAAAGTCCTACGGAGGGAGTGTTGATGCGCGAGCCGATGCCGCGGATATAGACTGCCGAAGTCAGTCGCGAGCCGTAGTCGGGGATAAACATATTGGGCACTACGGATGTCAGATTCTTGATGGAGTTCACCTGTGCGTTCTGCATGTCCTGCTGCGAAAGCAGGGTGACGGCGGCGGGCTGCTCGCGCAGTTTCCGGTTTTCTTTGGGGGCGGCAATGACGGTTATTTCCTCTACATCCACCACTTTCAAGGTGTCTGCCTCTTCGGCAAGTACGTTGCCGGTTGCCAGGAGGCAGAAGATACCGGTCAAAATTCTATATCTATTCATAAACTGGTTTTTTAGCGCCTGCAAAGTAAAGGGATTCTTGCGGAAGGGACAATCCTCATTTATTAGGATTTCGTTCCTGGAGTGCTAATCTTAAATCGTTCCATCATGCGGAAAATATCGTTCCTCCGTGGGGTAAAAATCGTTCCACCATGGTGGAACGATTTTTACCCCACGGAGGAACGATTAGATGTTAGCACATTAGCACACTAATTGGGGCGAAGTTTTTCTGAAAAGACTTCGCTTCTGATGTATCCGGTTGTAGGATTATATTCTGTCCGCTTCCACATATCCGTGCATCACGGCATAGATAGTCAGCCCGGACACGGACTTGATACCCAGCTTCTCGGTGATATTCTTGCGGTGTGAGATGACGGTGGTCAGGCTGATGTTCAGTTTGTCGGCAATCTC
Organism: Bacteroides sp. AM41-16; assembly: GCF_003603495.1. NCBI lineage: Bacteria > Pseudomonadati > Bacteroidota > Bacteroidia > Bacteroidales > Bacteroidaceae > Bacteroides > Bacteroides sp. AM41-16. Next base: position 48,512 of record NZ_QTNE01000019.1, on the reverse strand, counting down.
CTTGTTGATGAGACCTTTGGTAATCAGCACCAGCACTTCTATTTCGCGGGCGGAAAGGTCGTGCCCGGCGGCTGTATTTATTGCCATATCCGAGTGTCTGGCGGGTGCCGGCTTTCCGTGGTTTTGTCTGTATTGGTTTCCGTATTGGCGCAGCTGCAGAATGTTTTTTGCCAGATTTTGTTCGTCCTGATAGATGTTTAGCGTCGGCATGCCCGACAGTTGGGGGACGGTTTCACCATTGACCAGCACAATGGTTTTGGGCTTGCGCTCCAGAAAGAAAGCGGTATGCTCGAAGTAAATCTGTGAAGAGATGAAATAATGCACATACATGTCAGGCGTATCATCCATCAGTTCGCCAAAGGAACGGAAAGAGCGGATGATGGCTGTCGGGATGATTTCCTCCAGCAAGTTCTGCAGTCCCAGACAGGAGAGGGTGTTGGAGTCGACGATTGCTATTTCAGGAGTCATTCTCGTTTTTTTGTTTCTGCAAAAATACGGATTATTTTTTAGGGTTTGTCTGTGCGGGGCTGCAAAATGAAAAATTCTCCTATGCAGAACTATTCTCCCTCTCCTTTTGGGGAACGGGGAGTGTCTCCTTTCGCATATTGGCTGGGGCTGACATTGAAATATTTCTTAAAGACTTCCCGGAAGTATTTCCCATCGCAGAAACCGGTTCTTTCTGCTACTTCAGTCACGGAATATTTCCCTTCTTTCAATAGCTCGGCAGCATGTTTCAAACGGATATTCCGTACGAAATCTGCCGGTGCCTGGCCGGTCAGCGCTTTCAGTTTACTGTAGAAACTGGTACGGCTCATATTCAGGAGCGAGCACAATACGTCCACTGTGAAATCGGGATTATCCATGTTCTCCTCGATATGTCTCTTTACATTCGACATGAATTTCCAGTCGAGACTGTTGGAGCAAGTGGTAGTTGTGGAGGGCTCTTCTTCTGTATTGATTTCCAAATTCGCATATCTCTTGCGCAGCAATGCGCGGTTGGCAAGCAGATTGGCAATGCTGGCTTTCAGTATGTTTATGCTGAAAGGTTTTACAATATATTCGTCCGCACCGATATGGAGTCCTTCGAGAATGTTCTTTTCATCTCCCAGTGCCGTCAGCAGTACTACCGGGATGTGGGATGTTTCAATATCGTTCTTGATGGCGATGCATAATTCGTCGCCTCGCATTTCCGGCATCATGATGTCGGAAAGAATCAGTCCCGGCCAGAATTGTTTTACAATGGTCAGCGCTTCCTTGCCGTTGTTGCATACTTGTACATTGTAAATCGGAGAGAACGACTGGAAGAGATAGTTGCGCAGCTCGTCATTGTCTTCTACAATCAAGATGCGATGCAGTTTGTCATTGTCTTCAGTCCGGAGTTCTCCGGCAAGTTTCAAAGGAACGGTGGGGACATCCGGTTCATAGAAGGTCTTCTTATCCTTAACGGACAGAGTGAAGTTCTTGAACTGTTCTTTCTCTTTGGGAAGGATGATTCTGACAGTACTGCCTTGGCATTCGGTGCTCTCAATGTATATTTTTCCATTGTGCAGGCTTACCAGCTTCCGCACCAGCATCAGACCGATACCGCTTCCCGTTATTTTGGAGTTGATGGCATTTGTTCCACGGAAGTGCATCTTGAACAGTTTTCTTTGTTCTTTGGCGGGAATTCCTATTCCATTATCTTTGACTTCTAGTCTCCAGGAGCTTTTCATGTCATAAACAGAAATGAGTATATCGCCATTTTGGGGAGTATACTTCAGAGCATTGGATATGACATTTTCCAGGATAGAGTCCATCTTCTCTTTGTCGAACCATACATTCATGTAGCTGAAATTGCTTTCGTATCTGAAAGTGATATGTTTTATGGTGGCATAGGTCTGGAAATTGTTGTATATCTCCTTGATGTAAGTATTCAATTCATATTCTGCTATGTACAGATGAGGGGAATATACTTCTGCCCGTTCAAAGTTTATCAGATTGGTAGTCATGCGCAGGAGGGAGTTGACATTTCTCAGTGCCATGTGCATATTGTTGGTCTCGGCTTCGTTCAGTGTCTTGTTTTCAAGCATTTCTTCCAGAGGTGCCTTTATCAGTGTCAATGGCGTGCGGATATCATGCGCGGTATTGACAAAGAAACGGGTTTTCTCATCGGATATCTTTTTCTGTTTTCTCAGTGCCATGACACGGAAACCGACAACGGACATCAGTACTGTCAGCAGGACATAGCAGGCTATGGCCCAAAAACTGAACCAGACGGGGCGCGCAATGCTGATGTCGATGCTTCGCTCTTCAAAATAAAGATAAGGCTCTTCCTTGGATACCGCCCGTATGTAAAGTTTGTAATCGCCCGAGGCAAGGTTGGTGAAGCGGAGATGCCCTTCTTCACCCAGGCGGTTCCAGTCATCGTAAAAGCCTTCCAGCTTCCAGTAGAAAGTGACATTGTCCGGCGCGTCATAATTGATGGATGAAATACTGAGGGAAAAAGTGTTCTGGTTATATTTCAGCTTTAACCGGTCTGTCTGGTTGATGTTTTCCTTCAAGGGGGAATTCGGACTGCCGGGAAAGACTGTCTGATAGAGTATCTGAAAATCGCTGAGTATCATAGGAGAGTAGATGTACTTGGGCAAACGGGTTCCTTCGGGAAACTCGATGGCTCCGTCTGTGCTGCCAAAGACAAAACCCTTGTTCTTGCGTAGCGTTCCGGAAGAGGCACTGAAGCAGGAGGACATCAGCCCTTGCTCTTTAGTCCAGTTGTGGAATGTCTTCTCCGTAGGGTGGAAACAGCTGATTCCGTTTTCGGTACTCATCAGGATATGCCCGTCCGACTCGGGGAGTATGGTGTAGATGTTGTTTGAAATCAAGGCACAATTGTCCTTGTGATAATGCTTGAACGTACTGTCCTTTGCGTTGTAGACAACCACTCCGGAGCCGTTTGTTCCTATATATAGAGAGAGGTCTTCCGCTTGGTAAAGTGTGTTGATGTAGGTCATCTCTTCCTGCAAGGCGACATATTGGAATCTACCCGACTCTTTGTCCAGCAGATACAGTCCGGCACTTGTCCCAATCCACATGTGTCCGTCATCCTTTTCTGTAATGGCGGTGACGGAATTTATTCCGGGATACAGACGGACGGAATTCAGGGACAAATCGAAGCACTTCAGATTATAGAACCCTCCGGACCAGATATATCCTTTGGAGTCTTTTACAATGTCGCGGATATACTTGTCAGGACGAATGTTGTCCGGATTGAGCAGGTAAGGGGAGAAATATTCTACCGAGAGTGTCCTTTTATTTATTTTGTATACTCCCGAAGTATATCCTCCTGCCCAAATAATGCCGGGTGATACCTCGCATAGCGTAATGAAGATGTGATTCTTGTTTTTCAGTTGATGGTCGAAGGAGCTCAGGAATGAATGCCACTGCCCGGTTTTCGATTGATAAAAGCTGATTCCGTTACTTGTTCCGAACCATAGGTCTCCGTCACTGTCTTCAATGACAGAGTGTACCTGGTCGTTGACCAGCGATTGTCTGTTTCCGATAGAATGCTTTATCCAGTTGTAGCTTTTGTACCGGTTGTCTATAATGGTAATTCCTTCCGGGTAGTTGGCTATCCATATCCGCTTTTCTTCATCAATATAAATGTCATTGATGTTATTGCTGTTCATCTCATTGTGGCTTTTGTAGCTGGAGACGATGTACGGTTCCGAGATACACGAGTTCATGTTGATTTTGTGTATACCCATACCTTCTGTCGCTATCAATAGCTCTGTCTGGTTCAGAGGTTTGATTCGGGCAATGTTTACATCGCTCAAATCCGTATTGGAGTGTATAATCCGTTGTTGCCGTATGTCGTAGGCAAAGACTCCTTTTTCAAAAGTACCGATGAAAAGTCTTTGTGATTCTTGGTGGAAATAGAGTGAACTGATTTGGGCCTGGATTTTGTCAAGAGGTTCAAGAGGGACAATCTGCAATGTCTCATTTTCGAGTTTGACGTATCGCACTCCCTTGTTGGTGGTCATGAAGAAGTGGTCGTTGTCCACTTGTTCGATACTTGTAATGCTACTTTTCAGTTCATTGGGCATTTGATGGGTCTCTCCGGTTTGTGTGTCGTAAAGAGCGATACTGTATCTGCTGCACAGCCAAATCCTATGATTGTGGTCCATATAGCCGTAGCTGATATTGACCGGTGTCTTGGGCAGTTTATATACTTTATTGAACACATCGTGTTCTTGGTTGTATTGAAAAATGCGGCCGGCTTTACCTATGACCCATAACTTCCCCTTCTCTTCAAAATACAACCAGCCGAGATGGATGGGGGAACTCGATTCTTTGTTTTCTCCTATTAATTTATAATGTTTGATGTCTTTTCCATTGTACCGGTCTATGCCTTCGTTGGTGAGGAACCACATGTAACCTATCGAATCCTTTTGAATGTCGAAGATTCTGCGGTTACTCAATCCGTTTTCTACTCCTATGTATTTATAAGTTTGCGCCGTGGCAATGAGGGGTAAAAGGAATAGAAAGCATACAATGTTTATGATGAATCTCATATAAATATTTATCTATAAATACAATATAACAACATGCGTGTGATAATAGTTTACAAATTAAACGAGAAAAAGTGAGATTTCAAAATTTAAATGTCAATATTGCAGCTTAATCAAGGAATGCCTTTGCAGCTTCTGCACACCGTTCGCCGTCAATCCCGGCAGAAACGATGCCTCCGGCATATCCGGCGCCTTCTCCGCAAGGGAACAATCCTTTTATACGTACATGTTGCAGTGTTTCCTTGTCTCTTGTTATGCGTACCGGTGCCGATGTGCGGGTTTCCACTCCAATCATTGTCGCCTCGTTCGTCAATAACCCCCGGCTGTATTTCCCGAATAGCTGGAAACCTTTGCTCAGGCGTTCTGCAATGAAAGAGGGCATCCAGAAGTGGAGAGGTGAGGATACCAAGCCTGGTGCGTATGAGGTTTCCGGCAGGTCGTAGCTTAGTTTCTTCTTGGTGAAGTCCACCATTCTCTGTGCCGGTGCTGTCTGCTTCATATTGCCTTGTTGCCAGCAGAGGTACTCTAGATACTCTTGAAAATGCATCATACTCAATGGAGAATTGGCAGTTGACAATTGACAATTGGCTGCGCTGTCGTGCTGCATAGCAATTGTAAATTGTAAATTGTCAATAGTAAATTGCTCCAAGTCTTCCGGGCGTAGCTCTACCACCATTCCCGAATTGCTCCAACGGGAACCGCGGTTGCTGGGACTCATCCCGTTGACTACAATCTGCTCGGGACCGCTGGCGGCGGGCACAACGAAGCCGCCGGGACACATGCAAAAGCTATATACTCCTCGTCCGTCCACTTGGTTTACAAAACTATATTCGGCGGCAGGCAGATATTTTCCCCGTCCGTTCCGGTTGTGATATTGTATTTGGTCTATCAAGGTGGCAGGGTGTTCCAGTCGTACGCCTACGGCAATGCCTTTAGCTTCAATCTCTACATTGTTGGCGGCAAGCCAGCGGTATACGTCCCGGGCAGAGTGACCGGTGGCAAGTATCACCGGGCCAAGGAAAGTCTTGCCGGTATTTGTTTCAATGCCTTTGACTTCATCCTTCTCTATGAGCAGGGCGTCCATGCGTGTTTCAAAGTGGACTTCGCCACCGCACTGGATGATAGTGTTCCGCATGTTTTCAATAACACGCGGCAGTTTGTCCGTACCTATGTGCGGATGTGCATCTACCAGTATGGAAGTGGAGGCTCCATGTTGGCAGAAGACATTCAGAATCTTGTCTACATTGCCGCGCTTTTTGCTGCGTGTGTACAGCTTGCCATCCGAGTAGGCTCCGGCACCTCCCTCTCCGAAGCTGTAATTGGACTCCGGGTTAACGAGTTGCTGGCGGCTGATTTGCGCCAGGTCTTTCTTGCGTTCTCGTACGTCCTTTCCACGTTCCACAATGACGGGGCGCAGCCCCAGCTCTATCAGTCGCAGGGCGGCAAAAAGTCCTCCGGGGCCGGCACCTACCACTATCACTTGGGGCTTTCCTTCTACATTATTATATAAGGTATGTTGGTATTCATCCTCTTTTGGCATTTCGTTCAAGTAGGCACGCACGTTGAGGTTGACGTAGATGGTCCGTTGGCGGGCATCGATACTGCGCTTCAAGATGCGCGTTGCTGTTATCTCCCGTGCATTCAGTCCTTTCTCATGTACTAAGTACTCTTTCAGGCGTTGCTCGTTTGCCGCTACTTCGGGCAATACGCGCAGTTGGTATTCTTGTATCATAATGATTATCCGAATAGGGCACGGAATGCTTCTTCCACCTTCCGTACCGGTATCAATTCCATTTTAATCTTCTTCGTGTTCAGTCCTTGCATATTATACTTGGGAAGTATGAATCGCTTGAATCCAAGTTTCTCTGCTTCTCCGATGCGCTGCTCTATGCGGTTCACTGGGCGGATTTCACCTGACAGACCTATTTCTCCCGCCATGCACACCTCCGGCTCTATGGCCGTGTCCATGTTGCTGGAGAGGATAGAGCTGATGACGGCAAGGTCTATTGCCGGGTCGTTCACTTTCAATCCGCCGGCAATGTTGAGAAAGACGTCTTTCTGTGCCAGCTTGAAGCCTACACGTTTTTCCAATACGGCCAGCAGCATATTCATGCGGCGGATGTCGAACCCTGTGGCAGAGCGTTGTGGGTTACCATATACGGCACTGCTGACCAATGCCTGCGTCTCGATGAGGAACGGTCTGATACCTTCTATCGCGGAGGCGATGGCTATGCCGCTCATACCTTCATGGTCTTGGCTCAGCAGCAGTTCGGATGGGTTGCTCACCTGCCGTAATCCATCTTGCCGCATTTCGTAAATACCCAGTTCGGCAGTGCTTCCGAAGCGGTTCTTGATGCTACGCAGGATGCGGTACATGTAGTGCTGGTCGCCCTCGAACTGGAGTACGGTATCCACGATATGTTCCAGTACCTTGGGGCCGGCTATGCTTCCTTCCTTATTAATATGCCCGATGAGGATAACCGCCGTATGCGTTTCCTTGGCAAAGCGCAGGATGGAGGCGGAACATTCCCGTACCTGGGCAATACTCCCCGGCGACGATTCAAGGGTTTCGGTAGAAATCGTCTGTATGGAGTCGATGATGACGATGTCCGGGCGGATGTTCTTGATATGGACGTAAATCTGTTCCAGGGAAGTTTCGCACACGATGAGGCAATCACTGGAAGCACTTGTCAAACGGTCGGCACGCAGTTTCAACTGACGGGTACTTTCTTCGCCGGAGACGTAGAGGATACGTTTCTCCGGTATACGGAGTACGGTTTGTAGCACCAGGGTGGATTTCCCGATGCCCGGTTCGCCGCCAATCAAAACAAGAGATCCTTGTACAAGACCACCACCTAGTACCCGGTTCAGTTCGGCATCATGGAGGTCAATGCGCGGTTCGTCATCGGCTACAATTTCATGGAGGGTTATGGGTTTGGCTTTGGCGGTCTCTATGCCCGATACGGGACGCTTGTTCACCACTTCTTTCCGTACCACCTCTTCCACATACGTGTTCCACATTCCGCACGACGGACACTTGCCTACCCATTTGGGAGAGTCTTGTCCGCAGTTGCTGCATACATAAACCGTCTTCTCTTTAGCCATAGTTGTGCATTCTCTTCTAAAATGATTGCCCAAAGGTACAATTTTTCGATGCAGGGCTTGCAGACTCCCATAGAGTTTTTTTATTTTTGTGAGTAGAAAACAATAACATGTTATAAAAGCCATGATAGAAGATATTCTTGCATACAACAAGCGTTTTGTAGCCGAGAAGGGGTATGAGAAATACATCACGAATAAATACCCGGATAAGAAGATTGCCATCCTCTCTTGTATGGATACCCGTTTGACCGCTTTACTGCCGGCAGCCTTGGGCATCAAGAACGGCGATGTGAAGATGATAAAGAATGCGGGTGGAATCATTTCACATCCGTTCGGTAGTGTCATTCGTAGCCTGATGGTGGCCATTTACGAGTTGGGCGTGACGGAAGTGATGGTTATTGCCCACTCCGATTGCGGTGCGTGCCACATGAGCAGCGCCCAGATGATAGAGCATATGAAGGCCCGGGGCATCAAGCAAGAGACGATTGATATGATTCGTTTCTGCGGAGTGGATTTCGAGTCTTGGCTGTATGGATTCGAAGATACGGAGAAATCGGTAAAAGGTACGGTGGAAGCTATTATCAATCATCCGCTGATACCGAATGATATCAATGTCAGCGGTTTCATAATAGATTCTGTGACGGGAGAATTGACCCCGGTGCAGTGATAGTTGTGCTTCACACGGTAATTTCCCCTGCCAGCGGTCGTCCCATCAGTTCGCGTATTTCGGCAGGCGGATAATCGTGCCCCAGAAGGAACATCAGCTTGGTTACGGCAGATTCCGTTGTGCTGTCATATCCGCAGACAACTCCTGCCTGCATCAGTTGGTAACCGGTTTCATAGCGCTCCATTTCAACAGTGCCGGCACTGCATTGGGTGACGTTGACAATGATGATGCCTTGTTCGCAGGCATCATGCAGGCGGCGTAGAAACCATTCCTTTCGGGGAGCGTTGCCGGAACCGTAGGTTTCGAGGACTACGGCCTTCAGTCCTTTAGTGGCAAGTATGGCTGCCACGACATTTTCCTGAATACCTGGAAAAAGCTTCAGTATGGCGATGTTGGTATCAAGCAGATAATGAGGCTCCAGTTCGTGGGGAGTGCCGTGCGTATGAATTTGCACATTATTATATTTAATATGTATACCGGCGGAAGCGAGTACCGGATAATTGAAGGAACGGAAAGCATTGAAGTTCTCCGCGTTCATTTTGGTGGTACGGTTGCCGCGCATCAGGTGGTTTTCGAAGAAGATGCAGACTTCGGGTACGATGGGCTGTCCGTTGGAGTGGCGGTCGGTGGCTATTTCGATGCTGGTCAGCAGGTTTTCCTTGCCGTCTGTGCGGAGCACGCCAATGGGCAGTTGCGAGCCGGTTAGGATGACGGGCTTGTTCAGCCCTTCAAGCATGAAGCTGAGTGCAGAAGCTGTGTAGGCCATGGTGTCTGTGCCATGCAGGATGACGAAGCCTGTATATTGGTTGTAGTTGTTGCTGATGATGCGTACCAGTTTGCGCCAGGCATCGGGGTCCATGTCCGAGGAATCCATGGGCGGGTCGAATTGATAAGTGTCGATACGGAACGCAAATCTCTGAAGTTCGGGAACATGTTTCTGCAACTGCTCGAAGTTGAAGCTTTCCAGGGCGCCGGTTTCTGCATTCTCTATCATTCCGATAGTTCCACCGGTGTATATTAGCAAAACGGAAGTGTTTTCTGGGTTCATGCGCACTTTTCTTTCATGTTTTCCATGCAAATATAATGATATATATTGAGAATGATAGCAAAATGTTAGAAAAGAATAAACGGATATACAGAAAAAAGGTATGGAAAGTGTGAAAGTGTAAGCCGTAAGTTGTGCATATTTCTTGCCTTTTTAGAGGCTTTCTGCATTTTTATCGCAAAAAAGTCGCAAAAAGTGATAGATTGAATGTTTTTATTGTTACTTTTGCAACACTTATCATAAATGATAGAAACAAGAGACTATGAACAAGTACTATCAACATACAGTCACATCCATGTGGACCATGACCCTTAGGGGTTAGGGATAGTATTTTGTGTTTCTACGTGTTACACCATTTTCAAGCAGTTTTTCCATTTAATTAAAGTCAATGCAAGCCGTAGCAGCTTGTTTCCGACACATTGTATCAACCATCTCAACAATATAAAGAGAAATGAAAGTAATGAAATTCGGCGGAACGTCCGTAGGTTCCGTGAACAGTATTTTGAGCGTCAAGAGAATTGTAGAAGCAGTCGATGAACCGGTTATCGTGGTGGTGTCCGCATTGGGCGGCATCACGGACAAGTTGATAAACACCTCTAGAATGGCGGCAGCCGGTGATGCTTCTTACGAGAATGAGTTCCGGGAGATTGTCTATCGTCATGTGGAAATGATTAAGGAAGTGATTCCGGCAGGCGAGGCGCAGGTTGCCTTGCAACGCCAGATTGGTGAGCTGCTCAACGAGCTGAAGGACATCTTTCAGGGCATTTATCTGATAAAGGACCTTTCGCAGAAGACGTCCGATACGATTGTGAGCTATGGCGAACGTCTTTCATCTATCATCGTTGCCCAGTTGACGGGAGCGGAGTGGTTTGACTCACGCAAGTTTATCAAGACGGAAAAGAAGCATTCCAAGCATGTGCTGGATACGGAGCTGACAAATTCGTTGGTGCGCGAGACATTCAGTAGCCTGCCCAAACGCGTATTGGTTCCGGGTTTTATCTCCACAGACAAAATGACGGGAGAGGTAACGAACCTGGGTAGAGGTGGCTCTGACTATACGGCGGCAATCATTGCTGCTGCACTGGATGCCGACAGTCTGGAAATCTGGACGGATGTAGACGGATTCATGACAGCTGACCCGCGTGTGATTTCCAGGGCATACACTATCAATGAATTGAGCTATGTGGAAGCTACGGAGCTTTGTAACTTCGGTGCGAAAGTGGTCTATCCGCCTACAATCTATCCGGTTTGCCACAAGAATATCCCCATTCTGGTGAAGAATACCTTCAATCCGGAGGGTGTGGGAACTGTCATCAAGCGAGAGGTTTCCGACCCGCAAAGCAAGGCCATCAAGGGTATTTCATCCATCAATGATACGAGCCTAATTACAGTGCAAGGCCTTGGTATGGTAGGTGTCATCGGTGTGAACTACCGTATCTTCAAGGCGCTGGCAAAGAATGGCATCAGTGTGTTCCTTGTGTCCCAGGCTTCTTCGGAGAATTCAACGTCTATCGGTGTGCGCAATGCGGATGCTGATCTGGCTTGCGAGGTGCTGAACGAGGAGTTTGCCAAAGAAATAGAGATGGGAGAAATTTCTCCTATTCAGGCAGAAAAGAACCTGGCTACCGTGGCCATCGTAGGCGAGAACATGAAGCATACGCCGGGTATTGCCGGAAAGCTGTTCGGTACGTTGGGGCGTAACGGTATCAATGTGATTGCTTGTGCGCAGGGTGCTTCGGAAACCAACATCTCGTTTGTAGTGGACAGCAAATCATTGCGCAAATCGCTGAATGTCATCCATGATTCTTTCTTCTTGTCGGAATATCAGGTACTGAATCTTTTTATCTGCGGCATAGGAACCGTAGGCGGCAGCTTGATAGAGCAAATTCACAGCCAGCGCCAGAAGCTGATGCAGGAGAACGGCCTGCAGCTGAATGTAGTGGGCATTGCCGATGCAAACAAAGCCATGTTCAGCCGCGAAGGTTTCGATTTGGGACGTTTTCGTGAAGAACTGCAGGAGAAGGGAAAGGACAGCTCTCTGGAAACGCTGCGTAATGAGATTATCGGTATGAACATCTTTAACTCTGTCTTTGTGGACTGTACGGCAAGTGCAGGCGTGGCTTCCCTTTACAAGGACTTGCTGCTGCACAATGTTTCGGTAGTGGCTGCTAACAAGATTGCTGCTTCTTCCGAATACGAGAACTACCGTGAACTGAAACAGATTGCCCGCCAACGCGGTGTGAAGTACTTGTTTGAAACCAATGTAGGCGCCGGACTCCCCATCATCAATACCATTAACGACCTTATCCATAGCGGTGATAAGATATTGAAGATTGAAGCCGTGCTGAGCGGTACGTTGAACTATATCTTCAATAAAATCAGTGCCGACATTCCTTTCAGCAAGACCATTAAGATGGCGCAGGAGGAACGTTACTCCGAGCCCGATCCGCGTATCGACCTCAGCGGAAAGGATGTTATCCGCAAACTGGTGATTCTGGCACGCGAGGCCGGTTACTGTTTGGAACAGAGCGATGTTGAGAAGAACCTCTTTGTGCCCGATGACTTCTTTGAAGGCTCCCTGGATGACTTCTGGAAGAAAGTGCCGAGCCTCGATGCCGATTTCGAAGCCCGCCGCAAGGTGTTGGAAGCCGAGAACAAGCATTGGCGTTTCGTAGCCAAACTGGAAAATGGCAAAGCATCTGTCGGTTTGCAGGAAGTCGGCGCCAACCATCCGTTCTACGGGCTGGAAGGCAGCAATAACATCATCCTGCTGACCACGGCACGCTATAAGGAATATCCGATGATGATACAAGGCTACGGAGCCGGTGCGGGTGTAACGGCTGCGGGGGTATTTGCGGATATTATGAGCATTGCAAACGTTTAATCTAAATCGTAATATAGAAAGATGAAACACATCATTATATTGGGTGATGGTATGGCCGACTGGCCCGTGAAGGCTCTGGGAGGCAAAACCTTGCTGCAGGCGGCTGCAACTCCCTATATGGACAAGCTGGCACGCATGGGACGTGTGGGAAGGCTGGTGACGGTGGCCGAGGGATTTCATCCCGGCAGTGAGGTGGCGAATATGTCCGTTCTGGGCTATAACCTGCCGAAGGTGTACGAAGGCCGCGGTCCATTGGAGGCGGCGAGTATCGGTGTGGACTTGCAGCCGGGTGAGATGGCGATGCGCTGCAACATTATCTGTATCGAGGGAGACAATATCAAGAATCATTCTGCCGGGCACATTACTACAGAGGAAGCGGATGTGTTGGTAAAATACCTTCAGGAGCATTTGGGTAATGACCGCGTGCATTTCCATACGGGCGTGCAATACCGCCATCTGCTGGTAATAAAAGGAGGGGACAAGCGCATTGACTGTACGCCGCCCCACGATGTCCCTTTGAGGCCTTTCCGTCCGTTGATGGTGAAGCCGATGGAGGGTACGGAGAATATTTCGGTCCCCGAAGGCGGTGCAGAGCTTACTCCGAAGCAGACTGCCGATTTGATTAATGATTTGATTCTCCGTTCGCAAGTGTTGCTGGAAAACCATCCGGTCAGCATGAAGCGGAAGGCCGAGGGTAAGGACCCTGCCAATAGCATCTGGCCGTGGAGTCCCGGTTATCGTCCGCAGATGGAGCGCCTTTCAGACAAGTTCCCGCAGGTGAAGCGTGGTGCTGTGATTTCTGCCGTGGATTTGATTAACGGCATCGGCTACTATGCCGGATTGCGGCGCATCACCGTAGAAGGTGCGACGGGGCTTTATGATACCAACTATGAGAATAAGGTGGCTGCCGCCCTTGATGCATTGCGGACGGATGATTTTGTCTACCTGCATATCGAGGCCAGTGATGAGGCCGGTCACGAAGGAAATGTCCCCTTGAAGATTATGACGATTGAGAATCTGGACAGCCGTGCCGTAGGTCCTATCTACGAGGCTGTGAAGGATTGGGAGGAACCCGTTGCTATCTCCGTATTGCCCGACCATCCCACTCCCTGCGAACTCCGTACGCATACGGCCGAACCTATCCCGTTCCTCATTTGGCATCCGGGTATCGAGGCTGACGAAGTACGGACATTTGATGAAGTGGCAGCCTGCGAAGGCAGTTACGGACTGATGAAAGAAGACGAGTTTATTAATGAATTTATGAGTTCCACCACAGAGTAACACAGAGTTTTACGGGGTTTTATTTATAGAGAATTCTGTGAGACTCTGTGGTGAATAAAAAAATACCGCAATGAAATATTATAGCACCAACAAACAAGCCCCCGAAGCCACTCTTGAAGAGGCCGTGGTAAAGGGGCTTGCCGCAGACAAGGGGCTTTTCATGCCCTTTACAATCAAAACTCTGCCACAAGAGTTTTACGATAGCATCGATACACTCAGCTTTCAGGAGATAGCCTATCGCGTGGCAGATGCTTTCTTTGGCGAGGATGTTCCTGCCGATACGCTGAAACAGATTGTTTATGACACACTCAGTTTCGATGTCCCTCTGGTCCGGGTGACAAAGAATATTTATTCGCTTGAGCTGTTCCATGGTCCGACGCTTGCCTTTAAGGATGTAGGCGGTCGCTTCATGGCGCGTTTGCTGGGATACTTTATCAAGAAAGAGGGCAAGAAGCAAGTCAATGTGCTTGTTGCTACCTCCGGTGATACGGGCAGTGCCGTTGCCAATGGTTTCCTCGGTGTGGAAGGCATACACGTCTATGTGCTCTACCCGAAGGGAAAAGTCAGTGAAATCCAGGAGAAACAGTTCACTACCTTAGGGCAGAATATCACGGCTATTGAGGTCGATGGTACGTTCGACGATTGCCAGGCTTTGGTTAAATCCGCTTTTATGGACCGCGAGCTCAACGAACATCTGCAACTGACCAGTGCCAATTCCATCAACGTGGCGCGTTTCTTGCCGCAGGCATTCTATTACTTTTATGCCTATGCTCAACTGAAACGTGCCGGCAAGGGAGGCAATGCCGTCGTGTGTGTACCCAGCGGTAACTTCGGTAACATCACTGCCGGCCTCTTCGGCAAGCGTATGGGACTGCCCGTGGAACGCTTTATCGCTTCCAACAACCGCAATGATATCTTCTTCCAATATTTGCAGACAGGTGTTTATACGCCGCGTCCCAGCATCGCTACCATTGCTAACGCGATGGATGTGGGCGACCCGAGCAACTTTGCCCGCGTACTCGACCTTTACGGAGGCAGCCATGCCGCCATCTCTGCCGAAATCAGCGGTGCCACTTATACCGACGAGCAGATTGCCGAAACCATGCGGGAAGTGTGGAAGAAGGACCATTACCTGCTCGACCCGCACGGAGCCTGCGGCTTCCGGGCCCTGGCCGAAGGACTGAAACCCGGCGAAACGGGCGTATTCTTGGAAACGGCCCATCCGGCGAAGTTCAAGGATACAGTGGAGAAGATTATCGGTGAAGCCGTAGAAATACCTGCCAAGCTTCAGGCCTTTATGCGCGGCGAGAAGAAGAGCCTGCCAATGTCGAAGGACTTTGCGGACTTCAAGCAATATCTGATGCATGTATAAAGAATGGGACGTCAGTAAAGAAAAACACCGGATTGCTTGACATTGCCTTTCGGATGTTGTATCTTTGTAACTGCAATCTTAGTTCAGATTCAATTTTAAATTAGCATAAAAGGAGAGGCGTCGCTTCTCCTTTTTTGTTGTGTTCTTCCGTCACTTCATTAGCCAAAGCTTAGGGTTTACTCTCCTAAACCAGTGTTTTGCAGATTTAATCCTCCACTTCAGCAAGCGGAATGGTGGGCATTTGCTTGGAAAATTCCGGCGGTTTTGACGAAAAGTCCGGATGTTTCGGATGAAAAGCTCCGAGCTTTCGGATGATATATTCAGCGCTGACAGATGGTGTGTCGAGGATAAACGGATGATATGTTCGGGACGGATACATGGTTTGTTCCGGCTATATGAACGGACGATCATGCGTCTGTTCCGTTAATCTTCCATAAATCTGCTCTTGACAAGATTGGCTGCTTTATTCTGTATCGGGTTCTTCCCGGATGATGTTTATCATGCTGCCCAACTTATGATGGTTGTTCCATAGCACAAGCACTTCAATCTTCCGGAGACTGTGCCGGTAAAGAAGCGTATAGTCGGGATGCGGAATGATGTACCGTATGTTCTCTGCTTCGGTGGGCTGTCCGATAAACGGATTCAGCGTGACACGGTACAATGCATTTTGGAACAAGGTGTACAGAGTCCCGCCACACCGTTTGTTGCCATCTCTTTCTTGCGAGGAAATCAGCAGGTCCTTCAGAGCTTCTTTGGCAAGTGGCGACCAGATTATTTGTTTAGCCATGCTTCCACCTCCTTACTGATTGTGACATCCTCTTGTCCTTCTCCCTCATCCAGTTGCCGGCAGGCTTTCTTAAGGTCATGGCGTAGCCGGGTGGAGAATGCGAGGACTTGCTTTGTTTGCTGGGACGATTGCTCTTCTTTAACTTTTGCCATAACGTTATCTCCTTTTTCCTTAAAATTCTTCTATAATCTGCTGAATAGCTTAAAATGAGCGATTTATAAGTGTTCAACCTCAATAGAGGTAATGATTTGGCAATAGTCACAACTTCTGCAATATGCATATGTTTGCTTTGCCTAACAACTCTTTACAGTTGCAAAAATACAAAATAAAAATGAAACCACACTATGTTGGTGCAAAAAAACAATAGTCATAAAACAAAGATTAACTTCGCCTTATGACTATTGTTGTCCACATTAAACTTATTTATCATTTAATTGGTTCCGCATGCACATAGTATTCACTGTTTATAGGGTCTTCCCCGTCAGTTTTAAGTATCAGTACCATGCGAGAATGTTTTGTACGCCAATATGCTTTAATATCAGCATCTTCGGGTAGTGCCTTAAACGTTTTACACAGCGAAGCCTTTTCTGTTTCTTTTATAGTACTATGTGCTTCATAGTACTGGTCCATAATCTTCAACAGACCTTCTCTTTCACGTTCAAGCACGCCTAACATATATTCCTTGTCGTTTTTGTCTTTTGCTCCTTTCAGTACAATACGTAACTCTGCATACGGTTTTGTAATGTCTTCTTTGTAGGCAGTAGGTGGAGTTAGGATAAACTCACGGCTCTTGTCCAGCAAGCAATATTCTGTTAGTTCGGGGTTCTTGGAATTATACCTTACGTTATCCCAATCGTAACCAAAGAATCCATCATTCACCAAATAGAGCCTCTTTCGGGCTTGATAGACAATACGGCCATCTTTATAGCCATTGGCATAGACAATAGTATTGTCATGAGGCGTGAAGAAGTATGTGCTCCACCAATAGGAAGTATTCAAACAGTTTGTCTTACGTTCCATGATTCCAAAGCTATCTGGCATATCACGACAATCACTCGTCCAAGTAATTGAATCGTAGTAGTTGTAATAGGCATTATCTGAAGAGTTGAAACCATATTCATCGGTAAGCTCAAATGTTACAAGGCAGAAGGTCTGAAACACAGGGTCTGTGTTGTCTTTGTCGTCTTCTGCATAGTATGCCTTAATCTTAAACTTGCAGTTGTCGGGAACAGAACGGTCAATATCCGTATCATACGTGTAACTTTTCTTCATCATTTCCAAATCGGTTTCGGTCATGCGTTTATATACAATCATGCCATATATAGACTTGTAACCATTGCTGCCATCACTCGTCGCTCCCAATTTTTGTATGGTGTACATTAAGGTCTTGCCATTCGACTCGTCAAGCTTAAGAATCTGCATGTATCTGCTGTCTGTTGTCTGCTTGTTGCTGCCAAACAGTATGAAGCCTTTGTCCATGTCATAAGTCCATGATACACGACTGAAACAAAAGGCTGGCAAGGCATCACTATAAAAATAACTAAAAGCTTGCTGTGATGTCTCAAACCAAAAGTGTGTAGGGCTGCCACCAAATCTGTCTTTCCAAAATTCCTCCTTGCTCAACTTTCCGTTTTCCTGTACCTCATAAGTGGCAATACTCTCCCAACCATAGCCCTTGACCTTACTCTGTATTTCTTCTGCTGCTATTGGCTTTCTCCCTTTTAGCACACAGCACCCCTCATCATTAACAGTATAGGTTTGGTTGAATAGATTCATATCCAACTTACATTGCTCAACACTCAATTCCTCAGACTTATCGCAACTGCCAAATACAACAGTGCAAGCTACGATGAGTGCTATTAACCAAAACTTCTTAGTCATAATAATCCAAATTTAAAGATTTTACATATAGACAGATTACGGATTTTCAGTGTTTCAAATTCTGCTGTCCAAGATAACTGAGTGCAAAAATACAAAAGTATCAACGTAATAGTGCATTTTTTTATTTTTTATAACACTCAAAACATACTTTTGTGCAAATAAAGGAAGAATAAACTACACCTGACAAATCTATTTACATATTTCTATGCACTGCCTACAGTTGGTACACTCACTTTCTGCAACCGTTGGGAGCAAAATTTCTTCGCCCTCATGGTGGAGCGAGGCGTTTTGGGGTTCCCAAAACATAACCTCGCTCCCTCCTCTAAGAACAAAAGACGAGATATTTGCCTTTCGGCTTTCCATGCCCAAGGTTGCAGACCTTAATTCTCTCAATTTGCGCCAAACATCAAAGCTGCCACATTGAAAGAACAAGGTCACAGACACAAGCTACTTTGTACATGGAGTTTGCAAAGGAAAAGGTGATATTTTCAGTGTGAAACTTGCCAAGTGTTTCAGTTGTGTGTTGTTGATTTCCTTTGTGAACTATGCCGAGTGTGTTATGTGTGCTGTGTGTCCTCGGTATAGTCTGCATAAATCTAATGCCATGCTAAAACACTGCGGAGGTTCGCCCAAGTGGCTGGAGGCGCAAAGCCTCCAAGGAACGTTGCTGCAACCATTTCGGAGAATAGAGCGGTTGCCAATTAATCCACAAGCACATTTTACAGCGTACCAAGTGAGGGCATGTAAAACGTTGAATTGTTGAAGATAGGTGTTATCTTTATGAGAACCAACCACTTATACCCTCAACAAACTCTCAACAAATAGCTCTACACAACAAATTACTGGGCAAAAAAGAAAGAAAGGAATGGTGTTCATGGTTTTCTCTTTTCAACATTATCTTTCTTTTGTTGAGAGATTTGTTGAGAATATGTTGAGCCGTAAATACCTGATGTTCAATACTTCTTTCATCATATTCAACAATTCAACAAAAATAAGGGGTGTTTTGTCCGTCATTTTTATGAACAGAACTCATCCCCCTACAAGTAAGAATGTCATGCTTATGCTTCAGTACTTATTCACGACAGTACGACAGCGCCAAGCCAACAAACAAGCAAGAGGACATTCAACTAAAGGCGGTTGTTCTTCTATTGAGTTGTAGGATAATGACACTACTTTTCTCTTTTGCCCCGTACAATCTCTTGAAGATGGTGGCACGAAACCGAGCTGCCCCGTATGAGTTTATACGGAAGCAAAGGGCAACAATCATCGGAAAGCCATACAACGTTTGCCAAATGCCATTGGAAGTTTCCTGTTTCTGTTGGACTTCCGACACCGTCAATAAACCATCCTTGTATATTGACCTTATCACAGCATGGAGTTTCATGGCGGTGACATGAAGCATATCAACCAATTCACCCTCACTCATCCACAAGTCTTGCAAGTTGGACGGAATGGATAACATTCCATTTCCGTCCACGGTGATTACAGTCCTTTTCATGCCATTCCCCCCATTGTCGGCATATGCCCCTTGATTCGACTTTCAAAAGCTGATATGTCATGCTCCAATTTAGTACTTGTCACCTTTGCGTAAATTTGTGTTGTGGCGATGTCCGTATGTCCCAGTATCTTGCTTACACTCTCTATCGGCATACCGTAGTTTAAAGCCAAAACTGCGAACGAATGCCGGCTTACATGAAATGAAATTCGCTTCTTGATGCCACACATTTTTGCCACTTTCTTTATACGCTTGTTTACCATGTCAAGTGAGCCAATATTAAACAAGTGCATATCTTTTCTCAATGGCTTGTAACGTTCAATTATCTGTATGGCTGCATCTATCAGTTTAATTTTGAATGGTACGCCTGTCTTTTGACGCTGAGAAACTATCCATGGAGACCCACTTATAATGGCAACATTGTCCTCTGTAAGATTCTTGATGTCAATGAAAGAGATACCTGTCCAACAACCAAACATAAACAAGTCTCTCGCAAAAGCAAAGTTGGGATTTTCCAACTCTATTCCTGCCAATATGTCCAATTCTTCCTCTGTCAAGAACTCACGCTCCTTGTGGTCTGGGTCAACGTGGTACATGGCAAACGGATTTCTCTGTATCTTGCCGTTGTAGTGTGCTGCCGTGACGATATGCTTCAATGGTATGGAGTATATCCAAATGGTAGATTGCGTGAGTCCAATGACATTCTTCAAATACAGACAAAAATCACGGATGAACTCCTCGGTAAGCTCATTCATGGACATATCGCTGCGCTTGTACTGAAATTTGATGAACTCGGCAACGTACTTTCTTACCGTCAGATACTTGCGGTAGGTTCGGACAGCTCGGTCTTTTCCCACGCGTTGGGCAAAGGCTGCGTTCTCCTTGTCAAAAGCTCTGAGTAATGTCTCATACTCCGTACCTATGCCTTGATATGCGTTTCTCACCATTTCAGCGGTAACGAACGCCTCACGGTCGGAAAGCCGTTGGTAATGCTTAGCGATTTGAGCCTTGATGTTATCAAGCGCAAAGTTCACCTCATTGGCTTCCTTGCTTCTGCCTTTGGCTCTGTTGCCCTTGGCATCCCATATCGCCTTGGTCACGCTCAGCTTGCAACTGAACTGTGCGATAGTTCCGTTGATTGTCACACGTCCCATGATAGGGACAATTCCGTTTCTCTCCTTGCTTCCGTTTACATAGAAGACTGTCTTGAATGTACTTCTCATAATTGTTTGCTTTTTGTTCAGTGCAAAATTAAACTATGAGAGCTGCATGGCAAATTCACAACCTGTGCAGAATGGAGAAACAAGAACCGACACCGTTAAAAAAGCTCATTAGGGCGTTTTTCTGAGGTAATGAATTGAAAGCGTTTCCACTTCTCAAATCTGCTATTTTCGCATTTCCTCACGAACGTCACTTAAAGCCAACAACTGCCACAACCACTTGAAACTCAAAACAAAAGCCCAAATCTGCTATTTTTTGCTTTTTTAGTCATTCTTTTTCCGAAAAACATTTCAAAGTAATGAATTGTTTGAGGGGAAAAATACGAAGCTGATGAAAGATAAGAAACTGGAAGCCAATCTCAGTATGGTTGCATCGCGCGTCATGGCGGGGTTGAATATGAATGGATTGAAATTTCTGCTCCCTTTGTGGCTGGGTGCATTGACAGGTGTCACGGTGCGTTGTGTCTTTGCTGCCGTGGCATTTTGGATAACAAGCTGGTTTGTAAAGGAGGCACCGGTCACAAGGCGGCAGCGGATAGGGCTGTTCTGTCTGGGAGCTTTCGGACTCTACGGGTTCATGTTCTGCTATCTGCTGGGCATCAGTAAGACGACTCCGGTTTCCAGTGCCATCTTCAACTCCATGCAGCCCATTTGGGTCTTTCTGATATCTGTCTTTTTCCTGCACGAAAAGGCTACGCTGATGAAGATAATCGGCATAGCGCTGGGTTTTGGCGGTGCGTTGTTGTGTATCCTTACGCAAGGCAGTGATGACCTGGCGCACGATGCGTTTACGGGCAACATGCTCTGTATGGTGAGCTCGCTGGTCTTTGCCGTTTACCTGATTGTGAGCAAGAAACTGCTGGAAGAGGTCGGGGTAGTGACGATGATGAAGTACATCTTTGGCGGTGCGGCAGTAACGGGATTGATTGTGTCGTCCATTATAGGCTGGGATGCACCCTTGCTTACGGATGCCTTGCATGGGGAGTGGCACTGGGTGCCGTGGGCGGTGCTGGCGTTTGTGCTGGTTTTCCCTACTTACCTCAGTTACTTTCTGGTTCCGGTGGGCTTGAAGCATCTCAAGACGACGGTTGTAGCCATGTACAGCTATCTGATACTGGTGGTGACTACCGTTGTTTCCCTCACCTTGGGGCAAGACCGTTTCAGTTGGACGCAAGCCGCTGCCATTGCCATGATTTGTATCAGCGTGTACTTTGTTGAAGTGGCGGAAGCGAAGAAGTAGTGACGAATACCAGGTATTCCCCTTCCGCCTCGATGGTGAATTCTGTACTGGTGCATTCGTTGAGTGTGCCTTGCCACCAGTTGGTGAAATCGCTGAGGGGATAGACCAGTCCTTTGCCATGCAGACCGTGTGCAGTGAAGTTGATGATGGATACTTGCTGTCCGGGATGGCTTGGGAAGGTGCGGGTACTCCGGCAGGGGATGAAGATGCCGTAATCGGTATAGGTACGTACATCGGCTCCGGCACGGAGATAGTCGATGAGCAGGCTGATATTTCCCAGTGTATGGTCTTCACGTTTGCCCGTGGCACCGATGATGGCGATACGGCGTTTGCCTTTCGCCAGCAGGAAGTTGACGGCTTTAGTCTGGTCGTTGGTCTCCTGGTCGCTGATACGGTGTAGGATATGTCCGAACTTCCGGCGGTTTTCATCACTGAGGGAGTCACCGTCGCCGATGATTACGTCGGGAGTATGGCCCCGGCGGATGTATTCGTCCGCTCCGCCGTCGCAACAAACCACGTAAGGCGCTTCCGCCAATATCTTTAAAGGTAGGGGACTTGCAGGATATTCCCCATTCGCCAAAACTACGGCATCAATAGTTAATAATTGCTCGTTGCTCGTTGATAGTTCGTCTTTCATGTCTTTCTTAATCCCTAATCTCTAATCCTTCATCCTTGTTCATCATTTTCCTCCATTTGAAGTAGCCAAAGATAGCTATAATTGTGTAAAGGGCATATAGTCCGGCTGT
Source organism: Bacteroides sp. AM41-16 (assembly GCF_003603495.1). NCBI lineage: Bacteria > Pseudomonadati > Bacteroidota > Bacteroidia > Bacteroidales > Bacteroidaceae > Bacteroides > Bacteroides sp. AM41-16. The sequence goes on along the minus strand of NZ_QTNE01000019.1, from coordinate 26,245 downwards.
AAAATCAAGTCCTTTGTAGATGTACAGTCCGGCGCTAACGGCATCTACCGCAATCCATGCCCACCATTGCTCTACATATTTCCGTGCCAGCATCCACATGCCGGCTATGCTCAGTGCGGTGGTGAAGGAGTCCAGCCAGGGCACATTGCTGTCCGTGAAGTTTATCAATATCCAGGCAATGCCAAGCAGAGCGGCGATGAATACGGCGGTAAGCGGCAGCAAGTAGCGCGCCGGCATATGGGTGATAGGAAGTTCCAGTTTTTGTTCTTCTGTTCTTGTGTCCTCTCCTTTCTGTCCTGCACCTTTCCGCCGCAAGATAGTCCGGCGCAGAAATGCTCCGTACTTCCACATCATCCAGCCGTAGATGGCAGCACCCAGATAATAGATGTTGATGCCGAAGTCTGCATACAGCCCCGCATCATAGTAGACAAAAATATAGACGGCAGGCATAATGATGCCCGCTATCCAAAGATAAATGCTTGCCCGGTACTCCAACCAGAGATAGAGAATCCCGACCACAGTGCCTATAATCTCAAGAGTATGTTCCATCAGAAATTGATTGCTATATGTCCCAATACATTCGTTCCCGCCTGGGCAGCGTAGCCGGCATAGTTGTAACGGACTTTTCCTCCGTTGTCGTCGTGATAGTATCCGCTGCCTGCGTATCCGTTGTTTTCGTATTCTTCATTGAACAGATTGTAGATGGTGCACCCTACGGTTACCGACTTTACTTTAGGCAACTTGAAGGTATAGGACAGATTCAGGTTGCTTACGAAATAAGCATCTAGTGTGCACTCCTCTTGCTTGGCGTTACTCATGTATTGCTTGCTGATATATTGTGACTGTAACGAGGCCTCGAATCCCTTGAACGTATAGCCGAAGCGGTTGTTCAGTATGAAGTCGGGAGAGAATGCGATGGGGGTATCCCCGTGTTTGATGACCCATGCTTCCGACCCAGCCTCCTCGTTTTCAAAAAGTGTCTCGGTAAAGTTCTGCACACGGTTCTTGCTGAGTGTGGCATTGATGTCCCATTGCAAGCCGCAGTCCAGTTTGATGCCAGCCATCAGTTCAATACCCGTACGGTAGCTGTCGGGCACGTTGCTGGCCATGGCTTCGCCTATCTCGTTCAGCTCTCCCGTCAGTACCAGCTGGTCTTTATAGTCCATATAGTAGAAGTTGGCACCCGCATGGAGCCATGAGTTGGCGAAGGTATATCCCAGTTCGTAGTCGAACAAACGCTCAGCCTTGGGATGTTCGGTGAAGTAGCCGTCGGTGTAGTTGTTGCGCGTAGGTTCTTTATGGGCTACGCTGAACGAACCGTATAAGCGGTGGTTGCGGTCGATTTGCCAGGACAGTCCGGCTTTCGGGTTGAAGAAGTCGAAGTCTTCGTCAATGTCCAATTTTTGCATTCCCGGAGTGGCGGCAGTCCAGTTGTACTTGTCGTTCAGTCCGTTTATCTTGTAGTTGATGTGGCGGTATTGCAGGTCGAGGTAGGCGCTGAGGCCGCTTACCAGTTCATAATTGACTTTCAGATAAATATTTCCGTCATTCTTTGTGGCGTTGTTGCGGTAGTAGTCGTGGTCGGGGTTCAGTTCGCCGATATAGTTCTTTACCCAAAGCACTTTTCCGAAGTGGTCGCCGTCATAGCGGTTCAGTGCACCGCCTAGCGAGGCATGCAGACGGTCGGCTTTGTAGCTTACGGAGAAGATTCCACCGCCAAACCAGTTGTCCATTGCCTTCTTGCGGATAAGGTCGCTTACTTCTACCTTGCCGCCATTGTATTCGAAAGGCGACATACCGTACTCTGTCAACGAGCGTTCACCTTTATATTCTTGATAGTATCCGTCGCCTTTGGTGTAGTGCAGACCGATATTTAGGTTCCATTGCGAGGTGAAATTGTGGTTGAATAGCAGCTGGTAATTCTTTTGCGTATAGTTGTCGGTCTGGTCGTCATAGAAATGCAGTGCACCTCCTTCGTCCGTGAGGTAATGCTTCTCGCCGTTGTCGTCTTTATAATATTCTTTGTTGTATACATGGCCGTCCCGGTCGGTGGCGTACATGAATCCGCAGGAATTATAACGCCGTCCGTAACGTTCCATCTCTTCCTTGCTGGCATAGTTCCATGCGTGGTAAGTGCGCTCTTTGCCGGCAAAGGTTATCAGCTTGATAGAGGTGTTGTCATTGTAGTACCCTCCTTGCAAGTAATAGGAGTTCAGTCCCACAGACGCCCGGTCTATATATCCGTCTGTACTGATGTTGGAGAGCCGCGCGTCGAACGACCAATGATTGTTGATGAGTCCCGTTCCCACTTTCACCGTCTCCTTGTGCGTATGGAAGGAGCCGTAGGAACCGTTGAATTCTGCATAGGGTTTCATGGAGAAATCACCCGTCTGCATGTTGATGCTGGCACCGAAAGCTCCTGCACCGTTCGTTGAGGTACCAGCTCCGCGTTGCACCTGCATATCCTTGACGGAGGAGGCGAAATCCGGCAGGTTGACCCAGAATACCGTGTGGCTTTCCGCATCGTTGATGGGAATACCGTTAGCGGTGACGTTGATGCGTGTGCCATCTGTTCCGCGGACTCTCAGTGTGGTGTAACCCACCCCGGCACCGGCGTCGCTGGTAGTAATGGCGGAGGGTGTCATACTCAACAGATACGGCAGGTCTTGTCCGAAATTCTGTTTTTTCAGTTGTTCTTTGCCTATATTGGTGAATGCCACCGGTGTGCTGTTTGTGGCACGTGTGGAGATGACTTCCACTTCCTGCAGGTTTATCACCCGCAGACTGTCTTGCTCTTGTGTCTGCGCACAGACACCCAGTGCTGCCATAAGGAGGCAGGTCGCCATTGCATGTCTCTTCATTTGCAATTGTTTCGTTTAGATGAATACAGAAAAGGGGAACTTTTCTTCTTTTCCCTCCGCCGGCATTACCCGGATCAGGTTAATGGGTATGATCTCAGCCCGTCGTATTAGGGCACCCCTTAGTTGAAATCGGGAGCAAAGGTAGGAGTTTTCGTCGAAAGTGGCAAGTTAAGTGAACGAAAGTCAGAGTTATTTGTTAATTTTGCAGCATTAATTTTAAAAAAAGAGTATAGTTATGTTATCATCTTTATTCATGGCAGCCTTTGCTGCCCAAGTTGCTGACGATGGTTTCAGCAAACTGCAGATATTCCTTCAGCAATTGATAGATTGGGGCGTAAGTGCCGGTGGACGTATTATTGGAGCTGTCATCATCTTTGTGGTAGGACGGTTCTTGATTTCCTTTCTTAGGAAAATGCTGGCGAGGTTATTGGCAAAAAGACATGTGGATGCCAGTATCCAGAGCTTTGTGAAAAGTTTAGTCAATATCTTGCTGACCATTCTGCTGATTATTGCCGTTATCGGTAAATTGGGAGTGGAAACTACTTCTTTTGCAGCTTTGTTGGCATCTGCCGGTGTGGCTATCGGTATGGCACTTTCCGGAAACTTGCAGAATTTTGCGGGTGGATTGATTGTACTGTTGTTCCGTCCTTTCAAGGTAGGCGACTGGATTGAAAGCCAGGGAGTGTCCGGAACGGTACGTGAGATTCAAATCTTCCATACGATTCTGACCACAGCCGACAATAAGGTAATCTATATCCCTAACGGTGCGTTGAGCAGTGGTACAGTGACTAATTACAGCCGTGAGGATACGCGTCGTGTAGATTGGGTGATCGGTGTAGAATATGGTGAGAATTATGACAAGGTAGAGAGCACCGTGCGTCGTATCATCTCCGAAGACAGCCGTATCTTGAATACTCCCGAACCGTTTGTAGCTCTTCATGCCTTGGATGCCAGCAGTGTGAATGTGGTGATTCGTGTTTGGGTGAAGAGCGGAGACTACTGGGGCGTTTATTTTGATATGAACAAGAAGATTTACTCCGTATTCAATGAGGAAGGTATCGACTTCCCATTCCCGCAGTTGACGGTGCATCAGGCGAAAGACTGAGTGGGCTACAAGTTTCAATTTACTGGCTATCAGCTACTATAAGTTACGGGCTACAAGTGTACTGCATTATCATACTGCAGGACACTTGTAGCCCGTAACTTAATAGTAGTCGGTAACTCCGTAATTTATTTATAACTTAATTCTGCCTCTATTTCTTCGCAGACATCTTGCTCCAGGTTGAGCAGCTGATTGATTTCTTTTCGTTTTTCCAAATCCGTGAAATAGCTCTCCACTACTGCATAGATGTTGAAGCCGGTTGTGGAACCCGCAGCCAAATCCAATGACTCAACCATTTTCTCTACTGCTTGATGAATGCGTTTCTTACTGATAAAATGCAGTTCATTACTATGAATTAAGCTCTTTTCCATGATATTTTCTGTTTTAGTTATTGTAGTTATAACATTCTATCAAGCAAGTAAGTTCATGTAGATTGAACAGATTTGACAGTCGGTCGAATGATATTTTTCCTATATTTGCAAAAAATATAAACGCGGCAATGAAAGAACTGTTTATAAAAATACTCCGTTTTCTGATGTTTGTACTGGTCGTAGCTTTGGGCTGCATCGGATATAACATCTATGAAGATACGTTGGCTGCTGTGTGGATACCCGTAGGGGTAGGACTTGTGGTGGCAGTCGTTACACTTCCTCTATATAAAAAATGGATATGGCTGACAACGATGGAGCAAAAGGCAGTGAATATATTGTGCCATGTGGTGTGCGTGGGTGTCATCAGTTGTTCGCTTTTTCTGGTAGGGAATTATCGGATGGCGGCTCCTGCTTCGACAAAGGAGGTGACGGTTACCGTACTTGAGAAGCTGATAAAAGAACATGAAAAGAGACGTAAAGTAGGCAAGCATCGTTATGTGTCGGACGGAGTACGTAAGGAATATTACTTAAAGGTGGCTTTCGAGGATGGAGCGATAGAGACCTTGCATGTTTCCACAGCCACATACAACAAAGCACGAAAAGGCAAACCGAAAGTCCTGACTTTGCAGAAAGGAGGTTTCGGATTGCCGGTGATAACGAAGGGGCTATAGTTTTCATCCCCCCATGCAAGACATCAGATGAGGAACTGAATGCTCTTCTTAAAGATTTCTGCGTACAAAATGTCCGTCAATCCAAATGGTGGCATGGTGTCCTTTGAATTTCAGTAATACATAATTGGGAGCTGCCGGGCCTTTATCTCCACCTTACCGGTGAGCACTACGCTGTTTCCTTCTTCCTGAAAGCACAAACCTGCTTTCGGATTGGCTGCACCTTTGTTTTAAGACTGTCTTTGCCGGTTGCCAACCATACGGTGGTGGCCCCTTCCGACTTGATATTGCTCATTGGAACGGGGCTGGGATGATATTCTTTATAGGTTGTAAAGATACAGATAAACTGATAGGGAAATCCCTATGTATAAATAGAGAGAATCACGGAAAAGGAGGTTTTTATCATACTACATTTGCTGTATGGATAAATACTAAAACTTTCTATTATGAAAAAGATGTCAGTTGTTTTAGGCTTGTTACTCGCTGTCTTGGTGATGGGCTGTGGCATTTATGAAAGCTACGGGTTTGATTATAAGCAGTTGAGCAGCATTGAACGTGGTATGAGCTTTAAAGAGGTGTGTACCATTTTAGGAGAGCCTGCATTTAGAGATTTGAATAAGGAGGGAGAGGCTTGGACATTCCGCGCTTATACTCCTGCGGGGTGGTCGGCTGTCAAGGTGTGGTTCAAAGACGGAAAAGTGGACGAAATGAAGAGCTATCTGGAGGATACTTATCCGGTTACCACTTCGCGGGACAAGAGTTTCATGAATGAGAAAAAAGAATCTTCCGACAAGAGTAGCGAAACAAAGGTAATAGTTTCGCCGGAAGGGAAACATTACATCAAAATGGGCTCGGTAGTAGTCACTCCCGAAGGCAAGCATATAATAGTACCTTGATTATACCAACATAATCGTTTCCGGATATAGTATAATGTGAATATACCTTTCTATAAAGTGTTGATATTTATAAAGTTCTATATTTTTTGCAGATTTTAGGTATATGTAGTTCAAAGAATGTTATCTGAAATGAAAAGAATGGGCAATGTTTGTCATTGCTCTGTCTTTATCTTATATTTGAGTAGATAATATAGGATATCATTTTAAGAAAGGAACTAATAATAAGATAATAATATGAAGAGTATTGAGAAGGCGACCAATAATATGAAAATGGTATATTCCATTTTGTGCAATCTTAAGAAGTGTACAATCTTTGAATTGCAGAAACTGACGAAGTTCAGGGATGTGGATTTGTGTTTGGCCTTGGGGTATCTGCTGCAGAATAACCAGATTTATCAGAAGCGTATTGATAACATGGTTTACTATGGAGTCATCGCAAAATGAAAAGAGATACAATAGGTTTACCACACATTTTGCTTACATGCTTGCATGGTGCTTTCTAATTGTTTGTTATACCGCATTTTACAGTATGTAAGCAGATGCCATGCAAGTATGTAGGCAAACTTTGCTTGCATGCTGTTTTTTCTTGTGCAAATGGCTGGTCTTCTTTCCGCAAAGAACAGCTCTTTCTCCTACTAAAAGCTTATTAATGACTATTGTGCACGGTTGTGATGCAGTTTCTTCACTATTGTGGTACGGCTTCTCCATACTTGTGGAGAAGACGTACCACAATAGTGCGCATATCTAACTGTCATTTAATCAGTAGATTAAAATCCTATGTTTGAGTAATGAAAGCCTGATAAACAGTCTTTCATTGGCTGTGTATGTACCTTCAAAAGAGTGTGATATGGTAGTGGATAATGTTCATGTCTTACAGTTTTTCAGTGAAACCAATCATTTTCATTGTGATTCTGTTTACAGAGCTTTGAAGGATATGAGGTACAAGGTTGTCCGTATCAAGGATATAAAAGAGGATTTATCCGATTTTGCCGGATATAAGAAGAAATAATCCGATTTGCCCCTAAAGTAAACTTAAAGGATTTAGAAATAAAGCAGTTCAATCCGGAACATCCTTTAAATGAATTGAACAGATTGAATAAACTGAAAAAGTCCAATCCGGAGGCTTTCCATTACTGGTATCAGATTTATAAGATTATTCAAGAGAATGAAGAGAGTAAATAAATTCAAATAAGAAAAACAGCCGCTACAACTGCCAATCACAGTGTAGCGGCTTTTCTTTTAGAGTTTAAAGCATTAAGAGGGTATATGAAGGTGCAAGTTCATTGTTAATCCTATATAACTTTACTAATAATGTTTTTTTTTGTATTTTTGAAGAATTATAAACCAAGAACTTACGTAAACACACAACCGATATGAAATATAAAACCAGTCTGATAACTATTTTATGGGGAAGCCTTTTATGTTTCACTTTACCTGTTGTAGCACAAAATAGCCTGCAACATCAAAAAGACTCTTTGCGGCAAGTGATTGAACACTCCGAAGGTATTGATAAACTGAAGTCATACAATAGATTGTACTATTTATATATGTCGGAAGTTGCCGACGACCAAAAAATGGATACATTGCTGATGCTGTTCACTCAGGTTGAAGCCGAAGCCATAAAGCAGGGAAATGTAGAAATGCAGGGAATGGTGTATGGAAATACCATCATATCTCACATAAACCGGAAGGAGTATGACGAAATCATTCAAAAAGCGCCCGGCTATCTTGACTTTTATATCCGGCACGAATTGTGGAAGTTCTATTATCAGATCAATATGCAGCTAATCACTGCCTATAATCTGAAAGGGGATTATAAACAGGCAGCCGAAGCGGCGGAACTCATGTTCGACCGCGCCAGGAAGCGGGAGGATAAAGCAGGGATGGCATTGGCGCTCTATGCTACCGGAATCACTTATAATGTCCAGAATAGATGGAAAGAGGAAGAAGAATGTTTCAGAGAGTGCGCCGGCTTATTATGGGAAGTTTCGGGATACGACAATATCCTGACGCAATCCTATGCGTTCTTATGCACTGCTCTCCGGGCACAGGCACAGTATGACAAACTATTGCAACTTGTGCCTGACTATGAAAAAGCGATTGCACGATTCGAGAAATCATCCGGAAGAACACAGCCTGAAGCGCGGGGAAATCTCTATGTAGCATTGATGAATACATACATAGATACGAAAGACTACGACAAAGCCGGGGAATATCTCTCCAAATTGGAAAGTATTGTCAATAACAATATTTCCAAATATGAGTTGGCGCGCGCAAAGGCTCTGATTTTTCAGTCACAGGGAGACTACCGCAAAGCACTTGCCGTAATAGACAGTGCAACGGCCGGGATTGATGAATCGGACTTCAGCCTCAATGATACCAGAAAAATAAAGATGGAGATACTTGCTCGGATGGGACGTGTTGACGAAGCGTTAGCACTATTGGATCAGTTCATAGCTACCAATGATACTATAAAAAACGTGGAGGTCAATGCCCGGTTCGATGAATTACGTACCCAATATGAAGTGGAAAAACATATTGCCGGGAAAGAGCGTAATTTCCATTACCTCCTTTTTGCTCTTGCCATTTGTCTGGTTCTCGCTTTGCTCTTGGCAGGTGCTTTCTATTACAACCGGACTATTGCCCTCAAGAATCGTAAGTTGTATGAACGAATTAAAGAACAAGATCGGTTAGCGGATGAACTATCCCGATTGGAGAACATTCGCCAATCGGAATCCTCCCCGGAGGATTCCGGCAAAACAGCCGGAGCTACGGAACTATTTGCACCTTCCGGCGAACAGCAGAATCTGGTTATTCGATTGCAGGAGTATCTGCTCTCCGATGATAACCTGTCCAATACTGACATTAACCGCGATGATATAATCTCCGCACTTGGCACCAATAAGAACACATTGACAGATGCCGTCAAAGCCGTTACTGGAAAATCTCCCATGGAGTATATGCGTACTCTGAAAGTGGAAGAGGCACGCCGGAAGCTCGACAGCCATCCCGAACTTACGATTGAGGCGATAGCTTTCAGTTGTGGCTTTAATATACCGAGCACTTTTTATCGTCTGTTCCGCAAACAATATGGCATTAGCCCGACAGAATACCGGAAAATGGCAACGTCCCAAGAAAAATAAAAAATACTGCTCCAAAATTCAAAAGCACGGTGAATCCGTGCTTTTTTTATGTCCGAAAGCCTGAAAAACGGCAGAAAAGGACAAAACGCCACAAACTTGGGACAAAATGCAATAGTTTTCAGCCCGTATTTCACATCCTTTGTACCAAGAAAAAGAAATATCTATGGACAATTACATTTTCCTTATCGCACTGGGACTTGTTTTCTGCTCGCTTGCAATTGTGGCTTTGGTCTTTTTGCATTGCCGGAAGATAGTTGAGAAGTGCAATTATTATATGGCGAAAGGCATCCGTGAGCAGGATTGTTTAGCTAAGCAATTGGAACGAACACGCATAGAAAAAGAAATGATGGAAAAGGTGATTAAAGCAGAACTGTCGGAAGCTGTTAAATCTTCCATGACAGGAGAAAAAAACGATGGCTGCACGACTGACTGTAAGAGACAGATATCGCGGATAGAGATAACCTATTTCATTTAATATACATATAATAAATGAACTTTATGAAACAATTACAAGAAAAACTACTGGCTTTGCTTCTGATGGCTTTATTGACCGGAACAGGAGCTTACGCGCAAGAGGCATCGGATAAACAAAAGACACCGGATTATCGGTTTGCCGTCCGCACGAATGTGCTGTATGATGCCTTCCTGCTGCCCACATTGGGTGTAGAGTGGCGTATGAATGAGAATGTCGGCATCAAGCTGGACGGCAGCCTCGCATGGTGGGGTGGCAATCACGGCAAGGTGCAGAAGATGTGGCTCGTCAACCCCGAAGTGCGGTGGTATCTGCTGCGCGAGAAACGCTTCTATGTAGGAGCATCGGGAACCTACGGCGAGTACAATATATATAAGTACCCGCTTGGCAGCATCCTCTTGAAAGACACCGGCTATCAGGGCAAGCTGTGGAACGCCGGATTGACCGTGGGCTACCGGCTTTATCTGTCTCGCGGCTTCTCCATCGACTTCAACCTCGGTCTGGGCTACACCCGTTCCGAATATGACAGTTTCGGCATGACCGATGGCATACGTGTATATAAGGAACGGAACAGAGCAAAGAACCTATGGGGGCCGACACAGGCTGGCATCAGCCTCGTGTGGACGCTTGGCAGCAAATAAGTAGAACTATAAAAATACGATATATGAAAAATTCGATTACATTACTTTGTGTCTGGGCGACAGTCCTCCTCCTTGCAGGTTGCGATGTGAAAGATCCGATTTACAACACTCCGCATCCCGACAAAGGGCAAATCACCTTGACAACAGACTGGACGCGGCGCACAACGGGCGTGGATATACCGGCAAACTACACGGTGGCATCCGGTGAATACATGGCTACCGTGAGCGATGCCACCAACACGCTCGACCGCCTTTTTGAGCCGGGTGTTTGCCACTTGCGTGTTTACAACACGCCGGAGCACATCACCGTGAGCGGCAGTGTGGCAACCGTCGCCGGGGCTTCGGGTAACGTGGACGGAGCGGGGCTATTCATACAAGAAATGCCGGGCTGGTTGTTTACGGGCGTGACGGAAACTACGATAGAAGCGGACACCGACCACACCCTTACCGTTGCGATGCAGCAGCAAGTACGCCAACTGACGCTCTTCATCGAGCCGACGGGCAGTACCACGGAAAGGATAGAGCGAATCGAGGGCTACCTTTCGGGGGTTGCCTCGACGCTGGATATGGATAACGGCACGCATGGTACGCCGCTGAACGTGGCACTGGCGTTTTCGAAAGTAACGGAAGGAGCCAATGCCGGAAAATGGGCGGCCACGGTGCGCCTGCTCGGCGTGGCGGGTGTGCAGCAGAAGCTGGATGCCAAACTCTACTTTGCAGGAGACAGTCCAAAGCCGGTCACTCTCGACAGTGATCTCACCACGGAGCTTGCCACCTTCAACGCCGACAAGCATAAGCCACTCGCCTTGGGCGGGAAAATAGTGGAAACACCTACGGAAGCGGACTTCTCTGCCACCATTACCGACTGGACGCCGGGCAATGGCGAAGACGGTGAAAACGGCTCGGCCGGAATGGAAACGAACAATTGAATCAATAATACTAAGAATGTAAGATTATGAAACTTAGAAATTTATCAATCATTGCCGCAGCAGCCCTTGCGCTTGCCGCCTGCAACAACGACAACGAAGCAACCACCGACAACTGGAACGGCGAAATCCGCCTCACCAGCGGCATCACCTCCCAGACCCGTTCCTACGGCCTCGACACACAGCTTGGCGCAGGCCTGCAAGTATCTGCCTGGGTGGACGACAACAACAACCTCCCCCTCTACCAGAACAACCTGCTCACCGCCGACGGCACCGGCGGCTTCACTTACGCCAGCGACATGTACTACATCTCGCCCGACCCCGTGAACATCTATGCCATCCATGCCAACCCTGCCCCGGTGGGAAAAGCCTTCCCCGCATCGGTGTCCCACGAAGTGAAGGCCGACCAGACCACGAAAACCGCCTACGCCGCCTCCGACCTGCTCTATTCCACCAAGCGGAACGTGGCCCCCACCGCCTCTAACGTGACCCTCACTTTCTACCATTTGCTATCTAAAGTAGAAGTAGTGCTGAAGCGCGGCAACGGCGCCCCCGACCTCTCCGGTGCCATCGTGACCCTGGAGAACACCGCCCTGAAGGCCACCTTCACCCCCAAGAAAGCCGCTGACATGAGTAACAAGACCGAACGCCAGGCGATGATAGCCCTCGCTGCCAACCCCAACCCCGCCACTCCGATTACCATCCCCACGGTGGTGACGACAGACTTTAACGCCACCAATCTCCAGTACGCTGAAGCCATCGTGGTGCCCCAGGAACTAACCGCAGGCACCGTCTTTATCCGCGTGAAGCTGGCGGACAATACGAACTTCGTCTACAAAATCCCCGCCGGAGATGCCTTGGAGCTGCAAAGCGGCAAGCGGTACATCTATAAGATAACCGTGGACTATTACGGCCTGACGCTGGAAACCGACATCAAGAACTGGGAAACCATAGGCGCACCCGTAGAAGGCTCTGCATTTCAGGAGTAATCCGTAAACAATAAATATAAAGAAAAAAATGAAGAAGACGAACATACCAATATATATAATGTACCTGTGGGCAGCCTTGGTTTTGGCTGCCTGCACAGGCGATGACGATGCGGCATGGCCCGAAGGCGGCGTGCCGCTGGAACTCTACGCAGCCGTAGAGGGATATTCCTCCGCCAACGCCCAGACACGGGCTACCACTGAAAACAGGTGGGAAGGGGGAGAAAGGGTGAGGCTGTGGATTAGCTCTAGCTTCTCCGGGCCGGCTCAGGATGTATACTCCTCCGTCGATTCCGATGGAAAGCTGATTATGAATGGAGCCCTATCCAACTGGGTAAGCCCGGATGAGGAAAAGGGGATTCAAGGGTTATATCCGTTGTCGAGGAATATTGTTTCATTCTCTGTACAGGCCGACCAGAGAGATGAAGGATATCAGGATAGCGACTGCATGGCTGCTCCCTACCTCCGCATCGCCGTAACGTCCCCCGATAAGACCCTCGTTTTCCGCCACGTCATAGCCAAAGTGGTGGTACACCTCAAAGCGGGCAACGGCGTGACCGACGATGAACTGCAGCGCGCCACTGTAACCTTTGAAAACCTCACGTGCACGGGAGGGAGTATCGATTTCAGCAATGGAACCGCAGGGCAAGTGACCCCCGACATCGACCGCATCACCCCCAACGAAGTGACCCCTGCCGCCGACGGATACGTACGCACCGTGCGCGCCCTGCTTCCTCCCCAGAACAAGTCGGGACAGAAGTTCGTGAAAATAGTCATCGGAGGAAAGACCTTTTACTACACCCCCGCCGCAGGCGAAGCGGACTTCTTCAGTGGCAAGATGTACGAGTACCGCCTCACCGTGACCTCGGAAGGTATCGAAAATATCGACGTGGAAGGAGAAGGAGGAGGTACGTGGCATCCGGTCGAGTAGAACAGTAACAACTAAATTCATCAATAAAAAAAGAAACCGTATGAAACAACATCATTCCATATTTCCCCCGGCAGCATCCCTGGCCTGCGCCCTCATCCTGATGCTGGCGGCATGCACGTCCGACGCACTGGACGAACTGCCCCCTGCCGGCACCGACCCCGATGCCCGCCCCCTCACCATCACCGTGAGCGACGGCGGCATGTACGCCACCGGACAAACCCGCGCCCAGGAACGCGGTTACAGCACCGTCTTCACCGAAGGCGACCGCATCGGCCTCTACGTGGTGAAGGACAAAACCCTGGAGGTGGAGAACCTCTGCCTTACCCTACAGGGAGGCAAGTGGACGCTGCCTGCCGGCACTTCCCAGCTCTTATACTCACCCGACAGGAGTTATCATGCCTATTATCCCTACCAGGACAATAGCTATATGAGCGGCAGGGTATCGCCCGGCGATGAAGACTTCTTTAAGTCTGTAGTCTATGATTGGCCTGTTAAAATCAACCAGAGTACCTACGCCCAATACACCGCCTCCGACCTGATGACGGCCCGTGGTGTGTATAGCAACCACACGCTCAGCTTCGCGATGGAGCACCGCATGTCTCTGTTCATCCTTCAGGTGCCAGCTACGAAATATACCTATACCGAAAAGATAGACGGCCAAGAGATTTCTAAGAGCTATTACCGCTACACGGCGGTGATCAATAAAAATGTATATTGGCAGGAGAATCCCTGCACGGCCCGCCTGCTGGTGAATACTAACACCCCTACGGCCTCGGATCCGGGACCGTATGAGTATTACTACAAGGGAAATCGGAAGACTTTCTATTTTGACTATTCCCAATTAAATCTTCAGCCCGGAAAATATACCGTCCACGAGATTGACGGCGATGAGGCGATAGAAGAGCGGCCGTTAGCGGCGGGTGACTACTATATGCAGGACGGCAGCATCCTGCCCGGGAATGAAGATGGCAGTCTGTCCCGTGATGAACAGGAGAGTTGTCTCGGCGTAGTCTTCTGGGTGGGTGAGAAGCCTAATCGTCTACTCTACTCCTATCATTGGACGCATACCGCCAATAAGCGGGGCGACCACCTGCTGATGCACGACCATCCCGGCTGCGTGCACGGCATTGTGGTGGCGCTCACGAATGCTGGTAAGACAGAATGGTCTTCTACAAGTATGGGCAATACGTACACATGGCTCGTGAGTTATGCGGCTACCGGACAGGAAGCGGAAAAGAAATTGATGCTTGAGTCTACCCACACTTTTGGTTACAATACTAGCCGCTGTATCCAATGGTATCGGGATTACGGAGGACAACGCACCGAAGCCTATGATGCCATAGAAGTTTTTGCAAGAACCAATCCTACACCGGTCGGTTGCAGCGGTTGGTACTTCCCCAGTGATTATGAGATGTACATCATGACCCGCGGAACGCTCGATCTCGATGAAGACTACCACATGGACACCCTCCTCGATGCCCAATTCGAGAAAGCCGGAGGCAGTAAATTTAATACAGATGACTTCTATTGGAGCGGTACTGATTATAAACACGAGAGCCATTGTATGACATTTGGCTATCATTCTAATTCTTTGGCAGACAAACGGAATAAGTACTACGTCCGTGCCGTGCTGGCCTTTTAGCGGCCTGCGTGCGGAAGCTGCGAAATAAAACGATTTATTAACCCCCGTCCTGCTAAAGAAAGGAGGTTATTGATTGAGTGGATTTAACAAGAACAAACCCTAAACACAAGTGAATTTCTTCGCTTGCATCTAAGGCTCGTTCTATGTCTTTCCCTAAATATTCAATCAAAGGAACTTCGGAGCATTGGTGGGTAATTGGTCGGCTACGGGAATAGAGTTATGAACATATACGCTGCCAACAGAATATGTCTTTTTAATTGACGATGTGAGGTGATAGTACAATTATTAAAGCATTCTTTTTCTCAGTAGGCATAAGGGGGACTAAAAGAGGGGGGCAGTCAGACGGCACGAAGTGCCGGATGGCTGCGCCATCCGTCGCTTCGTTTACTCTTGGTCTAATAGTTCATTTTTGAACCTATCCAATTTGACTTTAGCGCCGTCCTTATTGCTACGCTTCGTATCAAAATAGTCTTTGATGATGGGTTCGGACAACTTGCACATTGTGCCTTTCTTGCCGTCTCCATATCGGGAGTAAGTTATCCCGTGGCACTCCAACAGGTAAGAAATTCTATCAAGCACATCATTTACGGGGATATATAAATCGCTACCCGTTTCAGCTTCAAATTCACTTCTCATATTCAATAAGAACTTCTGGCTTCTTTAACTGAACCATGTAAACCAGTGCGATTTAGGCATAAAAAAAGAGAGCTACTTTGATGTAACTCTCTGAATTTTTGGTGATCCGCCTGGGGCTCGAACCAAACGTTATTTCTTCCTCAATATCAGTACTTTCAGAAATTTAGGCTTTGTGTCCGTCACGCTTTAGTCCTTAAAAACTGTCTGCTGTTGTCCAGTGTCTGTCTGCCAACATCTTGGGTTCAAATGTACGCATTATTTTGGGATTATGCAAACCGTTGAAAATAAACATTCTAAGGTTAGTGCAAGGTGCAAGCTATATATAGATATATACTTACACCTTGCACTAAATGTAACTGTTGTTCGTACCGCCCCCGCAAGGTAGCTACCTTGCGGGGGAGACGGGGTAAATGTAGGGAGGATTTGCGGAAATGCGATCAGGCGGGGCATATTTATCGAAAACGGTGGATTGTCGGGAGGTAAGGGCGGGGATGTTGAAGGAAATGGTTATTTTTGCAACCGGATAAATCGGCTATGCTATGGATATTTGGAGCAAGAAGAAGCGTTCTGCCGTCATGGCGAAGATACGGAGCAAAGACACGAAACCGGAGTGGATTGTGCGTCGTTACCTCTTTTCGCGCGGCTACCATTACCGCAAGAATGTAAAAGGGCTGCCGGGCACGCCGGACATCGTGTTGTGCAAGTATGGCATCGTGATTTTCATACACGGTTGTTTTTGGCACGGGCACGAGGTGGATGGTCATATTCCCCATTCCAACAGTGAGTTTTGGCGCAAGAAGATTGAACGCAACAGGCAACGTGATGAACGGAACAAGGGGGAATTGAAGAAGTTGGGCTGGCGGGTGATGACGGTCTGGGAGTGCCAATTGAAGCCGGTGGTGAGGCAGCAGACGTTGTTGGAGATTGAATATCATATTAATCATACGTACTTGGAGCGTTTTAAATCGGAAAAGGTAAAACCTTATGAGATAGAGGAGAAGGAAGCCACCGGCATGGTGGCTGAGGAAAGAGTAGAATATAGAAAATAGATATTGGTAGATACTGGATTTTTGTAGAGTTGTTATTTCTGTTTTTCACTTTTGTGTGATGAAAGGGGGGATTCTGCAAGATTTAGAGTAACTTCGCAAAATGAAATTAGAATAAGTATCCTATGAGTGATAAAAGTAACAACCAAGGTAGAGCCTATGAATTTGTTTGCCTATTGAGCCTTGGCGAAGAGATTGGCAAATTTCGTCCTGTAAATATTGTCCAAAACAGTAGTTATTTGGCAGCAGAATATGCTTGGAATACCTTGTCTCCTGAAATGAAAAATATATACAAGGTGAGTTCTTATGCTGCTGTCATTCAAATTTTTGAATTGGAACCCCGTATAATGGAAAAAGGAGGTGACGTGTTGGAATTGCGAATACAATCAGATACTAAGGGGAAAGAAGGAGATGTACGAGACATTTTGATTGTCCGTCATAATATTCAATGGGAAATCGGATTGAGCCTTAAACATAATCATTTTGCAGTAAAACATAGCCGCCTTAGCCAAAAGCTGGATTTTGGGGCAAAATGGTATGGAATCCCTTGTTCTCAAAAATACTGGGAAGATGTAAGACCTGTATTTACTTATCTTGTTCAAGAAAAAAACAAAAATACATTGTTTGACAATTTGCCTGATAAAGAAAATGATGTTTATATACCATTATTGCAAGCTTTTATTGCTGAAATAAATCTCCAAAATCAGATACATCCAGATATACCAAGTAGATTAGTTGAATACCTTTTAGGAAAACATGATTTTTATAAGGTTATTAGTATTGACAAACAGCGGACAACGCAAATCCAATCTTACAATTTGCATGGTACTCTTAATCGAAATGGCACATATCGAAAAGCATCTATGGAGATACCTATTGCATCATTGCCTACCCGCATTGTTAGTTTGGATTTTGTCCCTAATAAAGCGAATACGGTTGAGCTTTATATGGATGGAGGTTGGCAATTCTCTTTTCGCATACACAATGCAGAGAAGAAAGTTGTCCCAAGTTTAAAATTTGACATTCAAATAGTAGGCATGCCTACTACTATAATAACTATAAATTGTCTTTGGAAATAAAATAGAAATATAATGGAATTAATTAGTCTTTTCTCCGGTGCAGGAGGTTTAGATTTAGGTTTTCATAAAGCGGGTTTCAGAACTGTTACGGCAAATGAGTTTGACGCTAAGATTTGTCCGACTTTCCGTGCAAACTTTCCGGAAGTGAATCTAATCGAAGGGGATATCCGGGATATTCCTTCTTGTGAATTCCCTGATAATATTACTGGTATAATAGGAGGTCCTCCTTGCCAATCATGGAGTGAAGCAGGTTCGTTAAAGGGAATAGAAGATGCCCGTGGTCAGTTGTTTTATGAGTATATCCGTATTTTACGAGATAAACAACCTTTGTTTTTTGTTGCAGAGAACGTATCTGGAATGCTTGCCAAACGCCATTCGGATGCCGTTAGTGGTTTTATGAAATTGTTTGATGAAGCGGGCTATGATGTGAATTTGAAAATGCTTAATGCCAATGATTACGATGTACCGGAAGACCGTGACCGGGTATTTTACATCGGATTCCGTAAAGATTTGGATATACATGATTTTGAATATCCTACCCCTTTAAAGCATAAACCTACTTTGCGTGAAAGCATTTGGGATTTGCAAGATTCTGCGATTCCGGCACTTGAAAAGAACAAAACTAATGGGAATGCTTGTAAAGTCCCTAATAACGAATATTTTATAGGGGCATATTCACCTATATTCATGTCACGCAACAGAGTACGTTCATGGGATGAACCGGGTTTTACAGTTCAAGCTAGTGGTCGCCAATGCCAGCTACATCCACAGGCACCTAAGATGATAAAAGTTGAAAAGAATCTGCAAAAGTTTGTAGAAGGGAGTGAGCATCTTTATCGCAGGATGACTGTACGTGAAGTTGCACGGGTACAAAGTTTCCCGGATGAGTTCAAATTTGTATACGAAGACGTAAACTATGCCTATAAAATGATAGGCAATGCAGTTCCCGTTAATTTGGCTTACCATGTGGCTATGCAAATAAGGAAAACATTGGTGGAAAAAGGAATTGTCATTGCTTAAAGGAATGAAAGTCGCATCTTTCTTTGCAGGATGTGGCGGATTAGACCTTGGCTTTGAGCAAGCAGGCTATGAAGTTGTTTGGGCGAATGAATTTGATGAAGCAATACATAAAACTTATCAATTCAATCACCCAAATACTTATTTGTGTAAGTCAGACATTCGAAAATTAAAAGGAGAAGATATACCCGATTGCGATGGGTTTATCGGAGGACCTCCTTGCCAATCGTGGAGCGAGGGAGGAAGACAATTAGGATTGGATGATGAACGGGGGCGATTATTTTTTGATTATGTCCGATTGATAAAAGAAAAGCATCCAAAGTTCTTTCTCATCGAAAATGTACAAGGGATTATAAACGACAAACATTTTAGTACATTCCTATCATTCCTTTCTACTCTTGAAGGAGCTGGATATGTAGTAAACTATTCTTTATTGAATGCAGCAGACTATTATATTCCCCAAGACCGTTATCGTGTGTTTGTTGTCGGTTTCTTAAAAGAGTTGAACTGTACGTTCAATTTTCCAAAGCCATTCGGAAAACCTTATGTCACATTAAGAAAGGCAATTGGAGATATAATGGAGAATCCTCACCCATATACAAATGAAGGTGTGGACCAAGAATATAGGAAGTGGCTTAACCATGACATTTTTGCAGGTCCATGGGATGCAAAATTCATGGCACGTAATCGTGTTCGCTCCTGGGATGAAACTTCATTTACAATACAAGCGCAGGCAAAGAACTGCCCCCTTCACCCACAAGCTCCCAAAATGAAATATATATCACAAACCCAACGTGTTTTTCAGCAAGGAGCAGAACATTTATATCGCAGGCTAAGTGTTCGGGAATGTGCAAGAATCCAAACTTTCCCGGATAAATTCCGCTTTTTCTATGAAGATATAAAAGACGGCTATAAAATGGTTGGCAATGCTGTACCACCTCGTTTGGCTAAATTCTTAGCTTTGTCAATAAAGAAAGCATTGGTCTCTGTTGAAGAAAGAAAAGCAGAAACCATTAATGTGTTAGTTGCTTATTACAAGGATAATAATCAACTTCGACAAACTTTGAAAAACAAACTTTATTATGTGCGTGCCGGATTGCGCCGTGGAGCGTTACAAATCCCCATAGGCATGTCCTATCCCATTTATTTACTATTACATAATCATAATAACAAGTTTTTGTTTCGTATCATTCCTGACTACCCAAAACTAATATCTGCATCCGACTTGATTAAATTAGGTTTTATGCCCTCAGGTAAGGAATATTTTGCTTTTCGGTTGGAAAGTGCCCAAAGCATAAACATTGTAGGTGTAGATTTGTCAAAAGTGCAGATTAAAGGAAAAAACCACAATAAAGCTATACCATATATTACTCCTATTCAAGATTTTATTTATAGAATAAATGCCTAATTGCATAAAATCTCGTATTCTTAATACTTTCCCTTCTTTGTTTCTGTTCTGAAGCAAATAGAGTTATTGTAATTTTCTTTAAAAGAATCACTTAGAAATCCATTGTAGACAATAGTCCGTTGTGTGATTGTCTACACCCTCATAATTTTGCACCGCTATGGATATAAATGAAGTTTTTGGAAAGAAAGTGTTGGAGAGAAGACTATCTCTCAAAATATCACAGGAGACATTAGCCAATATGGCTGATATTGATAGAACCTATTTACCTGATATTGAAAAAGGTAAAAGGAACGTGTCTCTAAGAGTTGCGGACAAAATCGCAAAAGCATTGAATGTTTCACTTAAAGACTTATTATAATTATGCCTGATTTTATCAATACAGAACATTGTGTAGAAAAACTATTCCCTGTAGGAACGACCTTTTCTTTTGAGGGGAAAAAATATCAAGTTGCACTTTGTGGGAAACCTCGTCCTGCGCGTGGTGAATGTAAAACAGATGTTTATATTAAAGGGATAGCTTCTGATGGAGAAGCCAGGGAAATAAAAATATCTGTTAAACAAAAAAATGCAGATTTTTTAGAAAATAAGATGTCTTTTGACAGGGCTTGTGAAATATTTGGGAAAGACGCTTCAGGCATCATTAAGCAATGTTTACTTTCTATACAGGATTCTTTTGTTGCCGATAATTTGGTCTATTTTGAGAAAAAAGGTAAAACAGGAGCACATACAATGAAATTAGGCTGGAAGTTTGAACTACTGAATAAATTAAGCGGTGAAAAATCTGGTGCTTTAAAACTTACTGAAGAACAAAAATACGATATTTTTGCAGGAATTAACCTGTCAGAAAATAAGAAAAATAGTTCTGTAAATGGTCAAATTATTAAGAATTCAGGAGTGGCGAATTATATTTTGAATATTGATGATGAGAATCTAACTCAAGATACATGTTTGAAAATGTTACAACCAATAGAAGAATATGCAAAATTCCAAACTATCTATTTTGCTTGTAAAGCTTTAAACTACAGATTTGATAGAAATAAATGGGATGGACCAAGACCTTTGTCTGTATATGTAGATTGGTTTGTTGATAATGGAAAATTGGACGCACACTTGGCTTTCGACAATCCTTTGGAACATAATGGAAATGAAGTTGGCGAGAAATTAAGAAATATTTTGAACGAATTGAAAATTAAAAAATTTGATGATTTGAGGGGTGTATTATCTCCTAATGTAAAATGTTATTTTGGTAAGTAGCCATTCTTATAGAGTGCTGCCGTTCACCGTGCCGGACAGGTCGAAAAAGACAATATCCGGCACGTGTCCGGCTGTGGCTACATACTCGTCAGCCGTGACTATCGCCTTTTCGGGCGAACTGCACGGCACCGGGTAGGCTTTCTTCCCCAGCCGGGTAAACTGTTCATACGCCATGCGCTTGTAATCTTCATCTGCCCCGACCTGCTCGGCATCCCGATTGCGCATCCCGGCAATGGAGTGTTGGGGGTAGTCGCAATCCACCACCGCCACATCGTAGCCTTTGAGGTAGTAGAGGTAACTCGCCGCCAGCACGGTAAAGGTGGTTTTGCCGACCCCGCCCTTTTGGGTGGAAAAGGCGACATGCAGGGGTGTTTTCTCGTTTTCCATATTGCTTTCTTTCATTATTGGTTGATAGATTTGTTCAATCCAGCCATATTGAAATCTTGCTTTCAATCAATCAAGCTATCAATATTTCAATAAAACAAGATTGCAGAATTACAAAAATAAACTCATCGGTCGGGGAACGCCCAGCGGCAAGGGGCGGGACCACCCGTCCCGACGAGCGAAAAAATCTTTAGTTAGGGAATGTCTTTCTTTCATTGGCAACACGACTTCGGAGTGAATTTGCCCAAGGTGTTTTGCGGCACGGAAAACAGATTTGTGTGCCACAAATCACACCTTGCTGTTATCTGACGATAACATGATTTCATCGGCTGGCAATCCTGTGTGCAGCGTCCAGCTTTTGAGCCAACATTTCCATGTCGTTACTTACCTTCAAATTGGTAATCCTCGCATAAATTTGAGTAGTCCGGATATTGGTATGACCTAAAATCTTAGATACCGTTTCAATGGGAACACCATTGGCAAGCAGTACCGAAGTCGCACAAGAATGCCTTGCGACATGATAGGTTAAGGTCTTTTCAATTCCGCAAATGGCTGCGATTTCTTTTAAGTAATCATTCATTTTCTGATTGCTGATAACTGGTAAAATCTTACCGTTTGGCAATTTGTCTTTGTACTTTTCCAATATGGCTTTTGGTATATCCAGCAATCGGACGGTAGATGTAACATTTGTTTTGTGTCTTTTCCGTATAATCCACAAATTACCGTCAAATCCGGTGCGAATGTCCTCCTGCTTTAACTCGCATACGTCAATGTAGGAAAGTGCCGTGTAACAACTGAAAATGAACAAATCACGTACCTGCTCCAACCGTTTAGAGCTAAACTCGTGGTTGTAAATGGTGGTAATTTCTTCCATAGTCAGGTAATCCCTATCGGTACGTTCAAACCTTACCCGATAACTCCCGAAAGGGTCGGCAGTCACTAAACCCGTATTCTTGGCAAAGTTTACTACCGTGCGAAAACGTTGTACGAACTTCATAGCCGTATTATGGCTGCACCCATAGTTATTCTTGATATACAACAGGAAATCTTCAATGAATACCACATTTATATCTTTAATGAGCATATCGGAAACGGAGTATTTAAACTTCATAAACTCCATAAGCCGTTTCTTTGTCAGTTCATAACGTGAATAGGTCTTGTCTGCGGTATTCATTTTGACCTTTTGCAAATACTGTTCGTTGTGCTGTTTGAAGAACTCTATCAAAGTCCGTTCCCTTGCTATCTTGCCTAAAAAAGCGTTCTTTACCAGTTCTGCGGTTACATATCCGTCTTGCGCCATTAACGCATGGTAATGTTGATGAACTGTGCTACGAATACTTTCCAGCATGGAATTGATGTGTACGGCTTCTGCGGTTCTGCCGGAAGCCTTGCCTAATTCCACGCTCCAGTGAGCCGGATTTATTTCCAGTTTGGTGTTAAACTGGGCTACAACTTGGTCGATAGTGATACGTGCGATAATCGGTGCATTACCGTTCTTCTTTACTGCATTTCGTTTGACGAAATAGAGTAGCTTAAAAGTACTTCTCATAATCTCTTTTTTTTAGTTACAAACTTAAATTGATAAACTGAAAATGAGATATTTGCAGTACGGACAAATCAAGACAACAAACCGCCAATTTGGGACATTCCGTGACCTAAAATCTTAGAGGGTGGACAGGTCACGAATTGGTCACGAAAGTGTGTCTTTTTGTGACCTTTTCGTGTCTTAGGTCACAGACATTATATAAAGAAAAACTCCTACAATACCTTGATATTGTAGGAGTTGTACATTTACTGTCCATTTCTGTCCAGCGTTTCTGTGATCCGCCTGGGATTCTCCTAAGAGAGTTACCACGCTGATATTTAAAACTTTATATTTCTTGCTTCA
Organism: Bacteroides sp. AM41-16; assembly: GCF_003603495.1. NCBI lineage: Bacteria > Pseudomonadati > Bacteroidota > Bacteroidia > Bacteroidales > Bacteroidaceae > Bacteroides > Bacteroides sp. AM41-16. The sequence goes on along the minus strand of NZ_QTNE01000019.1, from coordinate 2,894 downwards.
AGCATATCCCATGAATTATCCCACTAAATTTCTACGTGCTTTTGCGGTAGTTTGCTCATGGAGAATACTGGGGGCAAAGTTATTTGTTTTTATTGTATTAGCAAATAAAAATATAAAATCTATTCTTCATCTCTAAAGAAAAGCTTATAGAAATTTAATTTGCGATGTTCATCGAAACCTTTCTCTAAATATCTAATATCACCATCTATTGTTATTTTGAAGTTTTTATCTAATTTGATTATGTTTTTAATGCTTCTTGATTGTTTCTTAGTCGCATTTTCTGAAATTGTAAAATCATCCGCAATTACAACTTCTCTTTCTTCTTCAAATGTTTTCTTGTAGCTTTGAAATTCATCTCTAAGACTTTGTTCCTGAATTATTTGGTTAGAGAACTCGTCTATATCAAAGAAATCGTTTTTTGAGAAAAACGATACAGCTTTATTAAGTATATCTGCTTTTTGTACATTATCTATATTTTTGTTTTTAGACACAAAATTTTTGCATAATGAAATAATATTGTTAGTATAATAATATTCATCATTTCTCTGCTTTACATGCAAAAATTCATCTTTCCAATAACGAGCTTCTGAACCTTTACTGGAATTATCAACGATACCAACTAAAAAACCTTTCTCTCTCTCTAAATTAAAGATCAAACATCCCTTGTCCAATTTATTAATATTAATACCAAAATCACTATTAATTTCAAAATCATCCCCTGTAGAAAAAACTCTTAGATAGGTTTCTTTGGTTTCAGATTTAAAAATTCCAACTCCATCTGTTAATTGACCATCTATTACACAGTCTTTAAAATATGCAATATAAAGCTCTCCTCCATTAATTTTAGGATGCATAGACTTATTATATAGGTGCTTTGCTATATTTTTAGATTGTTGTAGAATAGAATCTTTGTTGTCAAATATATTGCTTGCATATACGAAAATCTCATTTAAATTGAGATCAGAATCATGAAATAGGTTATAATACTCATTGCTCTTGAAATTAGCAAAAAAATAATTAACAAGCAACTTACTGATATTCTCATTTACACACAATGGTGATTTTGAAAAGATTACGCCTTCCTCTTCTACTTTATTACCTACTTTATGTAAGCATATCTTGTCTAAAATAACATTATCTATATGTATCATACTATTTTTTTGTAATTACAAAATAAAAATCCAAAATCAATCTCAAAGTCATTAATATACAATGAATCAATAAAAATACATTAAATGAGAATAATATTTTCCCGACTAAGAAAGTAGTTGAGAAAAATATTGGATAAATCATGCCAATCAACAGTAAAAAGCCTTCTACTACAACTATATAAGTGAAATTAATAGTAATAGCTCTATATAATGAAACAGGTTCAGAACCTAACTTTACTTTTTCTATATAACTATTTCGAGCTTTTTCTATATTTGCTCCTTCGGAAGTTAGGAATATAGCAAATACAGAAATTGTAAAACCTAATAGAATGCCAATGACTGAAAGAATATCACTCTGAATAGCATCAACAACGCTATAGAAGCGGCATGAATCCGAATACAAAAAAACAATAATACTTACAATCAGTGGAATAATAACATTCACTAAGAAAATCCTTTTTTCACGTGTCCTTAGAAAATCTATAAAAAGTAATATATACTCCATAATTTACAAAGGCAGAATTAAAGATTTAAGAAAACGATATATTTCCATAGTTTGCACTTGACCTGTTGATTCATTTATAGACACCTTAATAGGTTCTATTTTTTCCATAAAAGTTGTATCAATAAATGTATCTTTGTCATTTTCGTTTTTTCCATAAATTCTTATTTTGGAAACCTCTTGTGCATTATTCTTCTTTTGTCTATTCAAGCGATTAAAAATATCAATACCTACTTCTTTTGCACTTTTATTTCTTTCCGCTTTTAAAGTCAATTTAACTTGGTCTTGTATAGCTGACGTTCTTTCTGAAAACTGAAGAGCGCGACTTCCTAATAATGATTTATTGAAGAAGACATCAATAGATGTTGCTCGTTTTAACTTTTCAAGCTCTGATATAAAATTATCACGAGCTATTTTTGTATATTCTACCGTAAAATTCTTCGTTTTTTTCTTTTTCTTCAAATATTCCCGTGTAAATTGATTTAAATAGCTTATGATATTATTGACTGATACACCATTTCCATTAACTTCTACCAATAAGAAAACCTCATCATTTGTTATTTTTATTGCAAAATGTGTTTTTTCTTTTTCTCCTTCTGTTTGTTTTTTAGGACTCTCTCGTTCTTCGTCTGTTTCCGTATCCCAATAGGGGGGACGATATTTATATGCAGCACTTTTAAATAGCCCTGTTATCAAGATAGAAGAATCTTTAGAATCTTGCTTCATACTAAATGACTCCAAAGAACAAGCTTTGTTACTTTTCAACTTTAAAGATCTTCTTTTGCGCCCATCAATGTAATTAAATACTTCTTTTATTTCATAAAAAGGAATTAATCCTTCTAATCCGTCAGCATTATTAGCCCACATATCTTTTACTAAAGTGTAAAAAGCAATTTTTCGTTCTTTGTCCATTGTGTATCAGTTTTAAGTATGCACAAAAATAACAAAAAAACTATTACGTTATGCGATGATCCAAAGAATTTTGTATAAAGTGAGGTTGAAAATATTAAAATTTGCAGAGGTATGCAAAAATGTAGCTTTTGCAGGATACAAAAGCAGTTTATAATTTGCGATATTTCTTCTTTCTCTTTTGGGATATAGGTATTTGTTCTTCTGGAACATTTGAATTAATTAATAAGTTAGCCCCAAATGGAACTAAGGAGACGAGAGAATCAGGAGAAAAATAGTTTTCTTGAGAGGATGTAAATTAAACTGTGTCAGCAAGGAATAAAGTATTAACT